>NZ_JBXYJE010000001.1:0-393227 GCF_057396285.1 Psychrobacter sp. CX97 | reverse complement strand
AGTTTGCAATGGCAGCTTGGTCGCCCAATGTGACTTGAGTGCCATCGGCTTTAGTGTAGCTGATTGATACAATGTCTTCAGGTTCAATGGTACTCCGCTGCCAAGTTTAACGTCGACTGTTGTGTCTTTTGTGCTGAGTTGGTCTTGTGCAATACGGAATACTAAAACATTATCAATACCTTCAACTGATTCAGCATCTAAGGCTTGAATACTAACTATAGGTGGATAATCCACAGAGATAGTCGCTGGGTTAGATGCCTTGCCTGTTTTATCAGAAACAATGTATTCAATTGGGGTGGGATCTTTGGTAAATCCAGCTTCTGGTGTGAAGGTTACTTTGCCTTCTGGGTCAACTTCCCATGTCCCTTCGCCAGGTACGGTTACGCTCTTTCCATCTTCAGAGATGGTGCTGCCGTCTGGTGCTTTACTAATGACTACTGTGCTTGGGTCAAGATCGTTTTCAGGGTCAGTATCGTTACCTACTACGTCGATAACAACAGGTGCTCCACTAGTGCCTTCTTTTAGGTCGTCATTGGCGGTTGGTGCTGTTTGTGGATAATCCACAGAGATAGTCGCTGGGTTAGATGCTTTGCCTGTTTTATCAGAAACAATATATTCAATTGGGGTGGGATCTTTGGTAAATCCAGCTTCTGGTGTGAAGGTTACTTTGCCTTCTGGGTCAACTTCCCATGTCCCTTCGCCAGGTACGGTTACGCTCTTTCCATCTTCAGAGATGGTGCTGCCGTCTGGTGCTTTACTAATGACTACTGTGCTTGGGTCAAGATCGTTTTCAGGGTCAGTATCGTTACCCACTACGTCGATAACAACAGGTTCTCCACTAGTGCCTTCTTTTAGGTCGTCATTGGCGGTTGGTGCTGTTTGTGGATCTTTATCGTCATCATCATTAAATAAAAATGGGACTAATCCAAGGCCTAACCACCATGGAAAACCGGCCGGTGCTGTAATCCACCAAGGGGTTAACATTTCTTCTCCCCCTAGAGCGGCACCTTCAACATCGCCCATCTCTAGTTGGGTAACATAGTCATAAACTTCACCGGTATCTGGAATATAGTGATAGTAACTATCATCTTCAGCGATACCAATTAAGGCTTGTTGATCATTATCGTAAAAACCTTCAATAATTAAGTCTGTGTCCTTACCTTCACGCTCAAACGATACATGTAAGTCATTGTCGACACGTTTGGTAATAATATGATTCGGGGCACGGCCAATGGATTCATCAAAGAATTCATAGTTAACGTCTTTTTCCGCTTTAATTATGTCAATATGACCATCTTTTGTAATAACGCTAATTTCATTAATTGTTTTTGCTGTGTCATGTGTTTTTACGATAATGTTCTTCATGGATAGTTACCTTTAAATATTATTAATATGCTTATAATGCTGTATGCGATTGGGTGTATTAGTTAAGTATTTGGTTGCCGTCTTGGTCGACGCGGACTCGTTCATTAATGACGGCAATGGTACGGCGGTTTAATTGCATACCCTCTTTAGTACTGTTAGTGGCTCTTGGGCGTAGTTCGCCATAGCCAATCGCTGATAAGCGGTCCGCAGCAATGCCAAAGCGATTAATTAGCATGTCTTTGACTGCGACTGCACGGCGTTCAGATAGTTTCTGGTTATAAGGTTCGCTTGCTCGACTATCTGTGTGCCCCTCTATAACGGCGGTTGTATTAGAGTAGAGGGTCATGAAGTCAGCGACTTCTTTCACTTCGTTTACAAATTCTGGTTTGATAATGGCTTTGTCTGTATCAAATAGTACTTCAAGTTCAATACTGACTTCTTTTTCAAGTACAGGGGCTTTCATAATGGGAGGACAGTTTGGTACCACTCGGGTAATTTGATGGGCTTGATAGTATTTGTCTTTAAGGGCTTCTAAGGCGCTTTCTTCTTCAATTTGTTTGATTGAAGATTGTCCTTGCTCATCTATATCAATAAAAAAGAAGTAGGCCCCTTTTTCTTCTAGTTGGTAATCCTGAGTGGCTAATAGTAAATCATTGGTTTTTAACCCGGTTATTTCGCCACTTAAACGGTTGATACCGGCACAGGAGTAAACTTGAGTATAGTTACCAGGGTGTAGGCTGACTTGATATCTGTCGTTGATGGCGATATTGGCGCTAGATTGTTCAGGGTCGTTGTCTTTTGCTCTAATAAAAAACAGGCTGGTACTGTGCTCAGGTATTGGTTTATTCAATAAATCTTCTGGTTTAATTGCCTCTTGTTTGTGCCACATTACATGACCTACTGCTTTTCTATTCGCTTCGTCAACTATGTTAACGGCATTTGCAGGTGTAATCATTGAGCCAATAGTTAGGGCGGTTAAAGATAGTGCTAATATGTTTTTTTTCATTTTTTAATTGACCCTGATAACAAAGATTTAAATTAAAGATTCAATGAGAAGTAGTGAGTTTATCGAGTTAATCGCAATAGTATTTATATAGGTAATTTAGTATTTATAGGTAATTTAGTATTTATAGGTAATTTAGTTTACTTTATGAGCAATTATTGTGCCAAATACATAATATTGTTAATTTTATAGCTGTAAGGTAATTAATACCCGATAATCGGTAATTGGCATTATAGTACAACAGTGAGCATTTGTTTAATACGAGGATAATCTGAATAAAATAGGCTACATATGGTCTGTCTATAATTAAAAGTGAATGTATTCAAGATACTAAAGAATAATGACGAGCTAGATAATGGAAAAAATCATTAAATTCTTAGCATCATATTACACAAATGCTATACAAAAATTACAATAGCCCTTATGTTATTTGAATAATAAATAACTGGATTTTATTAAGACCTTTATATTTTATAAAGTAGTTTATAGTTAACTAGAGACTCTAAAGTCTTAGAGATGTAAAGGATATAGCAGTGGCAAACTTTAAAAGGATAAATTGGTTCAACAATACTGGTGTGTATAATGCGTTTGATCATAACTGCAATGCGATTATGTAACCCTTTCAGACAAGGTTGACTGAATCAAATAAATCAGAGTGTGATATAGTTTGGGAAGCTCATCAATAACAAACGCAATCCCCACAACTCTACACGTATCTCTCTAAATACATAGAGAAACAGACATAAAGACAAGATATAACTTCTAAGATATTAGCCTATAGTCCCTGATATATTAGCAATACCTTCCACACTACTCAATCATTGAAAATAAACTATTATGTCAATTTACGATGTTACAGCTTTGAGAATAACTCATAAAACCTCTCTATTAACATTATTAGGAGGGCTATTTCTGATAACTTCTTGTAGTACAATCTCTCTAAAGCAAAATTCATCTCTTCAGAACATCGAAAAACAGCGTGGGAATATAGTTACTAGGAATGAGTTCAGTGACAATACTCGGTCAACTTTGTTATCTGCGGGTATAGACGATGTAGCCTGTCTTCAACAGTTTGAAATTTGCTTAAATCAACTTAATAAAAATGTAATCAATAAAAATAACAAACAGTCATTGGCATTATTGGCGGAGTTACATTTAGCAAAAGCAAGGTCGCTTAAAGACATAGAGATTTGCAATGAAGATTTATTAAGACCCCCCATCGACCCATATTATGCAAATGCGCCACTACCTGAGAAAGAAAAAAAAGCACTAGAGGATAAGATAAAGCAATGCCAGATAAATTACCGCAACCATTTATTAGAAGCCATAAAAACCAGCTATGCCTACTTATTTTATGATAGGCTCAAAGCTAATAAATCAAACATTGCGGGTTCTACAACGCCTAAAGCAAAGTACTTACCAACTGATTCAGACATTCAAACCCAAGACATCTATGAATTTTCTGCCGATGCGCTAATAAAACTGCTTTATTCTGAACAAATTAAAAAAGATAAATCTATTCATATTTCCTCGTTTAGTGAAGCTTTATCGACGAGTAATAAAGCTAATAAACATTCAAATACTGCGGCTAATAACAACAATAACATCGTCAAACTATTGAATTTCAAAATTGATAATAACTATAAGAACATAAATAATAAAAAATCGACTTCTATTGACTTGTTTATTCCTAACGAACCTGAATATATATCAACTATGAAACAAGTTGATCACAATGTCAGTGAAATTTATGCCAGCCATGACTTAAACTTTTCTGGTTTAAACTTTATCAGTCAGCGTGAGGGTCTCGGTATTAGCTACGTGACCTTACTTAACGATCGCACAACAACCTCTGTAAGAAACCTAATAAAATCTGGTGGACGCGAGCTAAATGTTAAGGATCCTGTAAAACGTATTCACCGTACTGGTAATCTAATACTTAGCGCCGTGGTTATACCAAAAGGCAATACTATTGAACAGGTTCTAAATACAGATAGTCTTAATATTGAACTCTATAACCCACATCATACAGATACCATCAATATATTGGGTAATCCTTATTATTTAACGGGCAATTTTTCAGCCAGCTATGGTGTATGGCTTTCTGAAAACAATTTAGATAACGTCGGATACTTTAGTCTGTTATCAAAACAACAATCTTTAATACTTCCTCAGTTATTCATGCTTGAACCGTATAATCCAAATAAACATATTATTATTATGTTGCATGGCCTAGCATCAAGCCCAGTAACATGGGTAAGGGTTACAAATGATATTTTTAATGATGAAACACTACGCAATAATTATCAAGTCTGGCAGGTCTTTTACCCCACTAACATTCCAATACTTGAAAACCGCTATCAAATTCAAAAATTAATCGAGACTGCATATCAAATAAATGACCCCCAAGGTCAGCATCCTGCTAGCAAGCATAGTGTATTAATTGGACATAGTATGGGTGCTGTCATCAGTCGGATGATGCTAGCTGACGCAAATCTGGAAACAAAAATTCAGACAATGGATAAAGTAGAACAACATAGACGCTTAAATGATCTCATTAATAAACAATTGGATGAGCAAAATATTAGGGACAGGCTTCAATTGCATCCCCTGAGCAATGTAGATAGAGCCGTATTTATGTCAGCTCCTTTTAGAGGCACCGACTATGCCGATCAATGGTTCACATTAGCACTGCGGCGTATTATTGAATTACCTCTTGGATTTGTGCAAACCATTAAAGGAAATTTAACAAGTATGGTATCTGAAGGAGAGTTAGCCGCAAACCCTTTGGGCGCACTCTATTTTGAAAATGGTGCAAGCCAGCTAAGCGATAAATCATCTTTTATGGCGCTTACCTCCGACTTAAAAATTTACGATGGTGTGACCTATCATTCGATTATTGCTAATCAAGATGACGACATTACAAGAGGGCTAGCCCAATTACAGTCTTTGTCAGATGCACAGTTAGATTTATCAAAGAAACAAGTGGTATTAGCAGATGTTAATCCAAGTCAAGCCTCCTTTAATAAAACACAAGAGTCTAATGACCCGATGGCTGTGCCTATGATTGCATCCGTCAATATTTCTACTGAGCTTTCACAAACGCTCTCTGAAAGTCTATCTGACGGTATAGTCCCATACGAAAGCTCTCATTTAGAAGGGGCTGCTAGTGAAACCATTATATCTGGGACTCATAGTATCCAAGCTTCGCCTCAAGCAGTTATCACACTACGAAGAATATTACATGAGCAACTTAAAGAACATCCAGTGGAGCATCATTAATATCTTTTATTGAACCTTTTAATTAACAACCACCTTTTAATTAATAACTGTCTGCCCTATAAAATTGCATTGAAAAAGAGGCAAAGTAACAGACTTACTCGGCTAAAGACTTGGCAAGCTAAAGAACTAAGTACACACCTGAATTTATTACAACTCTAACAGTTGTTGCTTAATTGGTTTAAAGCTACGCCTATGCTCAGGCAACACCCCTAGATCTTGTATGGCTTTGACGTGTGCTTTTGTCGGATAGCCTTTGTGTTTCTCTAAGCCATATCCTTGATACAATAGACCATCTTCTATCATTTGTTTATCCCGTGTTACTTTTGCTAATACGCTAGCTGCGGCAATAGCAGTATGTCGCGCGTCACCTTTGACACATGCCTCAGCCACTATCTTGTCGCCAAAGCTTTTACCCAAACCCTGCTTAGATAACGTCTCCCAATCAAATAGGGGTATTTGATTGCCATCAATAAGCAGGTTGTATTGCACCCAGTCTACATGGCTTTGATTTGAGGTTTCAATTTCTGTCTTTCCAAGACTGACAGTATTAGTCAACACTAAGTTATTTATAGAGTGTTTAAACTCGACCATCAAATGCTCACAAGCCACTCGCATGCCGGTTAATGTTGCTTGTAATATATTCAGCTCATCAATAACCGCAGCAGGCACCTCAACAATAATATAACCAAGCGCACTTTGTTTTAATAGTGGAAATAATCGCTGACGTTTTATCTCAGTAAGTTTTTTAGAATCTGTCAGTGCAGCCAATGAAGTATTACTCAGCAATGACTGTTCAATTTGACCAGATAACTGATGCGGTAATATGACAGCCGATATGACAACACTACCATATAAAGGACCACGCCCTACTTCATCTACCCCAATGTCAAACTTGATCGGTTGTATGTTTGTATCTACGCTTTCAATCGCAGTCTCACTCACGTTATGTAGAATGTCTTGTGCAATCGCCTCATCACAGATTTCTCCAGTGACTTTAATAGGCTGTTTTAAAAAAAAATCGGTTATTGCCGGAGAAAAATCGGATTGCTCTTTAAAGCGCTCGTTAATAGTCAATATAGGAATACTGTGAATAAATTGGTTAATTTGGGTCATTGTATATCTTATATAATGAAAATAGGTGTTGTCGACGGGTATGATTGAAACGCAAAAATATAGGTATATGCCGATAAACAAACATACCGATAAAAACCTGACTGTCAAATAAGACATAAAATAAAAGCATAAGGTTTACAACAGCTAGGGTATGATTGATTAGGGCATATCATCGTTTAGATTAAGAGTACACAGCTTAAATTTATTGTTTGCTTAATGACATCAATTAAACAGGTCATGCCATGTATTTATCACTGCAGAAGTAGGCGTTTGATTGCTCTGCTCTTTTAACCATTTGGCGGTGTCACGCAATGTTGACTGATGTTGTTGATAGGCTCGTGGCATTAACAGCTGTGTTACGGCACGGCAAATATTTTCTCCAGTTGCCTCAGCTTGAATAAGCTCAGGTACAATCTGCCTACCCGCTAAAATATTAGGCAGAGACACATAAGGGACTTTGACTAATCGTTTTGCAATGGCATAGGTCAACTTATTCATTTGGTATACCACTACCATTGGTCTACTTAATAGCATTGCCTCTAATGTGGCCGTACCCGAAGCCAATACAATTAAATCTGACATTGCCATAATGGACTGGCTAAAATGTGTTTTTGTTTGGGTGTCATCATAAGCAACTGCTACTGAACTACGTAACGCCTCATCCCGCTTTTCAATCAACTCTTGGACGATATATTGATGATTTTTGTCTATGGTGGGAATGACAAAGCATAAATGCTCATCCACCAGCAATAATCTAGAAATAGCATCCAGCATTAAAGGCATAATAGACGTAATTTCTGAACGCCTTGAACCCGGCATCAGACATATTATCTGGCTGATATCCTTTTGACGTTTAGAGAAAAAATCTTGTAACTCTGGGTTATTCCAAACAAGCTCACGCCTATGTTCTAACGTCGGAATATTGACTAATGAATCAGGTAAATTATGCAACAAAGGGTGACCAACACAAATGGCAGGGTGATGGTGTTGTTTATAGACGTCTAACTCAAATGGAAATAAACAGAGTACCAGATGAGTAGCTGCTTTGATTGACTCAATACGTGACTCTCGCCATGCCCAAACAGAGGGACTGACATATTGAACGCAATAGATGTTTTTTGGCTTTAGTTTTTTGGCGACACGTATATTGAAATCTGGGGCATCTATACCAATAAACCAATCAATATTTTCCTCATCAAATGCTTTTATTAACTCACGGCGAGCTTTTAATAAGTCGGGTAAATGCTTGACTACTTCAACCAATCCCATCACTGCTAAGCGCTGTAAGGGAAATAACGAATTAAGGCCTTGTGCCTTCATCTTTGGTCCACCCACACCAACCCATTTTATTGCACTGCTTAAAGCATTCATTTGTGCCATAAAGTCAGCGCCTAAACTGTCCCCAGAGGCTTCACCGGCAACAATACCAATGACAAGTGAGCCGTTATTTGTGTACGATTGGATTGCAGGGCTAGCTGACATGGCGAACTCTACTTTAATAATAATGGGTTTGAATGATGCCGAAATTTGTGACTAACAGAGAATTTTTAGACTAAACATGAATTAAGTATAACAAATATTTTGCTTGACTATTCTTTTTATCACGCTTTCATTGCGCCTTTGCCCTTGTCAATCGGTATCTAACGCCTCATAATAAAGTAATAGTTTCATATAATTATTCCTTATTGTTATCAGCTTCAATTTATGTAGGGTTGTAAACTGAGCACTGAAACCTTATTTACTAGACAGCTTTATTCAAAAACATTTAACAGGCTAAGTGTTTGTTTAATAGCTTGTATTTTTTCATGACATATTTGATACTACAGTTTAGTGAACACTTATTAGCTGAACAACTCAACTATTATAATATTTCAAACTATTTTAATAAAAACATAAACTAGGCAGAACGGTTATGAATACAATATCGACTACCCATAATGCAGACATTGACGATGTGAATATTGAAAAATTTATACCTTTAATAACACCAAATAAATTAAAAGCAGAATATCCTTTATCTAAAAAGGCTCACGATACCGTTCTTCAAGGGCGTACGACAATCCAAAATATTTTAGATGGTAAAGACCATCGCATATTAGTGGTTGTAGGACCCTGCTCTATTCATGATATCAAAGCTGCTCATGAATACTCAGATAAGTTAGTTGAGCTAGCAGAGGAGTTAAAAGATACCATTTATATTGTGATGCGTGTTTATTTTGAAAAACCACGTACGACTGTAGGCTGGAAAGGCCTTATCAATGACCCTGATATGAATGATAGTTTTGATATCGAAAAAGGTTTGCGTATGGCTCGAAAGCTGTTACTTGATTTAAATGAAAAAGGGTTACCGTGTGCAACTGAGGCGCTTGACCCTAATACACCTCAGTATATGCAAGATCTCATAAGTTGGTCTGCTATTGGCGCACGCACAACTGAGAGCCAAACACATCGCGAAATGAGTTCAGGTTTATCATGCCCGGTTGGATTTAAAAACGGAACTGATGGAGGTTTAACCGTGGCGGTTAATGCAATGAATGCCGTGAAGTATGGTCACAACTTTTTAGGATTATCAAGTGATGGTCAGGTTTGCATTATTAAATCCAAGGGCAACCCCTATGCTCATGTTGTATTACGTGGTGGTAATGGTAAACCAAATTATGACCAATCTTCGGTTGAAGAAGCCGAAAATGCCCTAGAAAAAGGGAATGTTAAAGTCAAGGTTATGATTGACTCAAGCCATGCCAACTCAGGCAAAGACCCCTACCTACAGCCAATGGTAATTCAAAATGTTGCAGAACAAATTAGCAATGGCAATAAATCTATCATGGGTCTGATGATAGAAAGCCACCTTAAAGGTGGTAATCAAAAACTAACCAGTGATATCACTCAGTTGGAATACGGCAGATCAATCACTGATGGCTGCTTAGACTGGGATAGCACAGTAGCGGCTCTACGCAACTTACGCAATACCATTAAAGATGTGTTACCAAATCGTTAATCAGCGCACAATAAGTCAAAACAAACAAAAAAGACGCCTAAATAAATTAGGCGTCTTTTTTGTCAATATCCATAAAAGGATACGATCTAGTTAAATTTGATAGCTCATCTTCTTATTGTCTCATAGAGAAAATAGTGACAAATTCTAAAGCAGAGTGTTAAGCAAATTTGACATAAGTGTACTTTTTATAATCGAATAATTTTTGGATAATTTATAGATAGTTGGTTGACATTAGCTACCCTGCATCAAGTAAACTGTGCAAGCTTTCCTTAACGTTTTTAGAACTTACTACTCTCTTAAGGTCTTCAAGGTGTGATTGAGCAGTACTACGAACAGGCTCTACAAGCGTATACCAACGAGATAGAGATTGTAGTAACCGTGAAGCCAAGACTGGATTAGTCTCATCCAGTTTAGCAACCACTTTTGTATATAAAGCTAGGCCTTCTTCAGTCCATAATTTAGTTGGTTGCGATGCAAAACTGCTGATAACTGCTCTAATACGGTTTGGTGTTCCCCAATCAAACTGTGGATGGTCGACTAAGGTTTGTATTTGGTCAATTGTGGCATGGTCATCAGATGCTTGAGTACTGAACCATAAATCTATGACAAGGGCATCATCAGCAAAACGCTGGTAAAAGTCAGCAAGTGTAGCCTCTTTATCTACATGCTGATGACGAACCATAGCCTGTAGCGCACCTAAGCGCTCGGTCATGCACTGAGCATCTACATATTGTCTTTTTGCCCAGTCGTGGGCGTTTTCCATACCTGCAGTCAACGCCATATCCAGCACTACATTTCGCAATGCGCGTTCGCCTCTTGCTTCCGGTGTATCTTTATACGGTTCAATGGGCAAGCTATTATAAATGGAGCCCAAATCTGGTTTTAAAGTATCAGCTAATTTTAGCTTCAAACTCTCTCTTTTTTGCTTCATATCAGCAGGTGTGTAGTCTTTATTTATGGCACTGGCCAACTCTCGTTCTGCTGGAATGTCCAATAATCTAGCAGCAAGCATGGCATCAGTATCTGATAAATCAATAAATGCTTTTTTGACTGCTTGTAAGTAAACCTCTGCATTACTGTTTTGCAATAAAATTTTATTAACCAATGCTTGCGCATTTTGCCATTGATTAAAACCGCTAGTTTCATGAGCCAGTAAAAATGCCAGTTCATCATTACTATAGTCATATTTTAGCTGAACTGGGGCACTGAAATTACGCAGTAGGGAAATGACAGGTTCGACACCGTCCACCGTTTTAAGAGCAGTAAATTCAAAGTCTTTACTGGCCTCATCAAGTATAAGCAGGCGCTCTTCAAGCATCTCTCCAGTGAGGCGATCAAATACAGCAGATGCCACTGGTATGGGTAAAACTTTTGGCTTATCATAACCTGAAACCTGACGGGTATTCTGGGAAAGGCTAACCGTCAACGTTCCTGTCTGCTTATCAAACCCTTGCTGCCCTGATACCACTGGTGTTCCAGGCTGTGTATACCAATCAAGAAAGTGCTCAACTGACACCCCATTCGCACTTAATGCCGATAACCAGTCCTCAACTGTGACGGCTTGCCCATCATAGCGCTCAAAATAAGTATCCGTACCTGCCCGATATTTATCACCCAACATATTGGCTAGCATACGGACAATCTCTGCACCTTTTTCATACACAGTTGTGGTATAAAAATTATTAATCTCTACAAAATGATCTGGACGCGGAGGATGGGCTAAAGGTCCAGCATCTTCACTAAACTGATACGCTCGTAATATGGACACATCATCAATACGTTGAACGGCTGGCGACTGTTGATCCGCCGAAAATGATTGGTCACGAAAAACGGTTAGCCCCTCTTTTAAACATAACTGAAACCAGTCTCTACAAGTAATACGGTTGCCAGTCCAGTTATGAAAATACTCATGCGCCACAATCGATTTTACATTAAAACTACTTGCATCAGTCGTAGTTTCAGGACTGGAAAGCACACAAGCGGTATTAAAAATATTCAGCCCCTTGTTCTCCATTGCACCCATATTAAACTGACTTACTGCTACTATCATATAACGATTTAAGTCATAGGCCCGTCCATAGTTTTCTTCATCCCAATGCATGGCATCCTTTAAAGCTTGCATTGCGACATGGCATTTATCAATGTCGTGGGACTTTGCATATATCTCAAGCTTGACGTCACGACCTTCAATGGTAGTATAGGCATCTTCTAATACGTCTAAATCTGCAAACACACAGGCAAATAAATAGCTAGGTTTTTTAGTTGGATCCCGCCAAATTGCATAATGGCGATTGGCATCGCCCTCAAGCTCTCCAGTTTCGACTAAGTCGCCATTAGCAAGTAGCGTCGGGAATTTTTTATCTGCTTCCAAACGTGTGCTGAATGTAGCAAGGACATCGGGACGGTCTGGATAATAAGTTATCTTACGAAACCCCTCTGGCTCACACTGAGTCACAAACATAGCATCACTGCCCTCTCCTGCAATGTATAAGCCTTCAAGTTCTGTATTTTTTTGAGGTTCGTGACGCACACTAATGGTTAAAATCACTTCATCAGGTGCATCAACTATTACCAGTTGCTCCTCATTAACGTCATATTCAATATTAGAGAGGACTTTATCATTCATTTTAAGTGATAATAATGTCATATCCTGACCAAACAATACCAAATTACCTTCGTATTGACGCTGCATTTTTAGAACACTGTTAACAATGGCATGGTCTTCATACAATTTGATATCTAATGACACGTCCTCCACCTGATAACTTGGGGGTGTATAATCTTTGAGATATATTTTTTGTTCAACAGTATTATCATTATGGGTTAAACTGGGCATATTTTTCTCGATTTTATTAAAATTTATAGGCATTGCTTTCGGCTATCTAATATATTGTTATAAAACGCTTATTTTCAAGCAATTTATCTCACATCACAAAAAGAATCATTATGTTACCTATATCGCATCCGCAACCAGATACCCAATCTAAATCTGAACATAGTCAGTTCATGAATTATTTAGTAAAATACGTGGCAAAATTAATTGCACATTTATATGACAGAACAAGTCATTCTAGGAATTTTAATAAAACCGTCAAAGTCCTTTTGATCGACGATATGATCGCTGATATTGAGCTATTAACGAGTAATCTGAATCATGCACTGAACAGCTTAAGCAATATGAAGGTTTTAGGCGGTATACAAATTGAGACTACCCATATATCGTCGAGTGTATTTTTACTAAAACCCTATGATATGCGCTATGACTTAGGTATTTTTATTCATCCCTTATTAATGTCCTCTGCGGTGCCTTTGAAAAACTCAGTGAATGGTTCGGAAAAAAATTTGCAGAACATCAGAATGATAGCAACTCGCCTACGTGATTTATTTGCTCAGCAAAGTGTTTTATTCATGCCTCATTACCAAAATGATATAGTGTTCAATGAGTTAGGCTATATGCTGTCCAGCAATGATCAGCTTTCTGAGACTCAGATTGACTGTTGGCAGTTTAATATATTTGATTATAAACATAAGCCTGACTGGCTAAACTCAAGATATTGGGCAAACCCCGAAAATTATGACAAGTATCGTTGGTAATTACCCTGAAAAAAGTGTTTTTTATTAACTTAGTGCTTGTTAATACGCACAAATTTTGCCATGATTGCTTATTAATTATGTCTTAATAAAGCGATGAGGCATACATTTATAAGTTTTTAAGCGATACTATTTATGAATTATAATGCTGACCTCAAAAGGATGGCAAAATAGTCCAACTCATTAACTACCACATATTTAGAGTATAAATAAAAAGGAAACTAGAAATGAACTCAATTATCAATTCAGTTATTAAAGTAACAAGCTTATCGCTAATTTCAGCTGCACTTGCGGTATCAACAGGCTGTGCCACTAAACGCTCTAACACATCTGAAGTTGTCGTTGCTCCTATGGGTGTTCCAGGTAATGCGATTTATGATAACGGCTCATTAGTTAACAATTCAAGCCAGATCCAGAATGCTGCAGAAAATGTACGCGGTATTGTTTACTTTGCATTTGATAGAAGTGATATTGATGCGCAAGCCGCCAGTATTCTTGATGATCAAGTGTCATTTTTACTCAGTAATCCGACGGCCAATGTCTTAGTGGCGGGCCATACAGATGAGCGTGGTAGCCGTGAATATAACCATGCACTCGGTGAGCGTCGTGCTCAGGCAGTAAAGAATTATTTAGCAAGTAAAGGGGTTGAAGATGTACGTGTGCAAACCATTAGCTATGGTGAAGAGCGCCTTGCTACACTAGGTACTGACGAAGCTTCTCATGCACAAAACCGACGTGCAGAACTTTCTTATTAAGTTTTAGCTTATTTAAAACTTTATTATAGTCACACCAATTTCAACTTACAACAAGGTGTCCTAGCGCAGGCTATACAATAGTATCGCTAGTGAGTAATAAGACTGTATTAATTTAATATTGTGATGACTATATCAAACCCAGCCCTCGCTGGGTTTATTTTTGGACGACTCATGTATGCTGCCTTATAACCTAGATATGACTTTACTAGATTTTACTTTAAATAGTATCAGGCTAAAAAATATTGAATACTTTGCGTTTAGCAATCAAGGTAAAGCATCCGCTTACCTTGATTCAAATACGTTTATCTGGGTAGCCAGTGCAGAATTTGATATTAATAACCCGCTCACTTTTAATCCAGTTACTATCTCGTATGACACCGGAAAATCTAAACAGCTGAAGAATCAGCAAGTAGCGGTCCGCCAGCTTTTATATCAAATTATCAAGACAGCTCGTTTAAACACGGATATAGACAATATCATGCTTGATGAGACAAAGTACCCATACCGATTAAAACCGAATGGGTATTTTGTTAGCTTTTCGCATAGCAGAAACCGGGTTGCTTGTGCCCTATGTCGTAACAAATCTATAGGCATTGATATAGAACTTAATCCCGTGCCATTGAGTATCGCAAAACGCTTTTACAGTGCCAATGAGATTGATTGGATAAATAGCTTAGAGGATCATAGTAAACAAACAGCCATAAATTTATTATGGATGTTAAAAGAAGCCACCATCAAAAGAGATATAGATAAAAATTTAATGACGGGTCTAACAAAAGATTTAAAAACAACTGCTGAGCAGTTATTAATTCCCAATAATACAAACACTTTGAATAGTCAAATTAGCTTAAATACAGGCGACAATGACGATTTGCCCGCTCCACATTCTGCATCAACGTTTCAACATTTATATTCAGCATATGGTTTATACCTATATTTGAACGTGTCAAATACAGAAATTGTGGTGGTTGTCTAATACTTGAATCTATACCAAACCATCTAAACCCCTTAAAAATCTAAATTTAAGCCTAACCACCCCTCTCCTTTACTCATTGCAACTTTTTTAATCCACTGTTTGTAGAGTTTAAACCCCCATTTATAATAACTAAGATACAAAAAAAGCGACCCTAAGGCCGCTTTTCTTAAACATTTGTGTAATTAAAATAGATTAGAAGCGGTAAGTTACACCAGCTTTAACGATTGGATACCATTCCAAATCACTATCATTGATCTCTTGTTCGGCTTTTTGTTCAAAGTTATTACCTTTGTCGCCAACGATCTCAGTACCTTTAACGGTTACTTCAGAATCAAGGTCGCCCATATAAGCAGCGCCTGCTTCAATAAAACCACCCCATTTATCATTGATATTAGGACGGAAACCTAGGGTTGCATATGGGGCAAGCTTGTTTTTATTTTCAGCTTTCATCTCAACAGTAGTATCATCAGGAATTTCAAATCTCTCACCATCGATAGTCACTGGAGAAAATCCTTCACCATTATCTTTAGCGGTAATAGAAGCGTCTAAAGAGTTACGAGGAACCATCACACCACCAGCAACTGTAAACCAGTTCTGAAATGGGCGCATTTGCACGCCAATATATGGATTGCTAAAGTCTACGTCGTACTTAAAGTCACCTTTAAAATCTTCATAGCCGTCGCCTAAAGCCTTCTCATAGTTAATCCATGAATCATTTGAATTAAATTCATCATCACCATCAAACTTCATCCCTGTCCAACCAGCTTGAAGCTCAGTTGACTCATTAACACCCCATGCAATATTAGCACCATACCCTAAAGTACCGATTTCAGCGCTAACCGCCGCTGGATGAGTTACTGTATCAAATAAAGTTCTAGCAGTACCTGTTACAGCACCAGTAGTGTTGGCTAAAACACCAGCATCTTTATTATACTGATAAGAATCAGTAGAAGTGGCAGCCATTGCCATTGAAGAACCAAATACTGCAGCAGTAATTGCAGCTAATTTGAAAAGTTTCATAATAACTCCAAAAGTTAAGATATATAATAACCATAAGTAATTAAAAAAGCACAAAGCAGATACTTACTTATGGTTGCCCAGTTGTTGAGTGTATTAAACACTTTTTTGTAATAAATGTCACTGACTTAAAGCGACCTTTTATTTGGTATTCTGTAATTTTTGCTTACATCTTGTAAGTAACCTTGCAAAATTAGGCTAATTTATGCTTTTAGGCTAATTTATGCTTAAAAATGCAATGTTTACAGCGATAATCTCAAGATTTCTCTTAAACTTTCTTATTATAAAGGAATGTCTGCAACAAACTATACTTAAACAAAAATTCCTTATATATTCTCGCATAATCCTACGGTTAACTAGAAAGTTCAATTTAAATCTATAGATTATTTTATCTCCTACGGGTGTCTATATTAGGACTAATTATTTTATTTCAAGCGCTGCTATGTTCATAAATATAGGCTTATATTGAGAGTATAGCTTTGATTACTTACATAGCTTATTTTACTTAGATGACTTTATAGCTAACATCTATTAGAATAGTTAGATAACCGAGAGGTGTTGCACCAGTTTGTTTCGCCAGTACATTTTAGAAGTCAAAAGGCGATTTTTTAGTCTACTGCTATAATTCTAATGTATCGGTAAAACAGTTCTGTCAGGCTCGGTATGCTACTGCGATCAACCAAAATCTTATAGTCTCAATTTTGACGATGATACCGTTATCCTTTTTACATTTCTACCTGTTAAAGATATCTATGTAAGTATAGATTAGCTTCTTATGACATAGCTCTTAAGACAGGGTACGTGAGTTATGGGTTAAAACTTTATCAAGATAAATCAGTAGCAAACAAACAACGACACCTGCGCCTCATTTTAATTTACTCTAATCATTAACTAGGAGCTCGAGATGGACGCAGTGTCTAATATCGATTCGAAACAACCTTCCCATTTTACAGATTATAAAGTTGCTGATATCAGTTTAGCTGAATATGGTCGCCATGAAATTTCACTAGCTGAAGCTGAAATGCCGGCGCTTATGGGTTTACGTAAGCGCTATAGTGTTGAACAGCCTTTAGCAGGTGCAAAAATTCTTGGTTGTATCCATATGACCATTCAAACGGCGGTGCTTATCGAAACACTAATAGCACTCGGTGCTGAAGTGCGTTGGACGTCTTGTAATATTTTCTCCACTCAAGATCACGCTGCCGCCGCTATTGCTGCCAGCGGTGTTTCTGTATTTGCTTGGAAAGGTGAGACGGAAGAAGAGTATGAATGGTGCTTACGCCAACAGCTTTTTGTGGGTGGTGAAGATAATGGCAAGCTTTGGGATGCTAACTTAATATTAGACGATGGGGGCGACTTAACTGCCCTTATTCATAATGAGTATCCTCAGATGCTTAAGACCATCAATGGTATCTCTGAGGAGACTACTACTGGGGTACATCGTCTGATTGATATGTTAAACAAAGGTACCCTTAAAGTACCTGCTATTAATGTTAACGATGCAGTCACAAAATCTAAGAATGATAATAAATACGGTTGTCGACATAGTTTAAATGATGCGATTAAACGTGGTACTGATATGCTACTTGCGGGACGCCGTGCCTTAGTCATCGGCTATGGCGATGTTGGTAAAGGGTCTGCTCAAAGCCTACGCCAAGAAGGTATGATTGTTCGTGTCTCTGAGATAGATCCCATCTGTGCTATGCAGGCCTGCATGGATGGCTTTGAGCTTGTATCTCCCTATATTAATGGTAACAACACCAATTCAGCTGATAGTGTCAATACTCGTTTATTGCAAGACACTGATCTTATTGTAACCACTACTGGTAACTACCATGTGTGTGATAAGCACATGCTCGCTGCTCTAAAATCAGGTGCTGTTGTTTGTAATATTGGTCACTTTGATACTGAGATTGACACTCAATTCATGCGTGACAACTGGAATTGGGTAGAAATTAAACCACAAGTTCACCAAGTGTATCGCTCTGGAGATAAAAAGGATTACTTAATTTTATTATCCGAAGGTCGTCTGGTCAATCTTGGCAATGCCACAGGGCACCCTTCCCGCATTATGGATGGCTCGTTTGCTAACCAAGTTTTGGCACAAATGTACTTGCATGAAAGAAAATTCTCTGAGTTACCTGTTGATGAGCAAGCAGATAATCTATATGTTCGTGTATTACCAAAAAAACTTGATGAAGAAGTTGCTGCTGCGATGGTTGCTGGCTTTAATGGTGTGATGACAAAACTGACCCCTGAGCAAGCTGACTATTTAGGTGTTCCGGTTGAAGGGCCCTTTAAACCTAACGACTACAAATACTAGCTGACAATATCAGCCTAGAGAATCAGTACCTAAACAGCCTTGTTAACTAAGAAACTTTATTTTTATATCGAACTTAAAGTTGGCAGTCAAGGCGGTTGTTCATATCACTAAAGGTCTAGGGCATGTCATTATTTAATTATCACGTCTTCATTTAATTATAATGACCTGCCCTAAAATAGGCTAACCAATTATTCTCATCAAGGATAAAAAATGAATAAGCCAAAATTCTCATTTGAATTTTTTCCCACTAAGACGGATGAAGGTGTTGAGAAACTGTGTCACACCTTTGACTCTCTAAATGAGCTATCTCCTAGCTATTTCTCAGTCACGTATGGGGCGGGTGGTACTACGCGTCAACGTACGTTAGGAATTGTTGACGCACTACATGGTCGCTCTGACACCCCGATAGTACCGCACATTTCATGCATCGGCGATGACAAGTCCGAAATTAGTAATCTACTAGCGCATTACAAATCGATTGGTATCAGTCGCATCGTAGCGCTTCGTGGAGATTTGCCATCTGGCCAAGTAGGCATGGGGGAATTACCTTTTGCCGTAGATTTAGTTCGCTTTATTCGAGAGCAAACTGGAGAGCATTTTCACATCGAAGTGGCAGCGTATCCTGAAATGCACCCACAAGCTAAAAGCTTTGAATTTGATGTTCAAAATCTCATTAATAAATTTGAAGCAGGTGCTAACTCAGCTATTACTCAATTCTTTTATAATGCGGAGAGCTATTTATACCTACGGGATTCGTTAGAAAAACGTGGTGTTGATACTACCAAACACTCTCTCGTTGCCGGTATCATGCCGATTATTAACGCTACCAGCTTAATACGTTTTGCTGATAGTTGTGGCGCTGATATTCCACGTTATATACGTAAACAATTGGCAGATTACGGTGACGATCGCAAATCGATCCGTCAGTTTGGTTTTGAGGTTGTCCATCGCTTATGTGAGATTCTAATAGAAGAAGGCGTTCCAGGGTTGCACTTTTACAGCATGAATCGTATTGAGCCTAATAAACGCTTGGTAGAATCATTAAATTTGACTTCTACTAACTTAAGCATTTAACGTCATGCGCCGATTTTTCTATAATGCCAATTTAAACTCATACTCTGATCATTCGGGTTCGGGTGCAGCCTATTGTCCCTCTGAGTCATTGAATAGCACGTATAAATGGACTCGACTTAATGATTTGGCTTTAGAGACTACTTTCGCACTACCTGATGAGGTATATCATCATTGGTGCCGCGTACTTCGTGCCAAAGCTGGCGACCAAAGTATTATGTTTGATGGTTTAGGTGGTCAGAGTGTCATCGAACTACAAACAATCGATAAAAAAACAGCCGTTGCTCGTATCATCGCCCATAATAATATTGATAACTCTCCAGAATACTACAGCACTATTGCCATTGTGATGAGTCGGGGAGATAAAATGGATTATGCTATCCAAAAATCTACGGAGCTCGGTGCAACAGCTATTCAACTTCTAACCAGTCAATATGGTGAAGTCAGACTAAAAGCCAATCAGCTGGATAAAAAACTCAATCACTGGCAACAAGTCGCGTTATCCGCGAGCGAGCAGTGCGGACTTAACCGCCCTACTGTCGTTTTATCGCCACTGCCTATCGAAGCATGGCTAAAAGGAGAAGTGGGTAAGGCTCATGACAGTGTGTGTTATTTAATGGATTCAGATTTTTATCAATCCTACCTACAAGAGTCTGCTTTATCCCTTGTTTTAGCCGTACCAAGTCAAGAAGAGCTATTAACAATAGATGCAGATGACGCAATCAATAGGCATTTTAAGATTCGAGCAGATGAATCCCATGCCTTTATACCTCGTTTTGATGTTTTAATTGGCGCAGAAGGTGGTTTGTCGAATGCAGAATATCAGTTAGCACGTCAAGCAAACTATCTACCATGGCAACTTGGCAATCGAATACTACGCACTGAAACCGCACCTGTAGTGGCCTTATCTACTCTGCTATATATGAGCTCTAAATAAGATAGATTACGATGTTAGCTCTCTCTTATTAACTAGCTTTCTCTTATTAACTAGCTCTCTCTTATAGCCATGTTAAAGAGTCGATTCAATTTCACTTTAACCCTGTTTTGAATAATAAGTTAGTTAAAACGACTCTGGCTGCAAAGTACTCTAACTTTAAAATGCTATAAGTTTACACTGCAATCAATAGTGACCTATTATTCTGCCAACTCCTCGTTCTTAGCACCAAACAATTAAATTCTGGTTAATTCAATATTTTTTTTGTGACCCATAAGTCTTTGCCGTTGCTTGTAAAAAAATGGCTGACCCTCTATCTTTTCATAATTAAAAAGAGGATTAGTGACAACTCTATTTCGGCTCTTGTCTGCCTTAATTATTTATAAATCTAATCTTACAGTTAAATTTTATATAGTTTGCGGCTATGCGAATTATAGAAGATTACATTTTCGTGTACCTCATTAACCCACTTTTTAGACATATTAGACATAACTAGGGGCTGTTGAATATTTCTCCTCATAAGAAAATTACTCTCAAACCTGTACCATTGCTATGATGACATGGTAGATATTCAACAGACCCTATTAGCCATTAATTTGATAAGCAGAGCTTTGGTTTAGGTCAGCTTACCCTGTTAGGCCAATAGCCAATAATGAGAGTACAAAAATATCATTTACCCAACTTTAAATAAAAAAGCTAATCCAACCCAACGCTATTTTACTAACTAAGGATAATCTCATGCAATATAAAGCCCCTTTTCGTGATATGCAATTCGTTTTACATGAGCTATTAGACAGTACATCACATTATCAGAGCATACCTCAATATAATGAAGTGGAAAGTGACATTGTAGACAGCTATATTGAAGCCGCTGCTAGCTTTGCAGAAAATGAACTAGCCCCTTTAAACCGTAGTGGTGATGAAGAAGGGTGTCAGTTTAATAATGGCGAAGTAACGACACCTAAAGGTTTTAAAGAAGCCTATAAACAGTACAGTGAACTTGGATTTGCAGCTTTAGCTGCTGAAGAAAAGTTTGGTGGTCAAGGCATGCCGTTCTCATTAAGTACTGTAGTTAATGAGATTGTTGGTTCTGCAAACTGGTCATTTTCAATGTATCCTGGTTTATCTCATGGCGCTATCGCTACCCTTGAACACCATGGTAACGATGAACAAAAAGCGACCTATCTTGAAAAAATGGTTACGGGTGAATGGTCAGGTACTATGTGTCTGACAGAAGCGCACGCAGGTTCTGACTTAGGATTAATACGCACTAAAGCAGAACCTAATGAAGATGGTACTTACAGTATCACTGGTCAAAAGATCTTCATTTCAGCAGGTGAGCATGATATGACGGATAATATTATCCATATCGTATTGGCTCGACTACCGGGTGCACCAGCAGGTACAAAAGGCATTTCACTATTTATTGTACCCAAATTTAATATCAATGAAGATGGTAGCTTAGGTGAGCGGAACCATGTAACTTGTGGTTCTATTGAACATAAGATGGGTATTAAAGCATCTGCTACTTGTGTTATGAACTTCGATAGCGCAAAAGGCTATTTAATTGGTCCTGAAAATCGTGGCCTAAATTGCATGTTTACGTTTATGAACGTTGCCCGTATTGGCACTGCTGTACAAGGTGTAACCGCTTCTGAATTAGCATTCCAAGGGTCACTTGAGTATGCTAAAGAACGGTTGGCCATGCGCTCATTATCGGGTGCCAAATCTCCTGATAAAGAAGCTGATCCCATCATAGTACACCCTGCGGTTAGAAACATGTTATTAACTCAAAAGGCGTTCGCAGAAGGTGGACGTGCCCTAATTTACTATTTATCTATGTTTGCGGATACAGTGGATAAAGGTATTGGCGAAGAGCAGCAATATGCAGATCAAATGCTTTCTTTACTAACCCCAATTGCTAAGGCATTCTTAACTGAAACGGGTTATGAAGCAGCCAACCACGGTATACAAGTATTTGGTGGTCATGGTTTTATTCGTGAATGGGGTATGGAACAGAACGTACGTGATACTCGTATCGCTTGTCTATATGAAGGTACCACTGAAATCCAATCTTTAGATTTGCTAGGTCGTAAAGTGTTGGGATCACAAGGTAAAATGTTAGCTAATTTCACTAAAGTTATTCATAAATTCTGCCAAGAGCAAGCTGATGATGACTCTATGGGCGAATTTGTTCGTCCATTGGCTAAGTTAAATAAAGAATGGGGGGATATAACAGCGCGTATCGGCATGCAAGCGACTGAGAACCCTGATTCAGTGGGCGCAGCAGCCGTTGATTATATGTATTTCAGCGGATATGTTACTTTAGCTTATTTATGGGCTCGTATGGCAGCAGTCTCTAAGAAAGCGTTGGCGAGTGATACCACTGAAAAAGATTTTTATGATGCTAAAATTAAAACGGCACAATTCTATTTTGCTAAATTATTACCGCGCACTCGCACTTATGTAGCCCGTATTGACACTGGTACTGAGCCATATATGAGTATGAGAGTAGACCAGTTTGCGTTTTAGTAACAAACGTTCTTAATACTATTTAGCATAAAGATTAAATGCTACTATTTAAGTTAGTAGCATTTATGCATAAAATTAATAGCATTCAAAGTTAACTTAGCCTATTTATTTAGCCTACTTATAGACATACTTATTTAGAACCACATATCTACTTAGCGTGATATATTTAAAGTCCTAGTTAAAAAAGCTTAAACCAAACCAGTTATTGCTCATCTCAAAATTAAATCAAAGGATAAACTATGTCAGTTTACAACCCACCTCTCGACGATATGCGTTTCATGCTAAACGACGTCTTCAAAGTTGAAGACTTTTGGCAAGCCAACGAAAATCTGTCTCATGTTGATATGGATACCGTCAACATGATTTTGGAAGAAATGGCCAAGCTGTCAAAAAATGTGATACTTCCCTTGAATCGTAGTGGTGATGAAGAAGGTGCGATCTATCAAGGTGATGGTGTCGTGACTACTCCTGAAGGTTTTAAAGACGCATATAAGCAATATGCTGAAGGAGGCTGGATTGGCCTTGGTGGCGATCCCGAATACGGTGGTCAAGGCTTTCCTAAAATGGTAACCATGCTAACCGAAGAAATGCTTTTTACTACCAATCAAGCATTTGCTCTATACCCGAATCTAACCGTAGGTGCGACACTTTGTTTACTTGCTTCCGGCTCAGAGGAACAAAAACAAACCTATTTAAACAAGCTCTATAGTGGCGAATGGTCTGGTACCATGTGTTTAACTGAGCCACATGCTGGAACAGACTTGGGTATTATTAAAACCAAAGCCGTTCCTAATGATGATGGCAGCTATGCAGTCTCTGGTACAAAGATTTTTATAACCGCAGGTGAACATGATTTATCACAAAATATTATCCACTTAGTATTGGCAAAAACACCCAATGCGCCTGAAGGCTCAAAAGGTATTTCACTTTTTGTTGTCCCTAAATTTATAGTCAATGAAGATGGTAGCTTGGGAGAAAGAAATTCCTTAGCTGCTGGCTCAATTGAACACAAAATGGGTATCAAAGGCTCAGCGACTTGTGTTATGAACTTTGATAATGCTAAAGGCTGGATGGTCGGTCAAGAAAATACCGGTTTGGCGTCTATGTTCATCATGATGAACTATGAGCGTGTGACTATGGGCCTACAAGGGCTAGGTGGCACTGAGCTTGCCTATCAAAATGCAGCAGCATATGCTAACGAGCGTGGGCAAGGTCGCAGTGACACTCAAATTCAAAGCCCAGAAAAGCCAGCAGACGCTATCATTCATCATGCCGATGTACGCCGAATGCTTTTAAACGCTCGTGTAACCTCTGAGGCTTCTCGTTGCTTTGCTATGTATGTTGCTAAACAATTAGACGAATCTAAATTTAGCGTTGATGCAGACAATGCTCAAGCTGCTGCCGCTCGTGTTGCCCTATTGACCCCCATTGCAAAAGCCTTCCTAACTGATAAAGGGTTTGAAGCAACGGTTGACTGCCAGCAAGTGTTTGGTGGTCACGGTTATATTCGCGAATGGGGAATGGAGCAAATTGTCCGTGATACTCGAATTGCCCAGATTTATGAAGGCACTAATGGTATTCAAGCACTCGATTTACTTGGTCGCAAGATTGCACGAAACAACGGTAAATATCTTGAAAACTTTGTCGGCGAGATTCGTGATTTTATTGCAAATATGCATGCTGAGCACGAAATTAAACAAGCGACTCTAGATGCGGCAGATACCTTAGAAACTTTAACGAAGACTGTTATTGCGAATATTGCAAACCGTAAGAGTGAAATTAATGGCTGTGCTGTGGATTACCTACATGCCATGGGCTACTTATGCTTTTCTTACATGTTCGCCATGATGGTAGAAGCGGCGCATGATAAAGAAGGTGAGTTTTATGCTAATAAGTTAAAACTCGCCAGTTATTACGTTGGCCGTGTTTTGCCTCGTCTTCACGCCCACGCAGAAATGGTTAAGACAGGCAGTGATCCTATAATGGACTTTGATTTGTCTTATTTCGCAGCGAATGTTAGTTAAATCATATTCATTAGAATTTTTAAAAAAAGACAGCTTTTAAAAGCTGTCTTTTTTATTCCTAATTTTTTTAATCTACTTTTCCCACTTAGCCTTATTATCATAACTGTCATTGACAACACTAGTATGAATAGAAAGATAAATAGATATCAATCAATAATAAAGCCTTATATATAAGTAATACCTGATAAGTAATATCTAAGGTTACAGTAACGCACAAATTAGGCAAGTTATTAGCACAATAATAATTGAGTTTTATTGATAAATGATATAAATTTCTGTGCTGCTTAATTGAGGAATGCAAATGTCTGATCTAAAAAATATCCTACATAAAATCAATGCATTGAGCGATCTGCCTGAGGCACATCTTCTCAAAGATCTCATTGAGCATTTGCGTGTCCCTGAACAAGTATCCAGATCAAATCCTGACAAAGCGAATGAAAATATTCGCTTACTCATTAAGCTATTGAATAAACATCCAGAATATGCAAACGGAATGGCTGTATTTATTTTTACGTTACTAAATAAACACAACTGTATCGCCTCATTTACCGATACGGGTATCTTCTCTGATGAAGGATTTTCTAATAGCCTGATGCGCCTTGTTGGCCATCGCATTGCTCCTTTACTACCTGAGGATAACGCGGTTGTCGATCTGGTTGATTTTTTATTTGATAATAAAGATGACTTGCATTGGCTAAATAGCATAGACCCTACTCTGTGGTATCAGCTTATTGACCTTCTTGTGGTCGATGATGACCATATAAATTTAGTCGCGACAGCTAAAAACAATATTTTAAATGCGATGGTTATACTATCTTATCGCATTAGTGGGGTTGGTCTTCATCCAGATTTAATGAAATCTTATCCACAAATGCTGGATTATTCGGCAGCATTTGTCGCCCAGAATCAAGAAGCCGTTTTATTTGCAGATGAGTACCGAGAGGCTCATCAACTTGACAAACATCGAGATGTAAAACCTCACGAAGATATAGATCCTGCCCCCCTGTTAGTTATGCTAGAGCAGTGTGACAGTATTGTAAATACGGTTCGAAAACGCATCTACAAAACGGGGATTTCGATTCGCCTTACCAATATGTTGCTGCGCCTAGAGCAAAGTATCAAGCGGATGCGAATTTTAAGTGAATTACTCGCTGACAATCAGAAGAACCGCGACAAAGCATTGGTTGAATTGGCTGAAGCAATCATTGTGAGTGTTAAAAGACGCTATAGCATTGGCTACCTAATCAATAACAACACCAAACTCTTATCTCGCAAAATCACTGAAAACTCTGGCCGAGTTGGCGAGCACTATATTAGTACCGATAAATCGGGCTATATAAAAATGTTCAAGAAAGCGGCTATCGGTGGCTTTATTATTGCCTTCATGGCAACTATGAAAATTCTTTCGTATGATCTTGATTTGGCGCCCATGAGCCGAGCCTTTGTTAATAGCATGATTTATGGCTTGGGCTTTGTATTTATTCATATCATTCATGGTACAGTCGCTACCAAACAACCTGCGATGACTGCCGCTGCCATTGCATCAACCATATCAGATAGCTCGGGTAAAAAATCACATAAGTTAGCAAAACTATCTGAGCTCATGGTAGATATAATGCGTACCCAGTTTATTGCGATTATGGGCAACGTGCTTATCGCAATGCCATTGGCTCTTGCTATCTCATTTGCTTGGTTTCAATATAGCGGTGTAGCAATGATAACGACTGAAAAAGCTGGGCATCTATTACAGGATCTAGACCCGATACACTCGCCAGCACTTTTTCATGCAGCAATTGCAGGTGTCTATTTGTTTTTAGCAGGGTTAATAGCGGGTTATTACGATAACTTAGCGCTATTCAATAATATTGGCGCGCGTATTGCTAATCATAGACTTTTATTAAAAGTAATGCCTAAGTCGTGGGTCGAACGTTTGGGTACATTCGTTGACAATAACTTGGGCGCTATTATGAGTAACTTCTTGTTTGGGGTGTTTCTAGGCAGTACAGCCACTATTGGATATATATTTGGCATGCCGTTAGACATTCGCCACATCGCCTTTTCAGCAGCTAACTTTGCCCATGGCTTATTTAATATTGCAGCTGATGACTTTAGTCTTGCTCTTGTTCTCATGTCATTATTGGGCGTTGCCTTGATTGGTATCATTAACTTATTAGTAAGTTTCTCATTGGCAATGATTGTAGCCATGCGCTCGAAAGGTGTGCATCTACCTGAATGGAAGACCGTAGGTAAGCTTATGCTTACTCATATGATCACTCAGCCAAGAGATTTTTTCTTACCTCGTCCTGAACCCATGAAATATGCAAAAATAGACAGTAAGGGCTACATGATTTATGAAGATATGAATAAATCTCAAAAAAACAAACTCTTTCCCAAACATTTTGCAGTTCGCCGTTTATCTGGTGTGAAAGTGACCCCAGAAGGCGTGGCTATCGAAAGTAAAGCCCATAAAGTAAACATTGAAGACAGTGATATTTCTGCTAAAGAGGACAATCTTTCAACCTCAGTAGCTACCCAAAACATATCAGATTTTGAAAAATATGAAGATGAGAAGTTAGTGTCCTTAAGCGACTTACATTATGAGCTGATTTCAAATGACAACTTTACCATACTAAATAACCATGACGGAAATCCAAACAACTCTGTGCCAAACAACTCTGTGCCAAACAACTCTGTGCCAAACAACTCTGTGCCAAACAACTCTGTGAAAGGTAAAAAAGGCCAAATTAACGATTCAACGTATAAAATGCAGCCGAATAAACACGATCAAACCAAAAATGCAAAAACGCCACTACCAAAACCTAAAAACCCACCCAAACTTCCTGAGTAGTTTGGGTGCAAACTTTTATATCATAAGGTTTAAAGATAATAGAGATTTGAAGGGATTGTCATTAAGATGCGCTATTAGAGCCAGCGTTTGGTTCAGTTTTTAGGACAATTTGCTGATGTGGTAAACGTCTTGCCATCTGACAGCCTATAAGCAACCAAACAATTACCCCATACACAGCCGCCGTCTAGCGCCCTTACATGAGGCAAGTCTATTTCAGCTTTTAAAGCAGCCCAATGGCCAAATAAAACTTTACGTTGACGGGGTACTGGCCACTCAAACCACGGGAGAAACCCTTCTGGCATCTCATCGTCTAGACTTGATTTGAAGTTAAATTCTAGCGTGCCATCCTGTTTGCACAAACGCATACGGGTAAAGTAGTTAGTAATCGCTCGAAGACGTGCAAAGCCAGTTAACGACTCTGACCAATCATCTGCCTGTTTGCTATATAGGTGCGGTAACATTCGATCTAACTGCCAAAGGCTACTTGATAATTGGACTTCTACTTCACGCGCATAGGCCATTGCATCGCTAATTTTCCAGTGGGGTGGGATTCCAGCATGGACCATAACTGTGTCATCACTGGGACACACTAATAACGGTTGCCTGCGTAACCAATTTAACAAGTCATCACAATCTGGCGCATCAAAGATGGGGGCTGTTTTATCTTTCTTTCTAACAGACGTAATACCGCGCCAAGCGGCAATTAAAGTAATATCATGATTGCCTAAAACCGTCGCAGCTGCCCCTTTTTCACAAAGCATTTTTACATGTCTTAGCGTAGATAAGGAGTCTTCTCCCCGAGCCACTAAGTCGCCTACAAACCACAATTTGTCTTGATTGAGATCAAATTCAATCTCATCTAATAAATCTACATAAGCAGCATAACATCCTTGTAAATCTCCGATAACGTATTCGGCTCGATAACTCATAAATATACTCTAATCTCTTTATAGTTAATCCATCTAAAAAAGTGGTACAAGGCAAGCGAGCGCAAGTACTACAGTTGTCGGCTTAGTGAGCTTAACGCTGTAACACTTTAAGAGTGGTTCGACTAATTATAGGTTATTTGGGATTACGTCGCTCCATAATATAAATTAAATGCGTCATTGTCTTGAGACTACTAAATTACTTAATGCCACAAAGTCTGCGACATCCAATGTTTCTGGACGTGCATTACCCTCAATTTCTATGGTCGCTAAATCTTCATCTGTTAGAGTTGGCATTAATGAGGACTTCTTGAAAATAGCACGTAAGGTTTTACGTCTATGGTTAAATGTTTCACGTACCACAATCGAGAACATTTCTTCATCCACGGCTTGCACTGGTTTTACGGCATGGGGTCGCAAACGAAAAAAAGCACTCGTTACTTTAGGCGGTGGATTAAAAGCTCCCCTAGGCACGGTAAGCAAATAATCAGCTTCACAGTAATACTGCATAATCACGGACAGTCGACCGTACGTTTTACTACCCACATCTGCCGTGATACGCTCCACGACCTCTTTTTGCAGCATAAAATGCATATCTTCAATAATATTAGCGTATTCAAGAAGCTTAAATAATAGCGGTGTTGATATGTTATAGGGTAGGTTTCCGACAATACGTAGTTTTTTTGCCTTATTATCTCTATCAAATAGCGATGCATAATCAAACTGCATCGCATTCGCTGAGATAACATCAAAACTTGGATGACTATTTGCACCTATGCGCAGCCTCAAACTGCTCGCTAAATCACGATCAAGCTCAATAGCCGTCATTGCCTCTACCTGCTCCAACAAGGGTTCAGTCAATGCCCCCATACCAGGGCCAATTTCAATGAGGTTATCATCACGATTCAAACCAATCGAATCAACGATTTGTGCAATGATACTGTCATCATGTAGAAAATTTTGGCCAAAGCGCTTTCTAGGTTGATGCGAGGATTTTTTTGATACAGACTTAAGATTAGCAGAACGTGTCATAAATGAAGTTTTATTTGATTTTGGAAGGTTAAGTTTAGCATAATTAAAGCTATTTTAAGGATTTTTCAACCCTACCCTTCTCTATCTACTCAAGTTAGTGGCTCTAAACGCTTAAGCTAAGGAGTGAAGGCATCTTTTAATGGTTTAATGACGAATAAGGGTATTAGAAACTGCTTTACGATAATCAATCTCTATAACCAGTACTTCTAAAACCAATACAAGAAAGCAAATGCTCTTAATCTTATTGCCCTTAATCCCCTTACTTCCAGTACTAAAAGTCTTAGACTAAGTGAACACTAGGCTTTAAACATTCAAAACTGTCAGTCTATGGCTTAAGCTTCCAACGCCATTTCGTCTGCCATTTTTAAAGCTTGCCATAAACTGCTACTATTTGCTTGGCCGCTTCCTGCTAAGTCAAGAGCAGTACCATGATCTACAGAAGTACGAATATAAGGTAACCCTAACGTAAAATTGACCGTATTACCAAAACCGTGAGATTTCAGTACAGGTAACCCTTGGTCATGATACATGGCAATGACCGCATCACAGTGTTGTAAATGGCGTTTGGTAAACAACGTATCAGCGGGCATCGCCAAAGAGATAGTCACTCCACTGTCTTGAAACTCTTTTAGAACAGGATTTATTATCTCAATCTCCTCCATACCCAAATGTCCATCCTCTCCAGCATGAGGATTTAATCCGCACACTAAAACTTTAGGCTGAGGTAGTCCAAACTTCTGTTTTAAATCATTCAATACAATTTGTACCGTTTTACGAAGGTTATCCTTGGTAATCGCATCCGCAACGTCTCGTAAGGGTAAATGAGTAGTCACTAAGGCCACCTTCATCGTAGGATTTGCCAGCATCATCACTACTTTGTCACAACCACTTTTCTGCATAAAAAACTCAGTATGACCCGTAAACATCGTACCATCCGTTAGCGTTAAACCCGCTTCAATAAGTACCGACTTTTGCAGTGGCCCAGTCACAATAGCAGAGACATCTTTATTCAAAGCAAGGCTGTGGGCAAGCTCTAATTGGGTCATAACCATTTGAGCATTATTGCTATCCAAACTCCCAGCTATTACTGGGTTACTACAGGGGGTGTCAATGAGTAAAAAAGCAGTGTGTTGATCTGGGTTTATAGGCTGTAAATTATGCTCAAAATTTTTTATAACGTCATCTGTATTTTGCAAGGTCTCTGCTTCTGCTATTTTTCGCCAGAGCAGACTTTTAGAATTCATATCACCATATATTTGCACATAGCGGCTGTGCAACGCCTTTTCATCAGCCAATACAATCACAGCTCTATTAAGCTGCGACAGCTTCTTACTAACGGCGAGTTGTAGCAAAATATCCATACCAATACCTGCTGGCTCTCCAGTAGTTATGACCAGTGGTAATAATGTGTCTGTCTTTTTATTTTGAGCGTGTCTATTTTGAGCGTGTCTATTTTGAGCGTCGGAAACTGTCATACGGCATCCTGTTTTCTAATTATATAGGCGTATCATTAGCATCATATTGATGTATTACTACTGTATTCTTTTCTGCCCTTCTATCAATGTGATAGACTGATTCATATCACTCATATTTTTAAACCTTATAAGTAAAATAATTATATACTTTACTATAACAGTCTTAACCTTTAAAACCCCTAGAGTTTGTAGCCAATCCTGCCAACCGCTTGTATCTACTAGCCTAGGCGGGGCGAGGACTAAGGCAAGATGCGTTATTGTTACCTCGACACCCCCTCTAGCCAAGTCCTCGCAGCCCGCCCAGACCAGTAGGATACCGCTCATGTCAGGGCTAAACCACTCTATCTTTTTTGACACACATAAAAGTTGAAAATGGCGTACTTTAATTTTAAATTATTGAATGGTAACAACATTTATAACCATAAAATCACGCACTATATCACGCACTATATATAGTTACCCCGTAATAACATCGAGACAAGGCAACCGACCCAAGATAGTACAAGTAGAACATTAAACAAAGTTAACACCGTAGCAGATTTATTTGAGACAAACTATATTTTATCTAAAGGTTTTACTCTTATTTAACTCATGTAAAATGTTACCTATGTCGTCATACTCTTTCACAATATTTAGTTTGTTTCTTATCTAAATTGATTATGCCATTTTAATAGCTAAACTTAATAAATAAACCTAACGGCTAAACTTAATAGCTACATACTGACCCACAAGAATTTAACTCCATGGCAGATAACAAGAAAAAAACAACCTCTAAAGATAATAATGATGTTGGATTAGCAGATTTACTCAGTCAACAACCTCCCCATAACATTGATATCGAAAAGGCCCTTATTGCCTCTTTGATGAGCATTGAAGAATCTTATGATAAGATTTCAGACATTGTCACTAAAGATGACTTTTATGCGGGCAGACATCAGCATATTTTTGCTGCTATCGCTCACTTGGCTTTAGTCGGTGAGCCCTATGATACCGTCATGGTACATGATTGGTTGAGCACGCAAAAACTGCTAAAATCTGCTGGTGGCGAAAGCTACCTTGCCGACATCTTGACCCAAAGCCCAGGCACTCTTTTTAACTTAACCGCTTATGCCCAACGTGTGCGCGAGCTTTCTACCCTACGCCAGATGATTACTGTGGGTAACGAGATGTTAGCCCTGTCTTATGACCCCAAAGAAAGAACCGTTAGCGATATTTTGGATAATGTAGAGGCGAAGATTTTTGCCATTAATGAGCAACATAACAACCGTGCAGAGCAGCGTGGACCAGTTGACGTCAATTCAGTGTTGGTTAATGTTGTTGAACAAATTGAAGAGCTAAAACATAATCCTGACGGCATGATTGGTCTGAGAACCCCCTTTACCGAATTGAATAATAAAACACAAGGTTTACAAGCAGGTGATTTAATCATCGTGGCGGCTCGACCCTCTATGGGTAAAACAACCTTTGCTATGAACCTTGCTGAGGGTGTGCTATTTCACGAAAATCTGCCGGTGGTCGTCTTCTCTATGGAGATGCCAGCTGAGTCAATCGTCATGCGACTGTTGTCGTCTTGGGGTCAAATCAACCAAACCCATTTACGTTCTGGTCAAATGAGTGAAGATGAGTGGGTAAAAATGATGGGTGCCATTACCCATCTACAGGAAAAACAGCTGTATATAGATGACAGTACCGCTCTACCCCCATCTGAGCTACGCTCACGCTGTAGAAGAATTGCTAAAAATCATGATGGTAAAATGGGCATGGTTATTGTCGATTATTTGCAGTTGATGAAAGTACCTAACTTAAGTGGCAATCGAGTTGAAGAGATTTCAGAAATTTCACGAAGCCTTAAAGCCCTTGCTCGCGAGCTTAACTGTCCTGTTGTTGCGCTATCCCAGTTGAACCGAAGCTTAGAAAACAGACCAAATAAACGTCCTATTATGTCTGACTTACGTGAGTCCGGTGCCATTGAACAGGATGCTGATTTAATTACCTTTATTTATAGAGATGAGGTATACAACGAGAACTCTGATCATAAGGGTGTTGCTGAGATTATTATTGGTAAACAGCGTAATGGTCCAATTGGTACTGTGCGCTTAGGGTTTGAAGGTCAATATACTCGATTTGTGAACCTAACCCCAGAGATGTATATGAGTATGGAAGGACAGTTTGATGAGTGATACGCCTATACCCTTTATACAATAAACCCTGCAAACTATTGCTTATTTTCTGTATTGAATTCAGTGACCGAACGACGCTATTGAACTCAGCTAGTGCACTAAACAACTGTAATGACACACCTTAACAAAAAGAACCATCAACTTTGAAGATAAATCTTATCGCTTAACACCCACATTAACACAAATAGGATACCTACCAATATGAGCCAGCCCTCCTCACAAGATTTAGTTATTTATAGTGTCGATAATCATATCGCTAGACTGACACTAAATGACCCAAAAAGTCTCAATGCCTTTAACACAGCAATGAAAAAGTGTGTGTTATCCGCACTGAGTCAAGCTGAAGCGGATGACGATGTACGAGTCATTATTTTGCAAGGGTCAGGGGGCAACTTCTCTAGTGGTGGTGATATTAGAGAGATGTTAGAGGGTGGTTTAGATAAAGCGGTGCTAGGGGCAAAGATTAAATCGATGGTAAATGGTGCGGGCGAGGTCAGTTTAATGCTTCGTAAAATTCATAAACCAATCATCGCTAAACTTGAAGGCGCTGTCGCCGGTGCTGGGATGAATCTGGCGTTGACTTGTGACTTTCGTATAGCAGCTGATAATGCAAAGTTTGTGCAAGCATTCGTTAATATTGGTCTTATTCCAGATGCGGGTGGGATTTATCTACTCAATCAACTTGTTGGCGCTGCTAAGACTACTGAAATGGTTATGTTAGGCGATACACTAACCGCACAAGATATGGGTCGTCTAAATTTAGTCAATGAGGTGGTTAGTGTTGACGATTTAGATCATACGACTCAAGCACTGGCTGAAAGGCTGAGTGCCCTACCTGCAAAATCTCTTGAAACAATGAAGCACATGATTAATGTACACGCCTATTCGGGTCTGAATGAAGCGTTAGATATGGAAGTTCTACAACAGTTTAGGATGTCGCAAAGTGATGACTTTATTGAAGGCGTTACCTCATTTATTGAAAAACGTAAGCCTGTTTATAATCAGTAATTAGTGGGTTAAAGGCTGTGCTGCTATTTTTATAGTTGGCGAACTTATAAATCGTGACGCTGTTAACTCCATTTAATCTACTATTGTCATACTTTGATACACATACTTTGATACATGCGTAAGGCGAGAATAGCTGCCTGATAAATTGTTAGAGGTTGCTAACTTAGAGTTTGGTTTGCGAAATCAAGTTGACTTACCATAAAAAAGCCCCGTATCTCGAATACGGGGCTTATTTTTAAGCTAAGCTTTAGCAGGTCAACTTATGATAATTGTGCCACATCAATCTTGTCCGCTTCATCAGAGTAAGTATCCATTCTATCGAAGTTCATATAGCGATATACTTCATCGCCCATGCTGTTTAGCATGCCAGCGTATTGCTGATATTCTTCGTTAGTAGGCAGTTTACCAAGTACCGCAGCCACCGCAGCAAGCTCTGCTGACGCAAGATAAACGTTTGCACCTTGACCGAGACGGTTCGGGAAGTTACGGGTAGACGTCGATACCGCAGTAGACTTAGGCGCGATACGAGCCTGGTTACCCATACACAGTGAACAGCCTGGCATCTCAGTACGAGCGCCCGCTTGTGCGTAGACGTTGTAATAACCTTCTTCCATCAACTGGCGTGCATCCATCTTAGTCGGTGGTGCAATCCATAGACGGGTTTTTAGACTACCTGATGGTACTTCTTGAAGTAACTTACCAGCGGCACGGAAGTGACCAATGTTCGTCATACATGACCCGATGAATACTTCGTCAATCTTGTCGCCTGCCACGTCAGATAAGGTTTTGGCATCATCTGGATCGTTTGGACAGCATAGTACAGGCTCTTTGATTTGACTCATATCAATAGTCATATCAATGGCATATTCTGCATCTTCGTCAGCACGCATTAAGCTTGGGTTTTTGAGCCACTCTTGCATTGCTTCGATACGACGGCTTAACGTACGCGCATCGCCATACCCTTCAGAAATCATCCACTTCAATAAGGTAATATTTGAGTTTAGATACTCAGTGACTGACTCTTCAGATAAGGTAATAGTACAGCCAGCAGCGCTACGCTCAGCTGAGGCATCTGATAGCTCAAACGCTTGCTCAACGGTTAAGTCTTCTAAGCCTTCAATCTCAAGGATACGACCGTTAAATTCGTTAATCTTACCTTTTTTATCAACGGTTAAGTAACCTTCTTTAATCGCTTGTAATGGAATAGCATGAACTAGGTCACGTAGTGTGATACCTGGCTGACGCTCACCTACGAAACGAACACGTACAGATTCAGGCATATCTAGTGGCATAACGCCAGTCGCGGCAGCGAATGCCACCAAACCTGAACCGGCTGGGAATGAGATACCCATTGGGAAACGCGTATGTGAGTCACCACCAGTACCAACGGTATCAGGGAGTAACATACGGTTTAACCAACTGTGGATAATACCGTCACCTGGACGTAAGCTAACACCACCACGGTTCATGATAAAGTCAGGAAGGGTATGCTGAGTTTCTACGTCAACTGGCTTTGGATAAGCGGCCGTGTGACAGAAAGACTGCATGACTAAGTCTGCTTGGAAACCAAGGCAAGCTAAGTCTTTAAGCTCATCACGTGTCATAGGACCGGTGGTGTCTTGTGAACCCACAGTAGTCATCTTAGGCTCGCAGTACATACCTGGGCGGACGCCCTCCATACCACAAGCTTTACCGACCATTTTCTGAGCTAAAGTAAAGCCTTTGTCAGAGCCGGCAGGTTGTTCTGGTTTTGCAAATACATCTGAATGCTCAAGACCTAAGTAGTCACGGGCACGATTGGTTAAGGCACGACCAACAATTAATGGAATACGACCACCCGCACGAACTTCGTCGAGTAAGGTGTTTGAGTTAAGCTTGAAGGTTGATAAGACTTCATCAGAATCATGCTTAGTGATTTTGCCTTCATAGGGATAAACGTCAAAGACATCGCCCATGTTGATGTTATCAACTTGCACATTTTCAATTGGCAAGGCGCCTGAGTCTTCCATAGTGTTATAGAAGATAGGGGCAATTTTGCCGCCTAGTACTAGACCACCGGCACGTTTGTTTGGTACGTTAGGGATATCATCGCCCATTAACCAAAGTACTGAGTTAGTGGCTGACTTACGACTTGAACCGGTACCAACCACATCACCGACATAAGCCAAAGGATATCCTTTTTCTTTTAGCTCATCAATGAGCTTCATTGGACCACGGACACCCTCTTCGTCAGCTTGAATGCCGTCACGAGAGTTTTTGTGCATGGCTAATGAATGCAATGGGATATCAGGACGGCTCCATGCATCTTGTGCAGGTGACAAGTCATCAGTGTTCGTTTCACCCGTTACTTTGAATGCGGTATAAGTCGTTTTTTGCGGTACTTCTGGGCGGTTTAAAAACCATTCTGCATCTGCCCAAGATTTAATAACTTCTTTCGCTTTCTCGTTACCCGCTTCCGCTTTTTCAGTAACGTCATTAAACGCATCGAATACCAATAACGTTCTTTTAAGCGCTGTCGCAGCGTTTTCAGCCAATTCGGCATCATCTAACGCGTCTACCAATGGCAGTACATTATAGCCCCCCTGCATCGTACCTAGAATCTCTACTGCTTTGTTCTTACCTATTAGAGGGGATGTCGCTTCTCCTTTAACAATAGCTGCTAAAAAAGCAGCTTTTACATAGGCGGCTTGGTCAACACCCGCTGGAACACGGTTAACCAGTAGATCCATTAAAAACTCTTCTTTACCTGCTGGTGGGTTTTTTAATAATGCAATTAATTCAGCAGTTTGATGTTCTGATAGAGGGAGGGGTACAGTACCAAGCTGGGCACGTTCTTCGACATGTTTACGATAGGCGTCTAACACAATAAGCGTCCTCTTTAATTATTTTATACAGGTTGGGTAGCACTCACGAGGAAACTCTTAAATAAGTAGAGCTGTGGGGGCTGCCGATACCTTGCTGATGGGTTTAAAGTCCTTTGGTAATATAGCCTAAAACGAACAAAAAGTTAATCACAAAACTGTAATAGAGAGCTCTCTAATCGCCATAATCAACATTTATTAAAAAAATGACCCTATTTTTCACATCATTAAAGATTTACAGAGTCAAGCTGACTATAAATTAAATACTAATTAATTCAATATATTATAGGTTTATAAGATAGTATTTTAAGGGTCTTAAGTTTACATGATGGCAATTGTGTGTATATTTTTACATTAAACTGCTGATGATGTTTTTTACTATTAAACCCGTCATACTAGTGACATTTTTTTAGGATAACCCAATGAATGATGATACCAACTACCAAAATGGACTTAAGATACGTACTGAGGTAATGGGCGACGCTCATGTAAAACGCTCTTTAGAGTCAGCGACTTCATTTACACAGCCTTTACAGGATTGGATAATTGAACATGCTTGGGGAAGCACTTGGCAAGATGACTCAATATTACCCCGCAAATACCGCTCGTTAATTACCCTAGCCTTTCTCATTGCTCAAAAAAGCCCAAATGAGCTTAAAGGCCATATTAGAGGTGCTATCAATAATGGTGCCACAGTCGAAGAGATTCGTGAAGTGCTCATGCATAGCTTACCTTACTGTGGAGCGCCTACAACACAAGAAGCATTCCGAGCAGCAATAGAGGCCTTATCTGAGTTGGGTATCGATTTAGACCGCGAGTAATTTTTTGCTATATTTTAGTAGGCTGTTAGCTCAGTAGTCTCGTTGTTCAATCTTAGTGCTTTTTCGATTTTATTGTACTAGCCCTCTCATTAGGTAGTGCTCTTCTAACAAGTAATAGGTTGGGTTTATTTGCCTTTAGTTTATAAGGTTGAATTATCCGCGCCTAACCTAATATCTGATATAATAAGTGCACTACTTTTATTATTCGATAAATCAATAAACCCTTATTATCACAAGGGTTAGGATAGAAGCTAATTATGACAACTACAGTAAGAACTTTTGTGCCTGAGGCTAAGCCTAAACCAAAAAAAGCAATTAAAGGTGAGAAGCTTCGTGGCTATGACAAAGTAGCACGTATCCCAATTAAGGTTATCCCTACGATAGAAGCCCCTAAGAAACCGGATTGGATTCGGGTTAAAATGTCGTCCCCGTCTGAAGTTGACCGCATCAAAAAGACGCTTCGTAAACAAAAACTATATACCGTTTGTGAAGAAGCGGCCTGCCCTAACCTGCCACAATGCTTTGGCGATGGAACAGCCACCTTTATGATTATGGGTGATATATGCACCCGCCGCTGTCCATTTTGCGATGTAGCACACGGTCGTCCCAATGAGCTCGATAAAGACGAACCACGTCACACCGCTGAAACTATTTTAGGCTTAGGTCTAAAATATGCGGTTATCACCTCAGTAGATCGTGATGACTTAAAAGATGGTGGTGCTCAGCATTTTGTTGATGTGATTAATGAATCTAAAGCACTAAGCCCCAATTGCTTAATTGAAATTTTAGTTCCCGACTTCCGTGGACGTATGGAAGTTGCCTTAGATTTACTAACCGAAACGCCCCCAGACGTATTTAATCATAATATCGAAACTGTAGCCCGTTTATACAAAGCATTTCGCCCAGGATCAGACTATCAGCACTCTCTCAATCTTCTTAAAGAATATAAAGCCCGTCGCCCTGATATAGCCACTAAATGCGGCTTTATGGTGGGTCTTGGCGAAACCGAAGAAGAAGTCTACACATTACTGGATGACCTCAAAGCGCACGATGTCGATATGATTACCATAGGTCAGTACTTACAGCCCAGCAAAGACCATGCTCCTGTTGAGCGCTATGTACATCCAGATGAATTCCAACGTTATATGGATTATGGTAAAAAGATTGGTTTCTTTAGTATTTGGGCGGGGCCTATGGTTCGCTCTAGCTACTTTGCCGACCGTCAATTCTATGGCGAAGACTGCCCTGCACCAATTCGTAGCAAAAGAGCGTTAGAGGCAGAAGGTAAGCTTGGGTGCTAGGCTGGTTAACTAACTGCTTTTCTGATTATATGAGTAGGTATTAGTAAAGCTTTATTAGTAGCTGATCTAGCTTTTCGCTACTATCTTGGCACGTATTGAGCGATACGCTACGCATTATCCCGTTCCTGCTTCGCGAGAACGGATTAAAGCAAGCGTCTCTGCTCAGTTCTTTGCCAAGTATATCCGCTTCAATCTAGGCTAAACCGCTTTTAGCATTGACGTTCAAATGCAAGTTTTAAACAGCTTATAAATTAGATTGTAACCCACAAAAAAGAGGTCTAAATTAATTAGACCTCTTTTTTGATTTGGGAATACAGGATTAGCTAGGTTTTGGTTAGGTTGCTTTTGTTCAGACTATTAATATTAGTTAGACTATTAGTTTTGGTTAGACTATATAGTCGTTACTTGTACGGGTTTACGCTTATCCTTGTTGGCATTAATATTTAAGATAACAATACCCACAACAATAATACCACCAATAATATCCGTCATTACCTCAGGATAAATCAGTAGTAAAGCCCCGACTGCCAGTATAATTCTCGTGACCATATTCATAGGCCCTTTGAAATACCCCTCTACGGCCGCACTTAAGCCAATTACCCCTGTTACCGAAGTAAATACCACCGTCACTATCTCAATTATAGGTGGTAATGGAAACTCTTTTGCGGTTACCGCTAGCCCAACTGGATCAATCATCAACATGGTTGGATTATAAATAAACATAAACGGCACAATGAAGCCTGCCAGCGCCAATCTTAGTGATTGAAAGCCAGTTTTCATCGGATCACCGCCCGCAATACCTGCGCCAGCAAACGCTGCCAAGCACACAGGTGGTGTAATGTTGGCAAAGATACCAAAATAAAATACAAACATATGAGCCGATAAAATAGGAATATCAAACCCAGCCAATGCAGGCGCTGCCATGGTTGCCGTGATAATATAAGCAGGAATAGATGGCAGACCCATACCCAATACCATAGATGCCAGCATGGTCAAAATCAAGGTTAAGAACAATGACCCTGCGCCAAGGGTCACAATGGAAGATGTCATTACCGTCCCAAAGCTGGTTAAGCTGACGACCCCGATTATAATACCGACGACCGCACAAGCCGCCATAACCGCTAAAGACTGCCGTGTACCATCCTCTAAAGCCCCAAGGACATCTCTAAAGTCCATACGAGTTTCTTTTTTAAGCATACTCATAACCACAGTAAACCCAATGGTATAAGCAGCTGCAAAACCTACTGGCACTGATTTGGCTAACAAAAATACCAAAAATACAATGGGTAATAGCATGTGTCCACGTGCTTTCATCACATCTTTTAAACGAGGTAGACTCTCTTTTGCAATACCTTTTAAATCACGGCGACCCGCTCTAAAATGGACTTGGGCGATAACACCTAGATAATAGAGCACCGCTGGCAGTAACGCTGCTAAAGCAATCGTACTATATTTAACCCCTGTCGTTTCCGCCATGATAAAGGCACTCGCCCCCATAATAGGCGGCAATACCTGTCCACCTACTGACGCGCTTGCCTCAACTGCTCCCGCAAAGTTTTTGTGATAGCCCACTTTTTTCATAAGAGGAATGGTAAAAGCACCTGTGCCAACCACGTTAGCAACTGCTGCCCCATTGATACTGCCCATAAAACCACTAGATATAACCGCAACTTTAGCAGGACCTCCCTGTTTATGCCCTGCAAGAGCTAACGCTAAATCATTGAACAACTGCCCCATACCTGAGCGTGATAAAAATGCGCCGAATAAAATAAATAGGAAGATAAAGGTAACGGAAGCACCAATGGCTGTTGAATATAGCCCTTCTGTTTTTAGATATAATTGTCCAAAGATATCACCCATATCATAAGGTCTGGTCAAAAGCCTGTCTGGCATAAAACCTAAATGGCTAACAAAAGGATAGGCAAGAAACATAAGCGCAAATAAGGGGAGAATAAAGCCTGTAATACGCCTTGTACCTTCTAGAACACATAATACTGTAATAACTGAGAAGAGAATATCGAGCTGATTAGGAATACCGCCACGCACTGTGACAATGTTTTGATACTCCAAAATCAAATAACCCACACCAGATAATGATAATAAAAACCATATCCAGTCGTACCAAGCTACTTTAAACCGAGCAGATTTTTTAGTGGCGGGATAAATAACAAATATGAGTGCAAACCCTACCCCAACGTGAATAGCACGTTGCAACAAAGCTGGCATGGGATTAAATGTTATATAAAGATGAAAGATAGCATACGCAATGGCAATAGCAGATATAACCCAACCTATATGCTTATTCTTTAACTTTCGAGTCAGTGATTCACGATCAAATTTCTCTAGTATTTCCTGTTGTTTTTCAGCTGAGGGGATGTCCGTCTCTAGCGGTTTTGACATAACCGACGATAACTCATTAGGCTTAGGGTGGGCTGTACTCATTGCATGAATCCTGTCGTAAAATAGTCCAAAAATTTTGCGTATTTGCAGAAATATAAATATTGGTATAACCCTCTACCCATTGGTAAATAGGTAGATGATGCTTTTTAGTAATAATTTGTGCTTTAATACTGGGAGATATCATCCAATTTAAGTGCGGTAGACGTAAATTAATACGATAGTGCACATAGTTTGGATATTTTTGGCTGGTCGTGCTTAGCGTTTCTGTGGAAGGCGTTCCTGCTCCAAAAGTTTGTAAATAAGCATCAGTCAATAACAATTGTTCGCCCTCAATCTCATAAGACTCAATCCACCATTGTTTTTCAACCGAATGTTGCCACTTTAGATCAAACCCTTGTTCAATAAAACATTTTTTTTGCGCAAACTCCACCAAAATAACTGGATAGGGCGTATAAAATAACGCTTTAATAGCCGCCCCTATCAATATGAACACTACAGCGATGCTAATACCAAAAAAAAGACCAGTAGAGCGCTGACGCTCTGGCTGATCTTTATTTATATTAGACATTATGCAATGACACTGTTATTTAGCAGCTTGTTCGTCATAATATTTTTTGGCACCTGGGTGAATTGGGGCTACCAAACCTTGCTGAGCAGTTTCAAGACTAATGCCTGCGGCTGCTTGATGCGCGGTTTTGAGCTTATCCAAGCTAGCGAAAAACGTTTTGGTTAATTTATAAACATCATCTTCAGATAAATCAGAGCTAACCACAAAAGCATTCATAATGGCAGCAGTAGGAATCGCTTCTTCATTGCCATACGTGCCAGCAGGTATTTCTTTCGCAGTAAAGTACGTTTGATCTTTAGCGATTTCAGCTACTTTAGCAGGATCGATACTGACCAGTTGCAGATCAAAACCTTGTTCAAGCTCCATTAAAGATGAATTTGGTAATCCACTGGTCAAAAATGCCGCATCAAGCTTACCAGATTTAAGCGCATCCGCTGCTTCTGCATAACCCAAATAGTCAACGTTCACGTCATCGTAGGTCATACCAAAACCCTTCAACAGGTTACGGGCATTCACTTCAACACCAGAGTTTTGAGCGCCCACGGCAATACGCTTACCTTTTAAATCTTCAAAATTCTTAATCCCTGATGACTTCGAAGTGACAATTTGCACGTAGTTGGGATATAACGCAGCAATTTGCTGAACTTTTGTAATGGGTGCGGAGAAGTTGTTTTGACCCAGTACAGCGTCATTAACCACATCGCTCATAGCAAAAGCCATCTCTACTTTGCCTTGATTAATCAAGTTCATATTTTCGACAGAGGCACCTGTGGTTTGTGTTTTAGAGTTCACACCATAAGTCTGGTTATATACTTCTGTTAACGACGTTCCAATGATATTATAAGGGCCTGACGCACCGCCTGTTGCTAATGTAGCGAACTTAGTTTCTAAAGCATCAGCAGCGGTTGCCGCTTGAGAATCTACCTCACTACTGGCCGATGATGTTTCTTCAGGACTTTGTGAACAGGCACTCAAACCCATCGTAGCACTCAGCAAAATAGGGATGATTAGATTAGATCTAGAGGGGTTAAATTTTAAGCTAACAGACATTATAAAGATCCTTCAAAAATTCGTTAAATTAAGTACTCAGCATAATGATGACATGATTTATTACACTTTTGTAATAATATATTACTTAACAGCAAGATACCTAAAAGTACTTACAAAATCAATACAAACCATATAGGCTGTCTCTCCACTATTATCAAGGGCAGTTAACTACCCTGACCAATAAATACAAGGGGTAGTACTATTAAAAGCAACAGTGTTATAACAGGCGTCAGTATTATTAAAAACAGTATTGTCAAAATTATCTTTAAAATTATTATCTAAGTTTATTCACATTATTAATAAATGGCTTAAATAGGATCGTTATGGCTAAAACAATTCTTTCCTCTGATGAGCTACATACGCTACATCACACGATTTATGAGCCCAAAAATGATATAAAAGCATCATTATTGATCGTTCATGGCATGGCTGAACATAGTGGTCGCTATGATGAGTTTGCGACTTTTTTAGCGGAACATGGCGTTGCGGTATTAACTTATGATCAACTGGGTCATGGACGAACAATAAACCATGCAGACGAACTGGGTTATTTTGCAAAAAAACATGCCATGCAATTGTTATTAAGAGATGTGGTTCATATGAGCAATATCTTAAAGCAAAAATACCCTAACCTTCCGCAGTTTATCATGGGTCATTCTATGGGTTCATTTATTGTGCGCAATGTTTTACAGGTTCATTATAGTGAGTTTGCAGGTGCCATACTGATGGGTACTAGTGATACTGAGCCATTGATTAAACAGATGCTTCCCATTACCAAAGCTTTAAATAAAATCAAGCCAAAACAACGTAATAAGCTTTATGCCATTACAACTAATAAAATGATGAACCGCAAAGTCAAAGATAAGACATCATCGTCTAAATTTGCTTGGTTATGTCATAATGTTGATAGCATAAAAGCCTATGAATCAGATGCTTTATGCGGATTTGACTTTACAAACAATGGTTATTGGGCATTATTTAATCTAATGAATATTGGCCTTGCAAAGGATTGGGCAGAGATGATTGAACCTGAATTTCCTATGCTCTTTATTAGTGGAGAAGAGGATCCTTTAGGTAATATGGGTAAAGGTATTCGCAAGCTAACAAAACGTTTAAAAACAAAAGGATTTACCCACATTGACCAGCGTTTATATCCTGAGATGCGCCATGAGCCACTCCATGAAAAAAATAAACAATTGGTTTATGATGACCTGCTTAACTGGATAGAGCAAACCAGTCACTTTTCGCTGTAGTACTATTTTATCTTAACTACTGTTATAGCCATTTTTAAAAAAATTAATTAATAATTCAACCACACCTAAAAGTTAAATACCGTTAAATACCGATGTTTAAAGCATTAATAGGTTCAAATATTTGCTAAAGCCATTTAAATTAGCGACAATATAGCAGTAATAGGCAGACTTTCATCTACCATTACCAGTCAACCCATTTGATTAATTTGGAAACCAGTATGTCATTAGAAACAATTATTGAACAAGCTTTTGAAAAACGTGCTGAATATAGCCCAAGCACAATGCCCCAAGATGTTAAAGATGCAGTAAACAGCGTATTGGAACAACTTGATAATGGTAGCCTTCGTGTCGCAGAGAAAAAAGACGGTGAATGGATTGTTAATCAGTGGGCTAAAAAAGCAGTATTACTGTCATTCCGTTTAAATGATAATTACCCAATGCAAACTGGCGAACACCTACAGTTTTATGACAAAGTTCCTACTAAATTTGCAAACTGGACTGATACTCAATTTGCTAAAGCGGGCGTTCGAGTGGTCCCCCCTGCGGTGGCACGTCGTGGCTCATTTATAGCTAAAGGTGTTGTCTTAATGCCTAGCTACACCAATATTGGTGCCTATGTTGACGAAGGCACAATGGTTGATACTTGGGCAACGGTAGGATCATGTGCTCAAATAGGTAAAAACGTACACTTGTCAGGTGGTGTCGGCATTGGCGGTGTCTTAGAACCATTACAAGCCAACCCAACTATCATAGAAGACAATTGCTTCATCGGTGCACGCTCTGAAATTGTAGAAGGCGTGATTGTTGAAGAAGGTTCAGTCATTTCAATGGGGGTTTATATTGGTCAATCAACGAAAATTTTAGACCGTGAAACTGGCGAAATTACTTATGGCCGTATTCCAGCTGGTTCGGTTGTGGTATCAGGTAGCTTACCCTCTAAAGATGGCACGCACAGCTTATATTGTGCTGTTATCGTTAAAAAAGTAGATGCACAAACTCGTTCAAAAACCAGCATCAATGACTTGCTACGTTTGGCCTAATATCATTATTGAATTACTACCTAATATCATTATTGAATTACTAAATGTGGCAACTAAAATGATAAAAAAGGTGCTTAGATCATTCTAAGCACCTTTCTCTTTAGGCTTTAATCTCTAAGGTATGCTCTTTAGACTCTTATGATCAGAAAAAACCCCTCATTATCATTCAATAAGTATGAGCACCATGACTAATAACAGCCCGCTTCGTAGCCAGTATATTCCCGTAAACAATCCAGAATCTGGATTACGGATAACAGAGATATTTTACTCCCTGCAAGGAGAAGCGCTAACCTCTGGTTTACCGACCGTGTTTGTTAGATTAACAGGCTGTCCACTGAGATGTGTCTATTGTGATACCACCTACTCTTTTACTGGGGGCAATCGCATGTCATTGGATAATATCATGGCAGACATTTCGCAATATCCCTGTAAACGCGTTTGTGTAACAGGCGGTGAACCTTTGGCTCAGCCTAATTGTCATGCCCTTATTAACCAGCTATTAGACGAAGGTTATGAGATATCACTAGAAACTGCAGGGGCTTTATCGGTGGAGAAAGTGCCAAATACAGTCAGCAAAGTCATGGATATCAAGACGCCGAGTAGCGGTGAACAGGGCAAAAACTTATGGGCAAATCTAGACTACTTAACTCAACATGATCAACTAAAATTTGTGATTATGAACCGTAGTGACTATAACTGGGCAAAGCGCAAACTAAATGAGTATGAACTGGATAAAAAAGTAGGTACAGTTTGGTTTTCACCCATGTTTAATGTTTATGACAATAGCACTGACAGTGTAGAGAATCTCAAGTCTAATATGGTAGTACCAACGTTAGCACGGGAATTGGCTGAATGGATTTTAGAAGATGCATTGCCTGTCAGATTACAACTACAGTTGCACAAAATTATTTGGGCAGATGCCAAAGGTAAATAAGACCTTAGCAAAAAATAAATTAGCAGCACGTTTTATTGGTGCTGATCTCAGACTATCTAGAATTTGTCATTGTAATGCTTATACTCGTTCTTTTGCTTGTTAGTGTTTTACCTGCTCGTTATTTCTTTATCATTATTACAACCATTCATTCATTATTACAACCATCAAAAACGCCGAAGCAATTACTTCGGCGTTTTTAATATCTCTTTTAGGACGGCACAGTTATAGTCAAAGAAGTCTAAAATGGTTACAAGGCAACCGAGTGCAAGTACTACTGGAGTAGGCTTAACGAGGTTAACGCCGTAACCGTTTAGTAGTTCGCTGACTATATTTTAAAACAAATAATGTAACGGTCACTATTGTTGGGTAATACCCTTTTTTATTTTAGTTATTTTAGCCTACTAATCCAATATTTAAGTGACTAATCAATAGTTGCCAATTACTGGTTAATCACGTCGACACCTGCTGGCGCTTTAAAGTTGAACTGACTGTTTGCAATTGAAGGGTTCATCTTTACATTAGTAAATTTAATCGATGTGACTTGACCCAATGAGTCATTGAGTACCATCATGACAGGCTTACCTCCACTAAAACTAATCGCTAGGTTTTTAAAATTAGCATTACTAGACTTTGGATAAAGTACATAGTAGTTTTTATTACCATTTGGCTGGGTAATTTTAAAGTTTTTAGAGATTTTACTAGGATCGCCAGACAGCAATAAAGCTGGCGTATTGCCGACTTGATTGTCTGTGTTTTGACGCGTCACTTGCTCTAAATCTTTATCATATACCCATAGATGGCTACCATTGGTTACAATCAGCTGCTCTGAAGGTGAGGTAATATTCCAACGGAAATTATTTGGACGCTTTAAACTCATCGTACCTGAAAACGTACCATTTTGGGCACTTATCCCGCCCTTAGTACTACTCGCTCCCTTAGTCGTTTGTTTAAAATTGGCTGTCATACTTTTGGTATTTACCAGCAGTTGATTTAATCTTTTTGCGGCTGTTAAATTATCTGATGCCTCGGCTGCTTGAGCTGCTTGACTAACCGCTAATGTAGGAGCCCCAAGAAGAATAGCACCTGCTAGAGCGGAGCTCATCAACTTTTTAGTAAGGCTTGTTGATGCCTGTGTATTTATAAATTTAATGTTAGTATTCATTACACCATCCTTTAAAACTAAGATTATCAAATGAGATAAATATAAACTGATATCTATCTATAAACTAGAATCAATACTCTTAAACATTTATTAAATATAAGCTACATAAATTAAGCTATGCATCTCTCTCTTTAACTTGTAAGCATAGTGCCAGTTTTTTTATTACGTGACTAGATGATAAATGCAAATAAAACTTCTCGCTTGTTACTGTATCTTAATTCGGCATTTATTTATAGAAACTTTGTAACTTATGACTTGTCTATTTGCCCCTATAACCTTGAATATTGAGGTTATAACCTTTGACTTAGTGACCATCTTTTCTTCGAAACCTCTTATAGTAATTATGTGCTGGTAATTTTTGGTTAAAATAATGGCTTGTCATAATCATCATTCACTTATGCAGGCATACAAAAAAGCCCTGCAACCTTTAAGGATACAGAGCTTTTATTAATCATAAACTGGAATTATCTACCAGCGTTATAAATAATTAGATTCGTAAATAACACCAACATTTTTATGCATTTTCTATCATAACATAACGACGATTAAATTTACCTTTAGTAGCAAACTTAACAACACCGTCATTTAGTGCAAATAAAGTGTGGTCACGACCCATGCCAACACCTGCGCCAGCATGGAATTCAGTACCACGTTGACGTACAATGATGTTACCAGCAACAACTTCTTGACCACCAAATACTTTTACACCAAGCATTTTTGGGTTAGAGTCACGACCGTTACGAGTGGAACCAGCGGCTTTTTTATGTGCCATGAGAAATCTCCTTGTGAGACTAAATTATAAACTTTAAAACGATATTGATATTTTACTAACCGCTTAATGTGTGAAGCTATAACGCTAAATAAAATATCGATCGATAACGATGAAAACTGATTATTAAGCGTTAATTGCTTTAATCTTAAGAAGCGTATACCACTGACGGTGACCTTGCTCTTTATGATAATGCTTACGACGTTTGTGCTTAACGATACGGATCTTTTTACCACGTCCGTGCTCTACTACTTCAGCTTCAACACTAGCGCCTTCAACAACTGGCTGACCAATTTTATAATCTTCGCCATCAACAACCATTAATACATCGTCAATTTTGATTGTTTCGCCTTTCTCAGCTTTAAGAAGCTCAACTTTCAGTAGCTCATCAACGCTTACACGATGTTGTTTACCACCACTTTTAATAACTGCGTACATCTTATGACTCCGTTTAACCCGTGTGCCGTGGCTATCAATACATTGATAAAAATGATTAATAACGCTTCAGCTTTTGCCTGACTTACGAACACGACAGGGAAAGTTACAGAAAAATAGCTCATATACTCAAAGGCTCGCTTTATGCTAAACCAAACAAGTTATATAAGCTTTAAATATGAAGACAGAATTCTACGCATTAATGATTTAAAATGCAAGTAATGATTGAAATTTAAGCCTATGCTATGATGCTTGTAAAATTATTTAAAACTTTGACTGGTAGTAGAGCATTCAAACGCTATAATCTTACCCAGTAACTCACATGATCAGAGTGTGAGTCGTGAAGATATAAAATCACAATAGTTTAGAGTTATTACATAAAATTTTGACATTTGCCTATATGCCAAATGCTAATACCTAGATGCTAAATGATGCAAAATTTTATTAGTCATGTTTTCCGATTGTCGGTAATGAGTTTATATAGATAATTTTTATAAATCAGTTGGCAGGCTATGTTTTGCTATTGAAACTCTTATATGTTTATAGCTTTAGCTTTTAATACATTTCCTATTATTTTTACTTTTTATTACTGTTTATTATATTATTTTTGCTGCAGTTGACTAACTATGACTCTTATAAAATCAAACCCCGTAACTGACACATCTCCATCCTGTCATTCATCACTCAGTTATAAAGACATTCAAAAAATCGTTGCCAATGACTTCGCCATTATGGATAAGCAAGTTTTTGGCAGTTTAAACTCGAAAGTGCAATTAGTAATGAGTGTGTCTCAACACGTTATCAATGCCGGTGGCAAACGCATGCGACCTTTGATAACACTTTTATGCTCTCGCCTATGCCATGATAGCCCATCGAATGAGGCTATGCATTTAGCGGCAATTACTGAGATGCTACATACAGCCACATTAGTGCATGATGATGTGATTGATGAATCAGGTCTACGCCGTGGTAAACCAACCGCGAATGCCGCGTGGGATAATCCTACCGCAGTATTAGTTGGAGACTATTTAATTGCACGTTCTTTCAATTTATTAGTCGATTTTCAGAGCCTTCCATTACTAAAGCTATTTTCTGACGGTACTTGTGATATTGCTGAAGGCGAAGTTTTACAGCTACAACATCAGCATAATCCTGCTGCTACCGAACATGATTATATGCGTATTATAGATGGTAAAACATCACGGTTGTTTATGATGGCAACGTGTGGTGTGGCAATTTTGCAGAATAAACCGGAGTTTATGCAGCCCTTCAAGGATTTTGGACAACATTTTGGTAATGCGTTTCAAATCATTGACGACGTGCTTGACTATAGTGGAGACAGTGATGTTATGGGTAAAAACTTAGGAGATGATTTAGCAGAAGGTAAGCCAACATTACCAACTATAGTCGCTCTTAGAATTTTAAAAGAATCTGATAAAGAAAAATATAACACCCTTAGAATTGCGGTTCAAACAGGCAAAGCAGATAATGCTAAACAGCTTATCGATTTGGTAAAATCAACTGGGGCTTTGGACTATTGTAGAGATCGTGCAATAGAGGAAACCCGTCTAGCGCAACAAGCTTTAGCTCAATTACCTGAGAATAAATATCGTCATGGGTTATGGCAACTTACTGAGCTTGCCAGCTCTCGTCTTGTGTAAGTTATTGAGCATATTAAGATTTATAATGCCTCATTATATGATATTTACTAGATGACATAGCTATCATCGTGCTTTAAATGCGATGTGGATTTATGTAAAAGCTAAAAACAATTACTCTAACCTGACTTAGATCATGTATAAGTAATCCATTCTTTGTTTATCTTATTTATAAAGCCACTTATCTGTGGCTTTTCATTTAACCTATCCGTCTAATTTTAAAAGTTTTTATACAAATTTTGCAGCGTCTAAAATTTCTACCTTGCTAACACCTAACATTACAATTTTTAAATAATTCCTTAAAATTTTATAACCTTTCATTGCTACAATGTGTAGTGAATTATCAAAGGATAGAACTTATGTATCAAACTCGCCTATTCTTAGCTGCAAGTTTAGCAGTTTCTGGCTTATGTCTCGTTAGCTGTGATAATAGAAACAATGAATCTACCACTGCTCAGCAACAGATGCCAAAAGTAACGGTAAATGTAGTCCCTGTCCAGTTTGAAACTGTGCCATTAATACACGAATTTTCTGGTCGTACAGTGGTCTATGAGGAAGCCGAGGTACGCCCGCAGGTAACGGGGATAGTTGATGAAATTTTATACCGTGAAGGCAGTATGGTCAGCAAGGGGCAACCTTTATATAAATTAAGTGTTGAAAATTATCAGTCGGCTCAAGCCGCTAACACTGCTGCTGTGCAGCAAGCGAATGCAAATGTTAATACGGCTAAAGCGGCTTATAATAATGCGCTTGCCAATCAAGCTTCTCAACAAGCCCAACTCGAACAAGCACAAACTGATTTAAAACGACTTGAACCATTGGTTGATATAAAAGCTATCTCACAGCAACAATATGACCAAGCTTTAACTCATTATAAAACGGCCCAAGCCGCATATGCCAGCGCCCAAGCCGCTGTTGACCAAGCAAAAGCGAATATCGCCAGCTCAGAAGCGGCGGTTAATACGGCAAAAGCGCAACTGTCAGGAAGTGAGTTAAATCTAAACCGTACTATTATTCGCGCGCCTATTGCTGGAAAAACAGACCGCTCTGCCGTAACAGCAGGTGCTTTAGTCAATGCTAATCAAGCCAATCCTTTAGTCACCATTTCTAAACTAGATCCGATATATGTTGACATTAGTCAATCCTCATCAGATCTGCTTAAGCTTAAGAAACAGCAAGCCAGCGGTGCTTTAAAACCTGGAAGCAGCGCTGTTGAACTTGTTTTGGAAGATGGCTCAACCTATCCTATTCGTGGACAGTTATCATTAGCGGAAGCTAAGGTTGATAAAGATTCAGGCTCAGTTACTTTACGGGCAGTCTTTAAAAATGATAATTATATTTTAATCCCTGGTATGTTTGTTACAGCCCGTATGACACAAGGGCTAATAAATAATGCCGTTTTAATCCCTCAAAGTGCCCTAATTCGAACCCCGAAGGGCGATACACAAGTGTATATTGTTGATGCTAATAATAAGGCTCAAATCCGCCCAGTCTCTGTAAACGGTACCTATAAAGGGAAATGGATTGTGACTGAGGGTTTAAAAGCGGGTGAAAACTTGGTGGTTATTGGCGGGTCTAAAGTGAAGCCTAAACAAGAAGTGGTTACCAAACCCTTCAAATTATCCTCTACCGAAAATTCGGAAATATCTCATGCCCCTAGACTAGGTCAGGGGCCGGTTGCGCCAAATTCTGGACAGGATCAAGGGCCAGTCAACCCTGGTTCAGATAAATCCGTAGGTCCTGTAGCGCCTAACGCTAAAACTGGTCAAAAGGGAAACGGACGCAACACAGAGTCTGAAAACTAATCCAAAAATAGGCAGACTAGGAAAAAATCATGTCACGATATTTTATTAACCGCCCTATTTTTGCATGGGTAATTGCCATTTTAATTATGTTGGTAGGTATCATATCTGTTATTAATCTACCAATTGAACAGTATCCCCGCATTGCACCGCCTACTATTAACGTCAGCGCCAACTATCCAGGCGCAAATGCACAAACGGTTGAGGACTCAGTTGTTCAGGTCATTGAGCAACGTATGAAAGGACTTGACGGCTTGATGTATATGTCATCGTCAAGTTCATCAAATGGAGGAGGCACAGTCACTCTAACATTTGAAAATGGCACAGACCCTGACACAGCACAAGTCCAAGTCCAAAATAAACTGCAAGCAGCAATGAGCTCTCTTCCTGAATCCGTTCAGCGTCAGGGGGTCAATGTAAACAAATCTTCTAGTAGCTTTTTGATGGTACAAGCCTTTGTGTCCGAAGACGGCAATATGGATCGCGCGGATATTGCTGACTATGTGGCGTCAAATGTAGTTGATCAAATCAGTCGCGTTGAAGGGGTTGGCGACGTTCGTCTTTTTGGCTCTTCATATGCCATGCGAGTTTGGTTAGACCCCACACGTCTACGTAGCTTTAACCTGATGCCTAGTGATGTGGTAAACGCCATTCGAGCACAAAATGCCCAAGTGTCTGCTGGTCAGCTAGGACAAGCGCCTGCTAATATTGAAAAACAAGTTATTAGCGCCACTGTCACTGTACAAAGTCTTTTACAAACACCAGAAGATTTTAGGAATATTTTATTAAAAACTGACAACACAGGTGCACAAGTTCACTTAGGGGATGTCGCTGAAGTTGAAATTGGCAGTGAGAACTATAGTGTCAATGCTCTATTTAACGGTAAAGAATCCGCCGGTATGGGTATCTCTTTAGCACCAGGTTCTAATGCTCTCGAAACGAGGGCATTAGTTGGCGAGCGAATGGCACAGTTAGAACAAAACTTTCCGCCTGGTCTTACCGCTGTGGTTCCATACGACACCACACCATTCGTTGTTCTGTCCATTGAACAGGTAGTTAAAACACTTATAGAAGCTATCGTACTTGTATTTATAGTCATGTTTCTATTTTTACAAAACTGGCGCGCCACTATTATTCCAACATTAGCAGTGCCAGTTGTTTTATTAGGTACTTTTGCCATCCTGTATATCGCAGGCTTTAGTATTAACGTACTGACCATGTTTGCTATGGTGTTGTCCATTGGTCTGCTGGTAGACGACGCCATTGTTGTTGTCGAAAATGTTGAACGTATTATGGAAGAAAATCCTGATATTTCGGTTAAAGAGGCAACCTTGCAATCTATGGGCGAGATTAGTAAAGTCGTGATTGGTATTGCCTTGATTCTTTCCGCTGTATTCGTCCCTATGGCATTCTTTGGTGGCTCAACGGGTGTTATCTACCGTCAGTTTTCAATTACCTTAATTACTAGCATGGTTCTATCAGCAGTAATAGCGCTTATTTTTACACCTGCTTTATGTGTCACTTTATTAAAAAGAGGTAAATCTCATGATAAAGATAAGGAGCAGAAAGGTTTCTTCGGCTGGTTTAACCGTAGCTTTGATAAGTTAAGTCGTTCTTATGAAGGTTTTATTGGCAGAAGTATTGACTTTAAATGGTTATACTTAGTGGGATATGCCGCCATTATAGGTATCATGGCTGCTATATTCTTGCGCATACCAAGCTCATTTTTGCCTGAAGAAGATCAGGGTATCATGATGGCTTTGGTCCAGCTACCGACAGGATCTACTTTAGACGAAACCCAAGATGTTCTTGATAAGGTTCGCGGTTATTACGAAACTGAAGAAGAAAATAATATTGCGGCTGTATTTACCATTGCCGGATTTAGCTTTGCCGGACAAGGACAAAATATGGGGTTAGCATTTATTCGTCTTTCAGACTGGGAAACCAGAACCGGTCTACAGAACACGGTTCAAGCGGTTCAAGAAAGGTCTAATAAATATTTTGCTGGTATTAATGAAGCTTCACTGGTAAGAGCTATTGTGCCGCCAGCCATTACAGAACTTGGCAACGCTAGTGGTTTTGACTTAATGTTGCAGGATGTCGGTAATATAGGCCACGAAGGATTGCTTGCTGCCCGTAATCAGCTACTTGGTATGGCTGCACAAAATGATCAGGTTGTAGGTGTACGCCCCAATGGTCAAGAAGATGCCCCTCAATTCAAAGTGGATATTGACCATGAACAAGCTGCCGCTTATGGCATAGCCATGACAGATATTAATAGCTTGTTGTCTACCGCCTGGGGTTCAGCCTATGTGAATGACTTTATTGATAGAGGGCGTATCAAACGGGTTTTCGTACAAGGCGAAGCAGATAGCCGAACCAACCCAGAAGACATAAATAAATGGTATGTACGTAATAACTCAGGTGATATGATTTCACTAGGAGGTATTTCAAGTAGCGAATGGCAGACAGGCTCGCCCAGTTTGAATCGTTATAACAGTTTTCCCACTATGAATATTCAGGGTAGTGCAGCGCCAGGCGTTAGTACTGGTGAGGCTATGGATGCTATGGAAAAAATGGTTGAACAGCTTCCTGAAGGTATTGGCTTTGAGTGGACAGGTTTGTCACTTGAAGAACAAAAATCTGGGGCACAAGCACCTATGCTTTATGCGCTCTCAATTTTGGTTGTCTTTTTATGTCTAGCAGCACTTTATGAAAGCTGGTCTATCCCCTTCTCTGTTATTTTAGTGGTACCATTAGGGGTATTAGGTGCTGTACTATTCACATGGTTTAGAGATTTTGCCAATGATATATATTTACAGGTAGGTCTATTAACAGTGGTTGGATTGTCCGCTAAAAATGCTATCTTAATCATTGAGTTTGCCAAAGAGCACCAAGAAGAAGGCTATTCATTACGAGAGGCTGTAATGACAGCAGCGAGACAACGGTTGCGTCCTATTATTATGACATCGCTTGCCTTTGGTTTTGGTGTGGTGCCTTTATACCTTGCGAGTGGCCCTGGTGCGGGTAGTCAAAATGCCATTGGTACCAGCGTCGTAGGCGGCGTTGTTACCGCTACTTTGTTAGGAGTATTCTTTATTCCTATGTTTTACGTATGGGTACGCTCTATTTTTAAACATAAAAATAGCAGCAACGGTGGTAATTCCAATTCATCTTCAAATGACACCCATTCTAGTCAAAAACCTAACGTATATTCTCATAATGGTGTTGCAGATGGTACTGCCCCTGCTAATTTTGGAGACAACACATAATGATGGCATCTTCAAACTTATTTAATAAATCACAAGGTAAAACCGTGGAAGATATGAATAGCATAGGATACAAGAGTAGATGGATGCGTGTATGTGGGGTCTCTGCTTTGACATTGGCAATCACTGCTTGTCACACCATACCTCCTTTACAAACAGACCCTGTAGTAGCCCGACCCAATATCCCACTAAATGAAAACGGTGGCTATGAAGTATATGGCGATAATAAAGTACCTTCTAGTTTAGCAGCGGTTCGCTGGCAAAGCTTCTACACTGACCCTAAACTAAAGTCCTTAATCCAACTTGGTCTGGAAAACAACAAAGATGTGAGACAAGCTGTTTTGGCGATTCAAAAAGCCAAAGCCCAATATCGCATTACAGATAATAAAGATTTGCCTTCATTAAGTGGTAACGGCGAATACTCACGCAGCTCAAACTATAGTCCTCAAGCAAATAAACGCATGACCAGTGATAATTACAGTGTTGGTCTGGGTATGGCAGGTTATGAGCTTGATTTTTGGGGTAAAATCTCTAGCTTAAAAGATCAAGCGCTACAAAATTATCTGGCTACCGCCGCTGCACGGGACACCGCTCAAGTCAGTTTAATTGCTAATATCGCAAAAAGTTATGTCAATTTAAGCTATCAGTTGAAGCAACTTGAGCTGGCCAGTAAAACATTAGCCAGCCGTGAAGAGTCACTACGTATTACAACAGCACGCTTAAATGCTGGTATTGATTCAAAAGCCCCTTCTCTACAAGCTGAGGCCTCTGTGGAAACTGCAAGAATAGCCGTATTAAATGCACAAAGTGGTGTCTTGAAAGCTAAAAACGCACTCAAATACCTTGTCGGTGCACCTATAACAGACAATATGCTACCTGACCCAGCTGTCTCTTCGATTGCTACCACGCAAGTTCTAAGTGCTGGCTTACCTAGTGAATTACTATTGTATCGTCCAGATGTCCTCCAAGCTGAATATCAACTTAAAGCTGCTGGAGCAAATATTGATGTTGCTCGGGCTTCTTACTACCCTAGTATCAGTCTCACTGGGCGATTTGGGTATTCAAGCAGTGATTTGTCTGATTTATTTAAAAGCAGTGCTGCTGGCTGGTCGTTTGGCCCCTCAGTTAGTGTACCGATTTTTGATGCAGGTCAATTAGATGCCAACTACGAGGTTGCAGAAATTGAACGAGAACAAGCCTTAGCCAATTATGAAAATACAATCGAATCAGCATTTCGTGAGGTTAGCGATGTATTAGCGGAGCGGGCTACTTTGGATGCAAGGACTGAGTCACAATATCGCTTACAGAAAAGCTATGATGAGATATTTAATATTTCAGAAGCCCGCTATATTGCTCAAATTGACGATTATCTAAGTGTGCTTGACGCTCAGCGTTCATTATTCTCTACTCAGCAAACCATCTTAAACCTTGAACAAGAAAGGCTGAACAATCAAATTGACTTGTACCAAGCATTAGGTGGTGGTGCCAATTTAATTGATAATAACGCCATTCCAACGCCACGACATCGCAATCTGACTAATATTGCCAGTATTAAAAGTAATGAGCAAAAAGCAGTAGAAGCTATTCAAGCTGCTAGTGCGCCTGTATTGGTATCTGAAGCGGAGGCAAACGCTCTGCAAAATGGCAGAACCAAAACAGTCATCAAGCGCAGAGTGGTCGATTCGGTGGATCTCGATAACGATAAAAAGCCTGATGCTCTTATAACAGAAACTGAAACCACTACACAACAAGATGACTCATCACCAGCTTCCGGTAACACAGCTAACTCTATAGATGGCTCTACTAATGATAATAGTACCTCATTAATAACCCCTTAAAACCTGTGACTTAAAAAAAAGTGAAGCCATCTTACTGGCTTCACTTTTTTATATTTGATTTATGCAAGACTTGCTTAGCGACTAACAATTGGGTTAGACAATATATTGCTTATCAGCTATGTGACTATAACATAAATAGCTAACGATATGATTGGCGTCGCAAAATCTAAATGAACAACTAAAGAATAATTGCACCATTAACATTATTCATCTTTGGGATATCATAAATAAGTTGATTGCGATTGTTCTATTTTAACGATTAATCAGGTAAATCGTGCTGCACATGATCTGGACTAAGCCCAAATGAAAACACAAAAGTAGACACGATACTGTTGACAACAATAAAAGGAATATCAATTTCATTATGACCGATAACAAAGCGACCCAATAACGCTGAAACCACTAACATAAACAAAAAAAATAAAGCCAAATATCTTATTACAATAGGATGCTTCATACTATATGGCTCTTTTGGCATTACCCCGTTTTCAAGGACATATATCCGCACTGCCCATCCCAAGCCATAAGCAATAGCACCTAATAGTAGATAATTCAAAAACCCCATCTAATCTTAATCCTAGTCCTACAGTGAATTAGTATTTGGCAATGTTTTGATGGTAATGTTACTCATTTTACCTTCTACAACCTCATCACTATGTATGTCGTCACATTCAACTTTAAAGATCGTATTTGCGCCTTGAAGTATATACCCTAAATAATCACTATCCAATAGAGGATCCATATTTGCAAAGGCACTGTCAACATGAGCGATAACCAAGAGCTTGTCTGGTCTTGCAATCAGGTGAGTCACTTCTTTTGACTCGATAGAAAAGTAATTTGAAGACTGGTTAACGTCTAAAATCTCAAGGGGCTCTGGGCTATCCCACACCCGCTTTGCCGATAAAGGCTCTTTCATTTGCATGACTAACCCATTATCTTGCTGACTAACCTTGATTTGAGCGGGTTCTGATTTATCAACGGTATAGCAGCCAGAAAAAATACGGCTATTTGCTTTTAATGACTGCTTATCTTTATCGTCATCTTTAACTTCATCATACGCGTGATTAGACTCACTATGATCTGATTTTCCTAAATTATCACATGCTGGTAAACATAACCCCATGAACAGCATAAAAGCTCCCATAAGTGTCTGATATCTCCTACAAATTATGGGATCATGTTTTTTTTGCCTTTTTGTAAATGGATTCAAAATAAATTCCTGAGCAACTTTAATATACAGCAACTTTAATATACAACATCTTAAATAAAGAGAAGTACCTTAAACTAAAAAGGCAATATATTCAAAAAAATGTAATTTTAGTATGACATCTCTTTGTCATATCCACCCAAATTATCTAATAATTTCAACGTTCATTCTAGCAAACTTCTGTCAATCGATGTTATCAATGTGCATTAAATAATTCAGCTAAACAGATTGAGTTGACAAATTTTGCTATACTATTCACACTAATCTATAGTCTCCTACCTCGTCATTTATAATCTAGCTATGTGAGCCCTTATGTCAGTTCTAAACCCGAAACCCAACACTACTATTGCCTTTACTGACGGTGCCTGCAAAGGCAACCCAGGGCCTGGCGGATGGGGCGCTCTATTAATATTAAGTGATGGCACTCACATTGAATATTTTGGCGGTGAATCGCACACCACTAACAATCAAATGGAGCTGATGGGTGCCATCATTGCACTTGAAAAAAGCCCTAGTCAAGATATGCTTGAGATATGGACAGACTCTAGTTATGTGAAAAATGGTATAACATCGTGGATACATGGTTGGAAGAAAAAAGGTTGGAAGACCTCCGCCAATAAGCCAGTTAAGAATCAAGCACTTTGGCAACGCCTTGATGCCTTACAAAGTGCCAGGGATGTCAATTGGCATTGGGTCAAAGGTCATGCGGGGCATGCCGGTAATGAAAAGGCTGATGAACTGGCTAATAAAGGCATATTAGCGTCTTCTGATAATACTGTAGGTTCAGATACAGTATCCGATACTTTAAAAAAAAACTAAATAACTGTTCAACAAATGACTCTGTAAAAGAACATCATCAGCAATCTAAGACTTTTCAAATTGATAGGCAGCCCATGTCCCAACATCATTCAAACTCATCTTCTGGCACTAACCTCTCTAATCAAGATGCCAAGTCTAATATAGAAGATGACTGGCTTTTTACTGATCCCTTAGGGTTTGAAAATGATTTAGATGTTGATTTAGAGAGTAATCTGGATAGCGATTTGGAGAGTGAGGCTGAACACGCTATGGCTACTGATTATGAAGAACACTCTACAAATGATATGCTTAATGGTGACACCAGAGTCAATCATCTTGACTCAAATTTTAATGATAGAAAAATGAACTCAGATTCCGCTTTAGCAATCAACCAAACCCATTCAACTGAGCAACCTGCAAAGGTATCGCAGCTCGATAATGAGGATACTATTGCCGAATTTGATGGTGATACAAGCCGTGCAAACCCTAACTTCAAGCCCCTACTACCAGATCCAACTCATAAAGGAGAGCTGGGTCGCCAGTTGATTATGGATACGGAAACTACTGGTCTTGATGCGCTTAAGGGCGACAGAGTGATTGAGGTAGGTATTGTAGAACTTGTTGATCGCAAATTTACTGGCGAAAAACTACACGTTTATATTAACCCCAAACGTGGTATGGATGATGAAGTAATACGTATTCATGGTATTACAGAAGCATTCTTAGCAGATAAACCTACATTTGATGAGGTAGCGCAGAAACTATACGATTTCATGAGTGGTGCAGAAATTATTGCTCATAACGCCCCTTTTGATATGACATTTTTATCAATGGAGTTTGATAAAGTTGGGCTTACAGACTTTGCTGATAAAGTTACGGTAACTGACTCGTTGGTAATGGCTAAGCAGCAATATCCTGGTCAAAAAAACACACTTGATGCGCTTGTGCGTCGTTTAAATGTCGGTAAAATGGACCGTACTTTTCATGGGGCATTATTGGATGCTGAGATTTTAGCTGAAGTATATCTTGCTATGACAGGTGGGCAAGTCTCACTTGCTATTGATGAGGATGCACAAAGTGAAGGCGGCGGCTCACATACTGATTTTAGCCATCTTGCTGATAAACTCATTGTCGCCAAAACCAACTTTATTCAACATTTTAATTGGGTAGCTAGTCTAATCGCTAATAATCCCAATTTATCTATCTTACAAGAGGTTCATTGCTTGTCGCAAATTACTGACGAAGCAGATCTCCATCACTGTTTGCAACCAAACAACTATGACGTTAGTGGAGCTGTTAAACTAGCTGAAAGATTAAAAACCAGTCTTTTCATAAAGACCTAATATTATAAACATGATACTTATTCGGTAATATAGATTACCTAGCACTGGAAGCGATTTTATGCCATTTAGCCAAAAAAATATATCATTTAAACCGCTAAGCGCTACAAATTTTAATTTACCACTACTCTATCTATTAATACCAGAAATTAAAGTTACGTTAAAAAATGCAGAAACCCACCTCAGTGAGTTTTATGACGATCAAGAGCAAGCCCCTTTATTGATCGATTCAATTGATATGTTTAAACAACTATCTTCGGTATTAAAACTAATTGCATTATACGGCGTTAGCGAACTAGCGAATGTTTTAGCTATCAGTATTCGCAAACTTTATGATGAGGGTGATAATTCCAATGAAGAATTAATACTTAACATTTCTGAAGGGGTAATGACATTAGGGCGGTACATAGAATTTGTACTTTTAAAGGAAACCATAGAACCTACTTTATTAGTTCCAGTGATAAACAAATTGAATGCCAATATTGGTCGTAATTTAATCGACGAACAAACGTTTATCACTTCTGACTACTCAAACATATCAATTGTAGATCCAGAAGCTCATTATGAGGCTATTCAAAGTTTGCCTATAAATTCACAGCCATTAATTATGGGCTATAGAGCCGGATTAGAGGTTGCTTTAGCGAATAAGAACGGTAAATTAGCGGATAAAGACGCTCAAAAACTTGAAACTATGAGTAATGTTTGTCGTTTAATTGCCAAGCATTCTGATAAGCTATTTTGGCAAGCTGCCCAAGCCGTAACATATAATATTAGCTCTATTTTACCTTTAAATGACTCACAAAAGAGAACTCTCATATTTTTAGAACAACAGTTTAATGGCTACCTATCGGCTAATAATAGTGAATTTGCAAACTTAATTAGCTTTGCCTGCTCTCGTGAAAATGAATTGGCTCAAGGTATTAAGCGGAGAATTGATTCAACTCGTTTAAATGATGAACAGCTTACCCAAATGAAGTACTACCTATATGGTCCAGATGGCGAAGTTGCAAATACAATAAATAAACTGATCCAAAATAGTATTGATATCATTAAAGAGCGTGTTGACGCATTTGTACGAGGGGAAAGTGAAAACCCTACAAAACAGGATGCCAAAGAAATTTCAGTCAAGCTAAACACCTTGGCTTCAACTTTACATCTCATCAATCTGAATGAAGCCGCGGCCGCATTGAAAGCATCAGCGCAAGAAGTTAGTCAATGGGATACACCAAGCTCTGAAGACTTCGATAAGCTACTGGGATCATTGATGATCAGTGAGAATGCTGCCGTATATTTGGCTAAGTCTCATACTCCTGGCGCTATTATGCAGCCCCTTCATAATTCAAAGATTTCAGCATATCAACTCAACACGGCTTACGAGACGTTAGTCAAAGAAAGCCGAATTATTATTACTACCATTGAACATATTATTAACGATTATATTGAAAGTGATTATAGTGATATATCAATACTTTCTGAGATACCCACCTTGATTAAGCAAGTTTCTGGTGCGCTCTACTTTCTGGATTTATCGGATGGGTATACCATACTAAACCGCTTGGCCAAGTTTATGGAAACTAAAGTTATAGATTCTAAAACGCCCATCGGCGATATTATTTTAGCGCAAATCGCAGATATCATACTCAGCATTGATTACTATTTAAATGGATATGAAAAATCTCAACCTGTAGGCTACCGTGCCCTACGGGTCAGTGTTGACAGCCTGAATAAATTATTGGCTGTATAGAGACCTCTGTTAATAAGCCTAAATATTTCAATAGCTATTAAACGCACACAATTGTAAAAACTTTCAAGCTAAAGAATAGTCAATAACGATAACTTGGCGTTGTCGTTATTTTGATATAGATACCCACAGTAAACGGTTATGATAGACTATCTTACTTATTCAATAACAATCAACTGTTGATGATAATACAAGCGATGAGCACACAAAGATTAGACAACCTTCCTATCTTATTTAAGCGTTTAAACCTTAGTTCTATGGATAAGCAAGACCGTGAAAAAATTGCGGCAGTTGATGCTCTATTACCTCAAACTCAGTGTGGATTATGCGACCATGCAGATGGCTGTTTGCCCTATGCTGTTGCGATAGTAAAGAATAATGAGCCTCATAATAAGTGTGTACCTGGTGGTCAGCCTGTAACGGATGCTATTGCTCATCTTTTAGATCGCAACGCCTTAATAGCGCGTCCTTCTCAGTGGCCTATTAATCCGAACACCCAGCGCCCGAATGAAGTGCGTGCTATTATTCGGGAAGACGACTGTATTGGCTGTACAAAATGTATTCCTGCTTGCCCTGTTGATGCGATAGTAGGCACTGGCAAACATATGCACACCATTTTTACAGATTTATGCACGGGTTGTGAATTATGCCTACCACCCTGCCCTGTCGACTGTATTGATTTAGTTGAAATCAAAAGAGGGGCCGAATTTGACACTATCGAATATAGAAATCAAGAACAGGCACACTTGCGCACTCGCTACCACACACATTTGAATCGTGTAGCTGAGCACATGTCAGATAGTGCGCATGCGAAACCTGTTACCAGTATGGTTGAAACTAAGCTGGGTAATGCGGCACATAAAAGCTTAGATATTAATGAGGCCGAAGCTAAGGCAACTATCGCTACGGCCAAGATTCGGACCAAAATTAAAAAATTAGAAAAACAATTGAGTGTTCGTTATAACCAGAAAAAACAAGCAGAGCTAGATTCTTTAAAAGATCAACTCAACAGCTTTATCAACTAGAATTTTATTTATAATCTACAATAGTGCTACCTCTTACCCGTATTGATTGGCCGCCAGTAGCTTGGCTATTCAATAGTTACTAGTTAAAACTTACTATGAAGCGTCAATATTTAGATTTTCTATTTGACCTTACTATTTGACCTTACTATTTGGCCTTACTATTTAGAGTTACTATGAGTAAAACCATTAAGCATAAAACAGCAAATACCCCAGCCTCACGGCGGCTACCCAATCGTGATGTACGTGCTTTTTTTGAAAAGCTTGCTGCTACAATTGATGAACCCGTAACCGAACTTGAATACAGCAGTATTTTTGAGTTATTGATTGCGGTTATGTTATCAGCTCAAGCCACTGATGTTAGTGTTAATATCGCAACTAGACGATTATTCCCTATCGCTAATACCCCAGAAGCTATCTTATCGCTCGGCGAAGACCGCCTAAAAGAATACATAAAATCAATTGGACTTTTTAATTCTAAAGCTAAAAACATCATTAAAACTTGTCACGATTTAATTGAAAAACATAATGGTCAAGTACCAGATACTCGTAAAGACTTAGAAGCACTTGCTGGAGTCGGTCGCAAAACAGCCAATGTGGTTTTAAATACTGCTTTTGGACAACCTACTATGGCGGTGGATACCCATATATTTAGGGTTAGTAATCGTACAGGGCTGGCTACTGGAAAAACGGTACTGGCGGTTGAGAAAAAGCTACTAGAACGTGTTCCTGAAGATTTTTTAGTGGATGCTCATCATTATTTAATTTTGCATGGTCGATATACCTGCCAAGCTAGGACTCCAAAGTGCGGCAAATGCCCTGTTTATGAAGAATGCATGTTTAAAGACAAGTCTAAGTTTATAGAGCTTTGATGAATCTACTCTTTGTTTATTCGAAAAGTAAATGGCGTAGCCCAATGGCTGAAATGTTTTATAGAGAACACCCTGATTACTACGTACGTTAAGCGCAAATATATAGGTCTGCACGCCATTTATTGTCTTTGGGCGATATCCTATGGTTAGATATTATCTTCATTATGGGATATAAGCATAAAAAGTTCATTAAAGAATATTCTCGAACAACTTCTAATAATAAACCACTCATCGTTTTAGATATTCCTGATAATTATGACTCTATGGATAATTATTACTATATGGATAAAGAGTGACAAAGTTGGCTCCAAGAGGCTATTGATGCGTATCTAGTGAAATTTAAGATTATTTCGCCTCTCATTAGCAACATTAAATCCGTATATTAATCAATTTCACTATTAGACAGTAACCATACTAGAGTTTTACTATGATTCAAGGTAATATATAGACCATTTTCTATTAATCCTATTTCCGTCTGTCATATTATGTTTATTATATATACAACAAATGACATCACTGTTAAGACAGCGCCTGCAAATAAGTGACAATTCTACTATGCATGATTATCAAATTTTTACTTCAGAATCTGTTAGCGAAGGTCATCCTGACAAAATGGCTGATCAAATCTCAGACGCTTTGCTGGATGCTATCATGAGGGAGGATTTGCACGCACGTGTGGCCTGTGAAACATTGGTTAAGACTGGGGCAGTCGTTTTAGCTGGAGAGATATCGACGACAGCTAATATCGATATTGAACGCATTGTACGTGATACTGTTAATGGTATCGGTTATCATCACTCTGACTTAGGTTTCGATGGCGATACTTGTGCAGTTATTAATATGATTGGTAAGCAGTCACCTGAAATTGCTCAAGGGGTAGACCGCTCAAACCCCGAAGATCAAGGTGCTGGAGATCAAGGCTTGATGTTTGGATATGCCAGTAATGAGACGGACGTACTAATGCCTGCGCCCATTCAGTTTGCTCATCGCTTAATGGAGCGTCAGTCAGAGCTACGCCGTTCAGGTGATCTACCATGGCTACGTCCTGATGCCAAGGCTCAAGTAACCTTAAAATACTCCAACGGTATTCCCTCTGCCATTGATGCGGTTGTTTTATCAACGCAACATGACCCAAGCATTATTCAATCAGAGCTTCAAGAAGCGGTTATGGAAGAGATTATTAAGCAGGTTTTACCCACTAACCTACTTCACAAACATACACGCTACCATATCAACCCAACTGGCAAGTTTGTTATTGGTGGCCCCGTAGGTGATGCCGGTCTAACCGGTCGAAAAATTATAGTTGACACCTATGGCGGTATGGCCCGTCACGGTGGCGGTGCTTTCAGTGGTAAAGACCCCTCAAAAGTAGACCGTAGTGCGGCTTATGCAGGTCGTTATGTCGCAAAAAACATTGTTGCCGCAGGTTTAGCTGACCGTTGTGAAGTGCAAATTAGCTATGCGATTGGGGTTGCTCAACCAACATCTATTGCTGTAAACACATTTGGTACTTCCAAGATAAGTCATGAAACCATCATTGAGCTTATCCGTACTCATTTTGACTTGCGCCCCTACGGTATAACTCATATGCTCAATCTTCTACAACCTATGTATCAGCAAACCGCTACATTCGGTCATTTTGGTCGCACGGGAAGTGAGACTGCATTTACATGGGAAAAAACAGATAAAGCAGACATCTTAAAAGCAGATGCCAATATTTAAGCTATCTCATAATTTTGGCTATTAGCAGTCTTACTTTTAAATGTGCAGCACACTTCGGTTGTTTTTATTAATAACTTAGACTAATGCGTAGGATACTTATGACAAACCAAAATTTAAATCATACTGAAGACAGTCTTCATATTGCTGATCAGTCCAATGATATTGAGATTCCAGCTGATATTGAATCATTTTACAAACGTGCTGATGCTATTATTGAATTAGCAAATAGCCAGCTTGGCAAAGAGGCACATTCTGGTCAAGTAGGCGCCTCACTATTATATGCGGCGGCACGTTACAGCTCATCAGTTGCTTCTATTGGTTTTGTGAAAGGAGAAGACCTTGCTAAAGAGAAAAATGAAATCTTAGAGTTTTATACCTCACAATACCGTCAAATGCTGAGTGACAATATTGATGATTACGTACAAAACTTTGATAAGTATGTACAATTGGATAAGTAGTATCTTTCTATGCTTAATTAGTGACAAACTAACAGCTACTTCATCATTACCTTATTGGCATTCAAATGTTGAACTTTAGACCTCATAACCCAAGTGCATTAGTATTAAAAAAGTCAAAACAACCCCTGACTTATACTACCTTACTCATAGCCATCTTCTTATCGGGATGTACTAATGGTGTGACCTCTAAACAGCACACACCTCCTGAGTCATATAAAGGCATTACTATAGAGAATCCATCTGATTTAGGCCCTTCGCAAAGAGCGTGTACCATGCATTATGATCCTGTATGTGCAACAATTAAAAATACTGATGGTACGGTATCGAGAATAACGGCTGGCAACGCTTGTTCAGCTTCAAATATTCCGGAACTAATAAGTTATGAGAAAGGCGAATGCCCTATTAATTAGACTGTTGCATTACGTTTAAAACACTATAATTAAGTTAGAAAAACCGCATATAGCTAAATCTATATGCGGTTTCTATTTGGACGTTAATTTAATTATAGACATAGCTAATGTAATAACAGTCCTACCAATTCAATAAAGACCTATCATGTATAAAGTGGCTAAATACACCGCGTTACCCGAATAAATTTACCAATAATTCTCAACAGCAATATTTCCTACCCCACGTCGATTCATGATCAATCCCATCTCTTTCAGAGTCTCTTTGGTATCTTCAACCATTTGAGGGTTTCCACATAGCATGACATGTGAAGAATTAGGATCCAACTGACGACCAACAAAACCTTCCAGCTCTCCAGTCTTTAATAACTCTGGCAATCTTTTATCTAATGCACTTTTAATGACCTCACGTGTGACGATGGGCACAAACGTGAAGCTGGCAGGATTATCTACAAGAGCAGCAAAGTCTTCAACTAATCTGTTAATCCTATCGACATAGGCAAGCTCACTTTGAGTACGCGCACTATATGCTAGAATGATGTGCGTATAATTTTCCCAAGTCTTTAAATCTTGCAACATAGATAAAAAGGGTGCTAGTCCAGTTCCAGTAGCTAATAGCCATAAGTCTTTAGGGGCAGGTTCCTGATAACGAGCTAATGTTAAAAAACCAAACGGTGTCGTGTTGAGTAATAACTCATCGCCCACTTGTAGGTGTTGCAATTGGGATGTAAATGCACCGTCAGGTATGACAATTGAAAAAAACTCCAGTACCTCATCATAGGGAGATGACACAATGGAGTATGCTCTAAAGATATCTTCATCTATGGCAGAATTATCATTATCAGAATTGAATTTACTATTGGCTTGATCGTCACTAACACCAGTACTACTTATATCAGTACTGTTCAAATCAGTATTGTTTAACCCATTTGTGACTTTATGGAAGTTAAGCCGACTTGGATTAACCCCCAAACGTACAAACTGTCCAGCAGTGAACTTAAAGCTTTTTGGACGGGTTACGGTAAAGCTAAACAGCGTAGGAGTCCAACTGGTTTTACTCAGTACCTTAACTCTAGCTATGTTATCTGAATTATCACTCATAAGTACCACTTAGACCTAACCACACAAATGTTCTTAAAAAAACCGCTAAATTTGATTGTATCTACCATTAAAGCTAACGGTGTTGGTTAAATCTTACAGACGCTACCAACATTAAAAACACTTTAAAAGATATTAAATATCAAATACTTACCAAATTATGGAATGATCGGACCATAGGATGAAGTCATTAGGTAATATACCAAAGTATATGACGGTAAGGGTTACCACAATTACCATTAACCCACCTACTTGAATACCCCAATGCCATCTAGCGTCAAACTCCATCGTTTTACTTGGTCGTTTGAATAAGGTAAGCATAACACGAAGGTAATAATATAATCCAATTGCACTGCCTAGTATAATCATGCCTGCTAAGAACCATTGCATTCCTTGAACCGCAGCAACAATTGCAAAAAACTTAGTTACGAATCCAGCCGTTAACGGAATTCCTGCCATAGATAACAACATAATAGTCATAACCCCTGTTAATACTGGGCGGCGCCAAAATAAGCCTTGATAATGATGTAGCTCTGATGCTTCACCTGACTGTTTGTAGGTGCTAGACATTAGGGTAATGACGCCAAATAGACCTAAGGATGTTAAGGCATAAATGACCATATACATGTTTGATATCGAATAGGCACCAGGACCAATACTCAGGATAACCACTAACACGTAACCCATATGCGCAATTGAGGAATAACCAAGCAGGCGCTTTAGGTTTGTCTGTTTGAGTGCCAATATATTACCCACTAATATGGATAGGGTGGCACTAACAGTCAACAGCATAATGACAGAAGGCATCGTTATTATTGTAGTGGTTAGGAAAAACCGAATGGCTAAGGCCATCATTGCAATTTTGCTTACTGACGCAAGAAAAGTTGCGACTGGTGCTGGAGCACCTTGGTAAACGTCAGGTGTCCATATATGAAAAGGGGCCACTGACAATTTAAAAGCAATAGCAAATACCATCAGCGCCGCACCCAAAATCATCAAAGGAGCATCGCTAACCATTGTTAGTGCAGTGGCTATTTCTTTAAAATTTAACGTACCAGTCGAAGCGTAAACAAACGCCATACCCATTAGCAGTGTTGCTGACGCTGTGGCTGAAAGTACCAAATACTTAAGACCGGACTCCAATGACCTGCTTCGCATAAATGTATATGCTAACATTCCATATAAAGGCACCGATAACAGCTCTAGACTGATAAAAAATGAGGCCAAGTTATGGGCGCAAACCATTAACAAAGCACCAATAGTTGAAAGTAACATCAATAAATAAAGTTCTTCTTTATAGTCTTTGAAGGTTCTAAAATATGGATACGCCAAGGTACAGCATGCCAAGGCAGAAATAAAAATAACGACCATATTAAATTGTGCGAAAGGGTCGACTGTATACATAGTATCCATTGAGCGACTATGGGGAACCAAAAACCAGCCCATTATCTGGCCAATTAATACTACCAAACCAACATTTAGTCCTAAGACACTTATCGTTCCAGTCACAAAATGTGAACGCCTTATAGTAATCCCTAACATGGCAATAAGTAAGGTAATTGAAACTATAAGAATGGGAGAAAATGGTAAAAGGGCCTGCCAAGCATTTGAAGTAAGATCAGTCATTAGCGAGCCTCCCCTATGCCATTCAATGAAGATAGGTTATCAAAGTTTAAAACTTCAGAGTAAGCATAAGCATTGTGAATCCACTGCATTGCATGGCTCGATGTGTCCAAAACAGGTTGAGGATACAAGCCGAGCCAAACCAAACCAACGGCCAATACTAGGAGTAACGCCAGTTCACGCTTATTCAAATCATATAGCACAATTGGTTTGTGTGGTTTTTCCACTATATCAGTTGGATTTTTAGCAAGTACTATTTGATCTAAGGCACTCTCACTTTCTGCTTCAATTGCTGCAGCGTAGGTCAGTGGTTGCTTTGAGGTAATGGTGGCAGCAGCCGTATGCTTAGCTTTGATTAATCTAGGATGATTTAGCTCGCCAAACAATGCCCGATAAATCAAGATAAGGGAGTATAAACCAGCCCATACTAAACTGAATGTAGCGACAATCACAAATATAGGATAATGTTCAAATGAACCTAATAATATAAGAATCTCACCAATAAAGTTTCCAGTGCCTGGAATACCGAGTAAGGCAGCACAGAAGAACATTAGTAAAGGTGCATAATAACGGAATTGACCCCACATGCCTCCCATTAGTGGCAACTCTCGAGTGTGCAAACGTTCATATAATTGACCTGCCATGATGAATAATGCAGCAGAAGACAGACCGTGCGCAATCATTTGTACCATTAAGCCCTGCAGGCTAATTAAAGTACCTGCATAAATAGCGAGTACCACAAACCCCATATGCGAAATACTTGTATAAGCGAGCAAACGTTTGACATCAGTTTGTACAAACGCCAACCAAGCACCGTAAAATATACCTATAGCACCTAATGTCATCGCGATTGGCGCAAATTGATGAGAAGCCTCTGGAAATAAAGGCAATACAAATCGAATTAAACCGTATGCTGCTGTCTTAATTAGAATACCAGCTAAATCAACAGAACCCGCTGTTGGTGCTTGTGCATGTGCATCTGGTAGCCAACCATGAAATGGTATAATCGGCAATTTAACCGCAAAGCCAATAAAGAAGCAGAGCATCACAGGATACTCCCATCCGCCTAGTCTAGTACCAAGTAAATCATTATAGTTAAAGCTCCAGATACCTGACTGAGTATAACTTATGATAACCAGCACCAATATGCCAATCAGCATGATTAGTCCAGACGCCTGCGTGTATATGAAGAATTTAGTTGCTGCATACTCTTTAGTCTTACCGGTTATCGAGTCATGACCCCAAATCGCAATTAAGAAATAAATGGGAACAAGCATCATCTCCCAAAAGAAGAAAAACAAGAACAAATCGATGGCTAAGAAGACACCAATAACACCGCCCAAGCTCCACAACAAATTGAGATGAAAAAAACCAACACGGCGCTGGATTTCGCCCCATGAACACCCCACAGCCATGATACCCAGAAAGGCTGTCAGTGCAACCATGAGTAAGGAAAGCCCATCCATTGCTAAATGAAATCGAATGCCAAAAGCATCTATCCACGGTAAATTAAATTCGGCGAACCAGGGCAATTTATCGGTTGGTGCTAAAACTTGTTCACTTAACCCAGCAAAGCCACCCTCTTTCCACAAGACAAGCGTCAATATAAAAGTAATTATCATGCCAATCAAAGCAATCCAACGTGGCAGACGATTGTTTACTTTTTCTATTAACCAACATAGCGTACCAGATATAAACGGTATCGCAATAAGTGCCGGCAACATCCAAGCTAATTGAGTTTCTGTCATTTTAAACCACCGTCATCATGACAAGTATCAGTAACACTGCCATCCCCAGTCCAAAGCTTGCGGCATACCCTCTAAGTGAACCTGTTTGTGTCATGGTCAATACTTTATTACCAACAGAAGCCATTGCTGGTAGAATATTCCATGATTTATCAACAGGATCAACTTTTAGTAATTTACCAATGAATAAAAACGGTTTTACAAAAATCAAGTCGTATAGTGCATCAAAGCCTAAGCCGTGATAACACCAATAATTAATGGCACTGCCTAGCCGTGATGATTTGAATTTGTTAATCAGTTTACTGCTATTTGCTACATACAATAGATAAGCAACAATAAAACCTATTCCCATAGAACCCATGGCAATATATTCTGCCGTATGCTTCGCATGAGCACTACCATTTAGCTCTAAAATATGACCCACACTGTCAGGCAGTACCCCTTGAAGAGGTGGAGAGATTAATGCGCCTACAGCTGTCGATAAGACAAGCAATACCATAAGCGGGATTTGATAAGATAGACCTGTTAATTTATGAGCAGGCGTTTTCTCTAGACCAAAAAAGGTAAACCAAATCATACGGAAGGTATACAGTGAAGTTAAAAATGCCCCAAATACGCCCATGTAAAATAAGGTTTGATGACCGGCTGCATAAGCCTCCCAAAGAATCGCTTCTTTAGAATAAAAGCCAACAGTTATCCACGGTATCGCTGCTAATGCCCCGCCACCAATAATGAAACACCAAAAAACAAGCGGGATTTTTTTGCGTAACCCGCCCATCTTAAAAATATTTTGTTCATGATGTACCGCAATAATTACCGCACCAGAAGACAGGAACAATAAAGCCTTGAAGAAGGCATGAGTCATGAGATGGAAGATAGCACCTTGCCACGCTCCCACCCCCAAGGCTAAAAACATATATCCAATTTGACTCATCGTAGAATACGCTAAAATGCGTTTAATATCCGTTTGAGCCAGCGCACATAAGCCGGCAACGACTAATGTAATACCACCCACGCCACCGACCCAATAAAGAAGTATTCCGGGCGTTAACATAAATAAAGGATGCATACGAGCAATTAAATACACACCGGCAGTTACCATAGTTGCTGCATGGATTAATGCTGAAACAGGAGTAGGCCCTGCCATTGCATCTGCAAGCCAAGTGTGCAAAGGTATTTGAGCTGATTTACCCATAGCCCCACCCACAAGCATCATGGTGGCTAATACTAAAGTTGAATTATTGGTCTCAAACAATGTTGGTGCAGTGGTAATAATATCTTGTATATTTAGCGTACCAAATTCACGGAATAGCAAAAATAGTCCAAAAGCCAAGAACACATCACCGATTCGTGTCACAGTAAATGCTTTTATCGCAGCACGTCCATTCGCCCTGTCTTGAAAATAAAACCCAATAAGTAGATATGAACAAATACCAACGCCTTCCCATCCTAAATATAGTAGCAATAAATTGTCTGCCAAAACCAGTAATAGCATGCTAGCGACAAATAAGTTCATATAACTGAAAAATCGAGCAAAACCAACATCACCCTTCATATACCATGAGGCAAAAAGGTGGATCAAAAAGCCGATACCGGTGATAACGCCTGTCATGGTTAGAGCCAAACCATCATAGCTTAGACCAAATGCAGGGGCAAAGTCGCCGACTTGTAGCCATGTCCATAATGGGATATAAATGATCGTGCTTGGATCATACTGAGATAAATAATTGATTGCCGCAAATAGCGCACATAGTGCGGATAAGCCCATGCTACCAACACCAAGCCACGTTGCTTGCTGCTCCGATAATTTGTCACGAAAAGCGGCCAAAATCAAAAAGCTAAATGCAGGAAAGATAAAAGCTAATGGTAATAGACTCATGACATTATCCTTTCATCTCGTTGGCCGAATCGATATCTAAATGACCACGGCGATGGTAGAACTGCAATAAAATTGCCAGTCCAATTGAGGCCTCAGCAGCAGCTAAGGTAAGTATAAATATAAACATCACTTGACCGTCAGCACTGAGCCAATGACTGCCTGCAACAATAAACGCAAGGCCAGCAGCAGACATCATTATCTCTAAACTCATTAACATAAACAAAAAATTACGACGTACCATAACGCCGCATAAACCAATGGCAAATATAATACCAGCCAATATGAGTCCGTGCTCCATTGGTATACTGCCTAAAGACCCATTGTCGATAGCGATCTCACTATGTGACCTATCAACCATCTCAACTTGGGCTATTGGCAAAATATTACTAGCCTGTTCAGTTACGGTAGACGACGCCACTTGTTGAACTGATATATCGTTGAGTTGACTATTACCCATGGATGCCGTTGTTGAATTTTGTGAGGCTGCATTTGTCATTCGCTGTCTCCCTCAATATTCTTGGCCTTATTATTCATGTGATACTTGGCCGCATCGATAGGCTCATATTGATAAGGCTTGGCATATTCAACCGCATCTGTGACATCATTGTTATCATAAGAGAGCAGCTCATTGTTAGTTTGGCCAATCAATTGGCTGCTGTGACTTTCATTTTCATCATCAAGCGCTTTTTTACCTAAATGATAGGCGGCAACTAAAGCTGCTAATAACAGCATTGCAGCAACTTCAATTAACAATAGGTACTCAGTAAAAAGTGTTATACCAACTTGTTTGGCTGACACAGTACCGCTACCAATCATCTTAGTAGCTTCTACACTATTGCCAACGCTACCTATATTACCTACTGAAATCATGTAATACATGACAACAGAAATAATAAAAGTAAGACCCGCTGGGACTGCCCAGACGCTAGAATCTAACCGGCGACTTTCTCGCGCATCGCTTTTAACACCCAAATTTAACATCATTATGACGAATACAAATAAAACGAGAATGGCACCTGCGTAGACAATAACCTGAAGAGCCCCAGCAAAGGGCGCACCAATGATGATAAAGATGCCTGCCAGTGCAAGCAGAGACACAATCATAGAGAGTATTGCATGAACAGGATTTGCCAACATAATCACACGGAGGCTAGCAATAACTGCCACAAGACCAAGTGCATAAAAACCAACTAATGCAGTGTTATTAAACCAACTCATGGCAATAGACTCCTTAAATCTATAGGTTCTGCTTCATTTTTAGCAGCACCTTTCGGTTTGTCTTCGATCGCCATGCCTGAAACACGGTAATAGTTATAATCAGGATATTTACCTGGGCCTGAAATCAGTAAGTGCTCTTTTTCATAGACTAAATTTTGACGAACATACTCGCCCAGTTCAAAGTCAGGGGTTAACTGAATGGCAGTCGTGGGACACGCCTCTTCACACATACCGCAAAAAATGCAGCGCGAAAAATTAATACGGAAAAACTCTGGATACCAACGTCCGTCTTCTCGCTCCGCTTTTTGCAAAGAGATACACCCAACTGGACAGGCTACCGCACATAAGTTACAGGCGACACAGCGCTCATCACCATCTGGATCGCGGGTTAATACAATGCGCCCTCTAAAGCGTGGCGGTACAGGAACAGGCTGTTCAGGATACAAAATGGTATCTCGAGGTCTAAACGCATGACTATTAACCATCCACATTGAACGCACAATAGTAAACATGCCCACAACTGTATTTTTTAAGGTTTTAAACATGTTGACTTCTCAAATTGCTTATTAGTCCTTTGCAGATTCAAAATGATTAGCAAGTTGACTAATAATTATAAGAATTAAAAGTATAAAACTGTTCGACTCAAATTTATTAACCATTCAATGGTTTAAGATATTCAACGAAAGTAATGTTTTCAACTCGTCGATATCAAGATAAATGCTGCCGTGATTAACAAGTTAATTAACGTCACGGGTAAACATACTTTCCATCCAAAGTTCATAACTTGGTCATATCGAGGACGCATCAACGAACCCCGAGCCAACACAAACAATGTCATAAAGAATAAGGTTTTAATCATAAACCAAAAGGCAGGAGGTAAAATAGTAAAGCCTAGATTCATTGGTGCATCCCAACCACCAAAGAATAGACAGGTCATCAATGCAGAAACCAACACCACATTGACATATTCGCCAATAAAAAACATACCAAACTTCATACCTGAATATTCAACATGATAGCCTTCGGCAAGCTCTTGCTCAGCTTCAGGTTGATCGAAGGGGTGTCTGTGGGTAACTGCCACACCTGCAACAATAAACGTTAAAAAACCTAGAAATTGGGGAAATATATTCCAGTTCCAAAACCCTCCGGTTTGTGCCGCTACGATATCACGTAAATTAAATGATCCAGTTAACGCCACCACACCCATTAGCGAGAGACCTAAAAACACCTCATAGCTTATGGTTTGTGCTGCACTACGTAACCCGCCTAATAGAGAGTATTTATTTTCTGACGCCCACCCACCAAACATGACCGCATACACCGCCATACCAGCCATAGCAAAGAAAAATAAGATGCCAATGTTCCAGTCGGCAACACCGAGCGTTGGTGATATAGGTATAATGACAAATGAGGCGAGTGCGGTAAACATTGCAATCGCTGGTGCTAAGATAAACATGAATTTGTCAGCAAATTTAGGTGTCCAATCTTCCTTGAAGAAGATTTTCAACATATCAGCAACCAGTTGCAAGGAGCCAAATGGTCCAACTCTATTTGGCCCATAACGGTCTTGCCAAAGTGCCAGCATGCGACGTTCATAGATAATCATAACTGCCGCAACACTGACAACGACTAAAAAGATGAACAGGGATTGTGCAACTAAAAAAAGTACAGTCCATGCTTCAAAAGACAGGCTTTGACTTAAAAATCCAGGCACATCAGGAACGATACGAGCAACTTGTGTAGCGGTTTGCATATTAGACTCCCTGATCAACTGGCTGAGCATTATGGGATGTATCATCTAAGTTATCTAAGTTATCATCTAGCTTATTAGTAACAGGATCAGTATGCGTAACAGTAGGTGGGTCTATTTTATGAATCGACGCTGGTAAATGGCCATGTATAATCGGTACTTGTCCCACAGGATAACCAATACAACCCTCGGCTAAATAAGGTATGATTTTTACGGGCAGCTCGATGCGCGAGCCATTTGTAGTTACTGCTAACCAATCATTATTGCTTAATAACCAATGCTCAGCATCTTCCTGTCCCACATAAAATGTAGCCACGGGTAACTGTCCTGCCACTACAGGACTACGACTGGCAATCGCTGAACTCGCAAACATATTGTAAACAGGCACCAGTTTAGCCTTGCCTTTGAATAGGCTTGTTTTTATTGAGGCAGTTAACATAGGACGTACATAGTCACGTTTTGTAAGTTTGGCATCTTGTTCAGCGATATCAAAGAGACGAACCCCTGGATCGCCTTGTTTAAGGCTACCGCCTACTTTGTCTTGATATTTATTCCAAGCTTGAGGGGAGTTCCAACCTGGCGCTTGGGCAAAAGGAATCATTGCGCTGTCGGTTTTATCGCCAGAATAACCTTCCATAGAAAATGTTAGCGCTGTATCCAAGTCTTTTGGCTGCATAGGCTCATGCACTGAAATGGGTGCTCGCATAGCCGTACGTCCGGAATAGCGTCTTGGTTCTCTCGCTACTTTTAATCCTGAAATTCGATAATCTGCACTTGGAGCGGCTTGTTTAATACCCATAAGATTGGGGTGTGTCTCAGTCAGCTCAGCTATCACATCATCAAGCTGGGTCCAATCAACTGGCATACCTTTAAGGGTAGTCTCAATAGCATGCAACCATCGCCAGCCTTCTTTGATGCAGTTCATCGGCTTATAATAATTTGGATCGTACACTTGGAAGAATCTCTGCGCCCGACCCTCGCTAGAAATGAGCGTACCATCAGCTTCAGCGAAACTTGCAGCTGGTAAAACTAAGTCAACAAATTGATGCCAATGCAGAGCCTGATGATCAAGCACAATAACTGTTTTATTCTTGAGTAATTCAGCTAGATTATCCACATCTATGACATCAGTTAACTGATTTTCTGCAACGATAATGACATCGAAATCTGTAGATAATACCTCTTCAATCGGAGCACCACCTAATAGGCAAACTCCCATACTATTTGCGTCGGCAACACTTAAGTATAGTCCGGCCTGATCACTGTAACGCTCATTAGGCGTTTGGAGTTCCAATTTTTGGGCCTGATCAGGCTGGCGTTCTAATTTATCTTTGCCAGTATTTTTATCCGTTTTCGCATCCAGCTCTTTGTCTTCTTCTGGTTGCTCTTCTGCACTTTGAGCACGGACTTTGGCGTTGTGTATCTCAATTTGTTCGATCTCATAGGCTTTGATGGCTGCGCGTTTATCTGTTAAGGCTTGAGCTACCTGTGCAGCAGCTTCAATAATGGCGACATTAAATAAACTCGTTCCTGATATGACTAATGGCTTATCCGCTGTCACTAAATCTAAAGCTATTTGCTTAGCCAAATCTTGTATTGGATCAGACTCATTTCCTGACTCTACTTTATATGGAGCATCAGCAACTTGAATAAGGTCTAGGTTATCATTTAAATTATCAGGCAGATGTTTAATTGTCTCAGCAACCGCAAAACCAAGGGCGATAATATCTTCAGGGGTTGCCACACAGCTTCCTTCACTAATGTCATCAAGCTTAGTCTGCACGACATCGGCAATATAAACAGGGCTAAGCTCCTTTTGTCCAATTCGTTTTACAGGCTCTGCTAACCACTGTTGGGTTTTTAATGCTTCTGCCATTTTTAGCGCTTTATTTTTAGCCGCTTGACGCACAGCTAATGCCACTCTGGGGCTAATTTGAGTGATATCTTCACCCAATATAAATACGGCATCATAACTTTCAATTTCAGCGAGACTAGGATTATGAATCCCTTGTGTGTTTAAAACTTCAATACACTTATCGACTAACTGTTGTTGATGACTGTTTAATCCAGTAGAAAAATTCTCATACCCTACAAGTTTTTTTAATGAATAATTGGTCTCTAAGCTTGCTCTTGATGAGCCAATACCGATAATTTTTTTGCCTTTAATACGCTTAACGGCTTCATCTAAAGCGTAATCTACATTTATCTTAACTCGCTTATTGTTAATATATTCAATAGGGTTTACTGGGCGATCTTCACGGTTGACATAACCATAGGAAAAACGACCTAAATCACATAAAAAATAACGATTTACCTCGCCGTTATAACGATTTTCGATGCGACGCAATTCGCCATATCGTTCACCTGCCGAGATATTGCAACCCACTGAGCAGCCATGACAAATGCTTGGGGCATATTGCATATCCCACTTACGATTGTATCTATCAGAGTGTGTTTTATCAGTAAATACACCTGTTGGGCATACTTCTGTCAAATTCCCAGAAAACTCACTTTCAAACTGGCCATCTTTGTCACGACCAAAATAAACGCGGTTGTTAGAACTATAAACGCCTAAATCCTCACCACCTGCATAATCTTTGTAGTAACGTACACAGCGATAACAAGCGATACAGCGATTCATCTCGTGGGCAATAAAAGGACCTAGCTCTTGATTGTGATGCGTACGTTTGGTAAATCGGTAACGACGCTTATGATGACCTGACATATAGGTCATATCTTGCAAATGACAATGTCCACCCTCTTCACAAGTAGGACAGTCATGCGGATGATTAGTCATTAAGAATTCGACAATAGATTGACGAAATGCCTTGGCCTCACTGTCATCTACAGAAATATACATATCATCTGTTGGTGCAACCATACAAGACATGACCAAACGCCCACGCCCAGATTTCGCATCTTCAGCATTTTGAAACTGCTTTACAGCACATTGGCGGCAAGAACCGACAGAACCCAATGCGGGGTGATAGCAGAAATAAGGCACATCGATACCTAATGACAGGCATGCCTCTAAAAGGTTGTCTGCTCCATTAACTTCGACCTGCTTACCGTCAATATGAATGACCGCCATGCCTATTTACACTCCTCTACTTCACGTCGCTAGGATTAGAAGGTGCATTATTTTTCGCATCCTCTGAACCTGACTTTGTGGCATCATTTAGATCTTTCTTAGTGATTGCACCTGCACTACTTGAAAGCTTGTTTTTAACCACATCTGACATCACTTTTTTTATTTCTGACTCTGCCCACTGTGAGGTTTCAATATCAGCTTCGGTGGGCACCTTGGTAATAATTTTATTATCAAATTCATGGCGAAAATACTTAAGCGCACTCATCAATGGTTCCATAGCACCTGGTGCATGCGCGCAGAAAGTCTTTCCTAACCATAAGTCACGAGTTAAGCCTTCAAGCTTTTCCACATCACCTTTTTGACCCTGACCATTTTCGATTGCTGAGATCAGTTTTACACCCCATGGTAAACCATCACGACATGGCGTACACCAGCCACAAGATTCTCGTTGGAAAAATATTTGTAGATTTCTTTGCAGTGACACCATGTCTTGAGACTCATCGACTACCATTATTAGCCCAGTTCCCATACGGCTACCCGCTTTTTGAATAGGATCGAAGTCCATTGGCGTATCTAAATGCTCAGGAGTCAGAAAATCAGTGGATGCACCTCCTGGCAGCCAAGCTTTTAGACGCTTACCCTCTTTCATACCCCCAGCAAAATCTTCAATGATTTCTCGTGCAGTATAGCCAAATGGTAATTCCCATAGACCGGGGTCATTGACCAACCCCGAGCAGCCAAATAGCTTGGTACCCGGTGTTTCACTGTTGCCCTTTTCATTTGGCAAAGACTGATACCAATCCACACCATTGACCATAATTGCAGGCATATTACTTAGGGTTTCTACGTTATTGACAACAGTGGGTCTACCCCAAGCACCCGATACTTGTGGAAAAGGCGGCTTAGTACGTGGGTTGGCTCGGCGGCCTTCAAGACAGTTAATCAGTGCCGTTTCTTCTCCACAAATATAGCGACCTGCACCTGTATGGACGTGTAGATTAAAACTAAAGTCACTACCTAAAATATCAGAGCCAAGTAAGTTGTTCGCAAGACACTCATCAATAGCCTTCATTAATCGTTCAGCGGCAATAATATATTCGCCGCGGATAAAAATGTAACCATCCGTTGCGCCGATAGCATGTGCGGTAATAAGCATACCTTCAATCAATTGAAAAGGGAGACGCTCCATTAATAGGCGATCTTTAAACGTGCCCGGCTCCATCTCATCGGCATTACAAATTAGGTATCTCGCTCCCCCATCTGGTGGGGTCATGAATGACCATTTTAAACCTGCGTTAAAACCTGCACCGCCTCGACCACGCACGTTAGCCGCTTTAATCATATTCCCCACATCTTTTGCAGGCTTATTTAAGGCGTTTTTTAGACCTTCAAATCCTTGCAACGATTGATAGGTTTCCAAATCTAAAATGGCATCGTGATGAGCCAATCGCCACGTTAAAGGCTTTGTGTCAATTGTAGCTTTCTCTTTGTCGCCATATATGGGAATACGTTGCTCATTAAGCTGGCTCGGGGCTTTACCCGATTTACGCTTAGCGAATTGCTCAGCAATGGTTAGCTTTCTATGACCTGTATCTGTCACAGATGCCTTACTCATAACATCAGAAATGGATGTCATATTAGGGGTCATGCTATCAGTACTCATAAGTAATACTCCAATAGCTCAGCAACATCATCAGGTTCAACAGGCCCAAAAGTATCTTCATCAATTAACACAGCAGGACCCTTATCACAATTCCCTAAACAGCAAATTGGCAATAGCGTAAATCGTCCATCTGGCGTAGTTTGACCAAACTCTATACCCAATTGTGACTTCAGCTCAACTGCGAGCGCCTCATAACCTGTTAGATAGCAAGCCACTGAGTCGCATACTAAAATGACATGACGCCCCACAGGAGAGCGATAAATGCGATTAAAGAAAGTGGCCACACCCTCAATATCAGTCACTGGCACATCTAATAGATTTGCAATTGCATTAACCTGAGCATCATTTACCCAGCCATTACGTTTTTGAACCAGTTTTAGAGCATCAAGTGATGCTGCACGGGCCTGAGGATAATGATGAATGTACTCATGTATTCCCTCAATCTCTTGTGCAGTTAAAATGCTTGCTACGTCAACTGTTGGTGCTTTATCGGTCACGATTTTCACAGTGCCAATCCTTTACTTAATAATTGCTTAATAATTGCTTAATAGTATCAGCGGACAATTTAATGCTTAGACGATATCAATTTTAGTGCTAAAAGCTTATCTATCCGTATCTGCCATCACAATATCAATGGACGCCAAATAAATAATTAAATCTGATACCAAGCTACCGTTAATAACTGATGGCATTTGTTGTAAATGGGCAAATGTAGGGGTGCGAATGCGAGTACGGTAACTCATGGTCGCGCGGTCAGAGGTTACATAATAGCTATTAATGCCTTTAGTAGCTTCAACCATCATAGAAGATTCACCAGCGGGCATAACAGGACCCCAAGATACTGAGATAAAATGATTAATTAATGTCTCAATATCGTTTAGAGTACGATCTTTTGGGGGTGGCACAGTTAAGGGATGATCCGCTTTATAAGGCCCTGACGGCATGTTCTCCATACATTGACGGATAATACGTAATGACTGACGGATTTCTTCAATCTTAACCAAGCATCTGTCATAAGCATCGCCATTATAAAAAACGGGAACTTCAAAATCATAATTCTCATAACCCATATAAGGGCGCGCTTTACGCAAATCAAAGTCAATGCCTGTTGCCCTGAGCCCTGCCCCTGTCACACCCCAAGCAAGCGCTTGTTTGGCATCGTATTGGGCTACATTCTGGGTACGCCCTTTGAGCACAGAATTTTTCATGGCTGCTTTAACATACTCATCTAAACGCTTGGGCATCCAGTCTAAAAACTCACGTACTAATCGATTCCAACCACGAGGCAGATCAGCAGCAGTACCCCCAATTCGGAACCAAGCTGGATGCATCCGATAGCCAGTAACGGCTTCAATGACATCATAAGCTTTTTGGCGGTCGGTAAACATATAAAAGACGGGCGTCATACCACCTGCATCTTGAATAAAAGTACCAAAATAGAGCAAATTGTTGGTAATACGAAAAAACTCACTCATCATTACCCGAATGGTCTGTGCTCGATCTGGCACGCTAATACCGGCCATTTGTTCAACAGCCATAACATAGGGCAACTCATTCATAACCCCACCAAGATAGTCGATGCGATCAGTGTATGGGATAAATGAATGCCATGTTTGGCGCTCCGCCATCTTTTCAGCGCCGCGGTGGTGATAGCCAATATCTGGAATGCAATCAATAATCTCTTCACCATCCAGCTGCAATACTAGGCGGAATGCACCATGAGCTGAAGGATGGTTTGGGCCTAAGTTTAAGAACATAAAGTCCTCATCTCGCCCTGAGCGTTTCATCCCCCACTCTTCTGGGACAAATCTTAGATTCTCTTGTTCGAATTGTTGCTTAGCAGCATTTAGAAAATAGGGTGTAAATTCGGTCGCACGTGCGTGATACTCTTTACGAAGTGGATGTCCTTCCCAATATTTTGGTAGTAGGATACGCGTTAAATGAGGATGATCATCGAATACGATACCAAACATATCCCATACTTCACGCTCGTACCAATTTGCATTGGGCCATATCTTAGTAGCCGTAGGAACTTTTAAGTCATCCTCAGATAAAGCAACTTTAACGCGAATATCACTATTACGTTCAAGTGAAATCAAATGATAAAACACAGTAAAGTCACTGTCAGGAAGGCCATCACGATGCTGACGTAAACGTTCATCTATCGCTGATAAATCCAAAAGCATCACATAAGGCTTTGGCAGCATACGTAAGAACAACAATACATCGAGTAAGTCTTCACGTGCCACCCAAATAGTCGGCATTGCTTCGACCGTATGTTGCTGCACAAATTTACCAGAAAACTTATGCCCAAGCTCGCGTATTACGGGTAACTGAGTCTGATTTATATTTTCTGATTTATTTTTATCTTCTACCGTTGCCATGGTTACCGCTTACCTCAGAGTTTTTAAAACTTTTAATGACATTACATAATGACACTGCAACTGTTAAGTTATTATTAATAATACACGGGTTATAGGTAACGCAAAACAGTCAAAATATCGATTTAAACTTATTACCTCACCTCTAATAATATTAAAACTAAAACCTGATCAATGAATACCATACCTATTAAATACTATCTGGGCTACGCAAGTTTTTCACTGCAATGCGATCCGCCTGCTTGCGATCACGTTCAGGCTGCATTTGTGGCTGATAAATACCTTTGTCGTTGACAAATGCACCTAATGGGCGGCGCTCCTTAGTGATGGAGTCTTGCAGTAACATTAGACCCTGTATAAGGGCTTCTGGACGCGGAGGACAACCGGGCACATATACATCAACTGGAATAATTTTGTCTACGCCTTGTACCACTGAGTAAATATCATACATACCACCCGAGTTGGCACAAGCACCCATGGAAATAACCCATTTCGGCTCAAGCATCTGTTCATATAAACGCTGAATAACGGGTGCCATTTTGACAAAACAGGTGCCAGCAACAATCATCACATCTGCTTGGCGGGGCGAAGCACGAATAACCTCTGCACCAAATCTCGATAAGTCATGAACAGCCGTCAAAGTAGTGGCATATTCTACATAACAGCAAGACGTACCAAAGTTAAACGGCCAAAGCGAGTGCTTACGACCCCAGTTCGCTGAAGCATGCACCATATCTTCAAGCTTACCCATAAATACATTACGATTGACCTCATCTTCAATGGGGTCACTGACAGTAGTACGGGTTTGCGCTGGAAACTTATCAGCATCGGGGTTGGCTCGGGTTAGTGTATATTTCATGATATAACCCTTAGGAAGATGATTTAGCAGAAGGTAAAGTGGTATGAGTCTGGTTAGCAAAATCTACTGAGGTAACAGTACCTGTGGTATTAATATGGTCAATATTAGCTAAATGGCGCTTATTTATCGCAATGTCATTCGATACATTAACTTGACCAGAAGATTGGGCAGGTACTTTACCTGTTGGATCAGTATGTAGCTCTTCTATACCATCAAACTTAGTAATATCAGCCAAGTTAAAACCTAAAGGAGGGGCTGTTAAACGCTCTTTTCTACGACGCTTATCAGCAGGCGCCCAATTTAAAGCTCCAATACCTAATGCGTAAATCAGACCAATTAATAGCTCAACGACAAAGACAACCACAGTAGCATAGCCAACCCAGCCAACCTCTCTGACAGATACAGAATAGGCAAATAGGTACAGGGCTTCTAAATCAAAGATAACGAAAAAAATGGCCACCAGATAAAATTTAGCAGACATACGAATTCGGGCATTGCCAGCTCCGACAACACCCGACTCAAAGACTTCTTCTTTTTCTGCACCTTGTGACCGACCACCCAATAATCGTGGTACAACGAGCATAAATAACACCAAACCAATGGCAGCTAGGATAAAAGCTAATGCTGACCAGTTAAAGGCGGACGTCATTGATGAATCTCCTCACTCGCTAATATCAACTTATGTATGAGCCACAGCGAAAGCAGGTCACTCATTTAATGCTAAGAAAATATATTGGCTGGCGAAATTGAAAAAGCTACTATACTTATTTTTTAAACTAAAATCTAAATTAAAACTGAACTTAAAGTTCATTATTTATAAGGACAAATAACACAACAACTCTCGAGGTTAACGATATTATGTTTCTTAGCAGTTGAGTTAGCACTAGGATAAACTGAGAAACTTTAACATACTGATACATTTGGAATCGGTATTATATCATTTATTTAACAGTAACTCTATGTTCGTGGTAACGTAACCCCTTTTTGACCCTGATACTTACCACCTCGATCTTTATAGCTTGTTTCACATATATCATCAGCGTCTGATTGGAAAAAAAGCATTTGTGCAACGCCTTCTCCTGCATAAATACGCGCCGGCAGAGTTGTTGTGTTACTAAACTCTAACGTGACGTGACCCTCCCATTCAGGCTCAAGCGGCGTTACATTAACAATGATTCCGCAGCGAGCGTATGTTGACTTACCGAGGCAGATGGTTAACACATCTCTTGGAATTTTAAAATATTCAACTGTACGGGCAAGAGCAAAAGAGTTCGGTGGAATAATACACTCATCTCCCACAATATCGATAAAGCTATTTTCATCAAAGTTTTTGGGATCAACAATCGCTGAATGCACATTGGTAAATACTTTGAATTCACGCGCACATCGTACGTCATAGCCATAGCTTGATGTACCATAACTGACCAGCTTTTCGCCGGCCTCATTAAAACGCACTTGACCTGACTCAAATGGCTGGATCATGCCATGTTCTTCGGCCATTTTACGAATCCAACGGTCAGACTTTATCGACATACGAAACCCTTAATATTTAAAGATATTATTTTTTACTCGAACGTTACTTAACTAACATAACCAAGTTAAAACACACTAAGTTATGATAAACCAAGCTAAATCAGACTGAGTTAAATAAGACTAAGTCGAGTAAAACAAGTAGCGGTGATTATAAGTAATTCCATTTGAAATTTACAGGGTTATCTACTTATATTGTTTTATCATATTTCTCAAGCGCTTCTGTAGGGCTTCTTGGGTATCATTTAGACAGTGATTATGTATTAGTAATAGCATTTAGAATAATAGAACTCAGTTAAAAAATACGTCCGTCATCCCGTTTTTTGGCAAACTTTGCAATATTGGTTTCAATTCTTTTTGCAATTTCAATATAGAAGCTTGCATAGTCATCGCCTGCCCCATTATTGGCAATGACACTCGGCTCACCTTTATCAGCTTGAGCACGTATACCACTTACTAGTGGCAACTGACCTAATAAAGGTACCTGATATTCTTCGGCTATCATCTCGCCGCCACCTTCACCAAAAATAGCATCCGTATACCCACAGTTAGAACAGGTATGTAATGCCATGTTTTCAACCACACCAATAACAGGGATACTGGTTTTATGAAACATCTCAATACCTTTTTGCGCATCCATCAAGGCTATATGCTGTGGCGTAGTCACAATTATCGCACCCGTTACAGGTATACGCTGGGCTAGCGTCAATTGAATATCACCCGTGCCCGGTGGCATATCAATGACTAAATAGTCCAGCATTGGCCAATTGGTCTGATTAAACAACTGCATTAGCGCACCAGTTGCCTTAGGCCCGCGCCATGCCACTGGCGTATTATCATCCTCCAATAAACTACCGATAGACAGCATTGCTAAACCGTGTGCGTCAACGGGCACAAACTGTTCATTTTCAAGCTGCGGTTTTACGCCTTCAACGCCAAGCATACTGGGCATAGAGGGGCCATAAATATCAGCATCTAATACGCCAACTCGATTACCCAGTTTTTGCAGGGCTAAAGCAATATTAACCGTCGTGGTTGATTTGCCCACCCCGCCTTTACCTGAAGCAACCACAATAATATGTTTTATACGAGGATGCGGCTGTAAGCTTTCTTGTGTAGGGGCACGTTTGGTAATGGGCGGTTCATTAGACTCACCTGCCTTACTCGCTGTTACCTCAATCGTTTTTGGCAGTGCTTTGCCACTGCCTTTACTAGAAGAGACAAATGAAGTGGACAATGCATTACTTGAGTGAACATTTTTATGGGAAGATTGAGGTGGTAAACTGACATTAAGATTCACTTCATTTATACCAAATGTCTGTAATTCCAAACCAAGTAAGCGTTGCAACTCTTCTGGATTAACCTCCGCTGGCAATCGCAAATCAACCGTAACTGAATTGGCTTGGTGGCTAAATTTTGTCAGCTCAATGTTTTGATTACTGCTCTTAAATGGACTACCAGAGTTATAGCTACTTAAGACCTTTTCAACAGCAGATTGCAACTCATCAGTTGGCTGAGAGTCCCTATGCAGGCTGTTATTTTTATTTTTGGACTTTGTTATAAAGTTAAACATTGATGCCCCTTGACATGACGTTTGTAAACTGGCAATTAGATGCACCTAACAGCCAGTATAACCAACAAGACATAATAAAAAAAACCACTTTAATATCATTGAGTTATTATAAAGCCTAAACCGTGCGCTCAAAACAACGCAATTCATTTGAAATCTTAGACTCTGTATTAACAACCTTTAATTAGTAATAGAGGCACTAAGGCTATCCCATTCCATCACGATGTTATGATAATGTGTGGTCATGGTATTGTCAGGCTGAAGCGTTATACCGTTTATGGCTTGGTTCTCAACCAGTAAGTGAATCCTTTGCCTTAGAACAAATGCAAAATCCCAATTCTGAACATAGCAAAATAGGTCGAGAATTGTGCCGTATCATTGAACAAAGCACAGGTGTACCCACTTATTATTTTTTGATGAATTACCGTAATTGGACACAGGCAGAAGATATGGCACAAAAATGTCCGCTCACAGGGCAGGATTGGCTATTGCCTACCAATACCTATCGCTATATCGATTTTAAAAGCGATGATAGTCGCTTGGTAAGTGAGTTGAGCCAAAATTAGTCGGATGAAAGCGAGGACTAACCGTATAATAAATACTTTGTGGTAAGCTTATAAAACCTATCAAGCATAGAGATAAAAATAATACCCCAATCATCCTTAACCAACCGTGAACCGCCTCGAAATTGTCGAGAGTGTTTTACTGGAGTCAAGCACAGGACAAGTTTATTTTAAGCATACTTGTCGGCTCATTTAGCAATCATAACATTGAATTAGCTATAGCTATTTATACATAGTAGCTCATACATATATATAGTAGCTATTTTGCATTACAGGAACCATCGCCTAGCTACCAAAAACACTCAAGTTTTGATCTTTACACTCAAAGATAACGGGGTAGAACTATTGGATAATAGGCACTGGTGTATGTTTTTGTAGCTCTTCAAAGCTCACGCCGTCTGCAAGCTCTACTAGTTTAAGCCCCAGCCTTCCATCACCCGTGTCTGCGACATCCAATACAGCCATCTCAGTAATGATACGATCGACGACTTGCTTACCTGTCAGAGGCAACTGACATTCAGCCAATATTTTTGGTTCGCCATGCTTGTTAATTTGCTCCATCAACACAATGACACGCTGGACACCCGCTACCAAATCCATTGCACCGCCCATGCCTTTGACCATCTTGCCGGGTATCATCCAGTTGGCTAAATCTCCCGTTTCAGAGACTTCCATTGCTCCAAGAATAGCCAAATTGACATGACCACCGCGGATCATGGCAAAGGAATCAGAACTCCCAAAAAAACTTGCGCCCGGCTTAGCGGTTACGGTTTGCTTACCCGCATTGATTAAGTCAGGGTCAACCTTGTCTTCGGTAGGAAACTCACCAATGCCTAGCAATCCATTTTCCGACTGTAACCAAACATTCATCCCCTCTGGGATATAGTTGGCAACCAATGTGGGAAGTCCGATACCTAGATTGACATAATATCCATCTTGTAATTCTTGTGCCGCCCGTTGGGCCATTTGCTCTCTTGTCCATGCCATGATGTTACTCCTTCCTAAATATTTAAAACGCTATGTATTTAAACCTCTTAAGACGCTACTGTTATTCTTTTATTATCACTATTGCTTTGTCGTAATTTTTTCAATACGCTTTTCAGGATGACTATTTAAAATAACCCGTTGAACGAAAATTCCCGGCAAATGAATCTCATCGGCATCAAGCTCGCCGATTTCCACTATTTCTTCCACTTCTGCTACCGTAATCTTGCCGGCCATGGCACAGTCTGGGTTAAAATTTCGCGCCGTTTTATTAAAAATCAAGTTGCCGGCTTTGTCCGCTTTTTGCGCTTTAACAAGAGCGACATCAGCAGTAAGTGAATGTTCCAGTACATAAGTACGCCCCTCAAAATCACGGGTTTCTTTACCTTCAGCGACCTGCGTGCCCACACCAGTTGCCGTATAAAATGCTGGAATACCCGCACCACCGGCACGCAGTTTTTCTGCCAATGTACCTTGCGGAGTAAGCTCCACTTCAAGTTCCCCACCTAAAAACTGGCGTTCGAACTCTTTATTTTCGCCAACATAAGATGAAATCATTTTCTTAATTTGACGGGTTTGCAACAGTAGCCCAAGACCAAAATCATCTACGCCTGCATTATTACTAATACAGGTCAGCTCTTTTGCCCCAGTGTCTCTAAGGGCAAAGATGAGGGCTTCAGGAATACCACATAGGCCAAATCCACCGATAGCCAAAGTTTGTCCATCCTGGATGATGTCTTTCAGTGCTGATTCGGCGCTATCATATACTTTTGATTGACTCATTTTTCTCTCCTTGGTTGAATCAACATACATTATTAAACTTGAATGCGTTATTGACATAATAATAGTGTCAGCAGTCATATATTCATGTCATAACGTTCTAAATAATCTACAATATATCTATCATAGATTATTATGAGAGTAATTACACTACACCAATAACCAAAAAGCACCCGCAATGATCACACCTGAGACAGCCAGTACAATCAGACAATATCCCATAATAGCCCGAGCATCTAGACCCGCAATACCTAATAATGGTAGTGCCCAAAACGGTTGAATCATATTAGTCCACGCATCTCCCCATGAAATAGCCATTGCCGTAACGCTTGGGCTAACATTTAGAGCTACCCCAGCGGGAATCATGACTGGACCTTGAACTGCGAACTGTCCCCCACCCGATGGGACGAAAATATTAACCAAGCCTGCACTCAAAAATGCAAATATAGGAAAGCTATCTGCGGTGGCATTATTGACAAAAAACTCAGTAACTAGAGTACTAATCGACACCCCTTCTGCATTAGCGCCCGTCATAATCCCCATGATACCGCTATAAAATGGAAACAGTAATACAATCCCTGCGATGCCTCCTATTCCCGATTTCACGGCACGATAATAACGCTCTAATGTGCCATGCGCTAATAATCCAATAAATAAAAATAGTCCGATAACAATATTTAAGCCTAAGTTAAATCCGTTATTTGCGAAGTAATTGATGTAATACAGCACTCCCATGGCCAACAACAAAAGCGCAATGATACGACTGTCGTCAATCTTTTGTGCCAGAGTAATCTTTTCAGGGGGGATATATGCCTTAACTTTTATTAAAGCAGGATCAACTGTAGTAGGGTTTTTGGGATGCATGAATCGATTTAGCAGTGGCAGAACAATGATTAAAGCAGCAAGTATAATTAAATTGTATGAGGCAAATATCGTTTGCGATAAAGGCACCGCCTCCGTCAATATACCGCCTGACAATGTTTGTAAGTTTTCGCCACCTGAGCTCAATGTCAAAGGTATAGAGCCAGAGAAGCCGCCATGCCAAATCAAAAAACCAGAATATGCAGCGGCAACCAATAGTGGATAATCGACATTTGGCACTTTTCTGGCCAATGACTTAGCAAAAATCGCTCCAACTACTAGCCCAAAACCCCAGTTAATCCATGAACCTGCAAGACCCACGAGCGTTGAAATGACGATTGCCGTTGAGGGCGACGTAACTTGCCCAGCAATACGGTCTAACAATCGCTGAATAATAGGGGCATTGGCAAAAGCGTAACCCGTTACTAAAATTAAGGCCATTTGCATTGCAAAACCATGTAATGACCACAGACCATCTCCCCAATGACCTGCCATAGTCAATAGGTCTTGACCAGTTAACGTGATACCAGCAATAAAAGCAATTAAAGTTAAGAAAATAGAAAATACAAAGGGTGAAGGAAGGTACCGGTTAACCAATTGTACACTGGCATTAGTGATTATCTGAAACATAAGAAACCTCCATGTTAAACTTATTGTTTGTTCCAGCACTACATTAAGTTATAAGAACAAAGCCCTTATGGTAGCTTAAAAAAGTAAATTTTAGAATACTAGGGTCATATTAAGCTTGGTTTTAAGTTATAAATGTCTTTAATCTGCAAGCCATTAATTAAACAAGCTGTCAATGATTACAACTTTTTCAACTTGTTTAAATATCTTAATTAATCGCAGCACTGTTTAAATCGCTAAAACTCTATAGTGATATATCCTATTAAACATCGGTAGGTAAATTCCCATTTTTATGCCTTTTGCGGTATCATAGTCGCACATTATAAACTCAGACAATTCTCTTAACAGTCTTTCTAAAATCAATAAACTTTATAGGTGGTTTTGTGCGTCATATTCTTGTTACCAGTGCCCTTCCCTATGCCAATGGCAATATCCACTTAGGTCATCTTCTAGAACATATTCAAACTGATATTTGGGTCAGAGCAATGAAAGCACAGGGCCATCAGGTAACTTATGTTTGTGCGGATGACGCGCATGGGACAAGCATAATGCTTAAAGCTGAAGAAAAAGGGATTACTCCTGAACAGCTCATAGCAGAAGTTAAAAACTCGCATGAATCTGACTTTGCTAAGTTTTTAATTGAATACGATAATTACCACACGACGCATTCGGATGAAAACAAAGAGTTCTCTGAATTAATTTATCGCCGTTTAAATGCCGAAGGTCACATCTCAACCAAAGATGTTGAACAACTATTTGACCCAGAAAAAGGGTTATTCTTAGCCGATCGTTTTGTCAAAGGTGAATGTCCTAAATGTAGTGCCAAAGACCAATATGGCGATAACTGTGAAGTTTGTGGCACGACTTACAATGCCACTGAACTTAAAAATCCGTACTCTACCTTATCTGGCGCTACCCCAGTCTTAAAGACATCTAAACACTATTTCTTCAACTTGCCAGAGTTTGAAACCTTCTTACAACAATGGACTAAAGACGAAGGTCGACTTCAATCCTCGGTATCAAACAAACTGCAAGAATGGTTTGAAGCAGGCTTAGCAAGCTGGGACATTTCACGAGATGGACCCTATTTCGGTTTTAAAATTCCTGATACACCAGACGATGAACCTGATAAATATTTTTATGTCTGGCTAGATGCACCTATCGGTTATATGGCTAGCTTCAAAAATCTTTGCAAACAGCGTCGGGGTTCTACAGACCCACTATACCCAGAACTCGACTTTGATGATTATTGGTTAGCAGAAAATCAGCATAAGACTGAGTTATACCATTTTATTGGTAAGGACATTGTCTACTTCCATGCTTTATTTTGGCCAGCTATGTTAGCAGGTGCTGAATACCGCACCCCAACAGGCGTATTTGCACACGGTTTCCTCATGGTCAACGGCGAAAAAATGAGTAAGTCACGCGGTACTTTCATTCAAGCTGAAACCTTTGATAAACATCTCCACCCTGAATACTTGCGCTATTACTTCGCGACAAAGCTATCGGATAAAGTAGAAGACATGAACCTAGATTTTGCTGATTTTATGCAAAAAGTTAATTCTGATATGGTTGGTAAAGTGGTCAATATCGCTAGCCGTAGTGCAGGTTTTATTGTCAAAAAATATGACGGCATGTTGTCTGAAACCTGTGCTGAGCCTGAGCTATTAAATGATGTGATGCGCACAGGCGAAGAGATTGCCACTGCTTATGAAAATAGAGAGTTCAGCCGCGCCATGCGCCTAATTATGCAGTGTGCGGATAAGGCAAACGAATACATTGATAGCAAAAAACCTTGGGCAATGGCAAAAGAAGAAGGTAAAGAACAAGAGGTTCAAGACGTCTGCTCAGTGGCGATAAATGTATTCCGCCAATTAATGGTTTACTTAGCGCCTGTTTTGCCAGAGCTAACGAATAACGCCAAAGCTTTCTTAAATATCGAGGACTTAAGCTTTGAAAGCCGTAATGAGTTGTTGTTAGACCACAAAATTAATAAGTTCAAACCCCTTATGCAACGTATTGAGCAAGCACAAATTGATGCTATGGTTGAAGAGTCAAAGCAGGACTTGGCAGCTATTGATCCTCAAAATACTGTTAAGTCCGATAGCAGTGCTCAGTCGAACAACAGTGCTAAATCTAAAGTCAATGCAGCTTCAACTGAAGGGAAATTCCTCGACTTCAATGACTTTATGAAAGTTGAGATGACCGTGGCTCAAGTGCTTGAGTGTAACTATGTTGAAGGCGCAGACAAATTGCTACAATTTACGTTAGATATTGGCAGAGATAAGCCAATCAATGTGTTTAGTGGCATTCGGCAGTTTTATGAGCCTGAGCAGTTGACTGATAAAAAAGTGATTTGTGTGACGAACCTTGCACCACGCAAAATGAAATTTGGCATATCAGAAGGTATGATTTTATCATCGGGCGACCCTAAAACTGGCTTAGTGGTCATCACTCTACCTGAGGCGTGTCAAGTAGGTAATAAGCTCGCTTAACTCACAGATCACATATTGCACAGGCGTTTTTAAGAGCTGGCCTATTTAGATTAGATCCTTTAAATTCAATCGGTGTTTAGAAAATAAGCACCGATTTTTTATTGTAAAATATTCAAACTTATGTTCTACTATACTAGTACATGATTGTATCCTAATACCCTTAGATCTTAACTCTATCTCTTTCAAAAATTTAAAAATTCAAACCTTTCAACTTTAAATAATTTAGTGAGTTTTATATGCTATTAAATTCCCGCCAATCTATGTTCACAACATCTAACCTATCAAAACTTGGCTCAACGACTAAAAAACCCTCCTTTAAAAAAATTTGTCAAAGTCTCTTAGCGATTAGCATGGGATTAGGGGTGGCCGGACTCACTGGGTGTTCAGACAAAGCAGAAAATACAGCGGCTGAAGTATCTGCAGCAAGTGTAAATAATAGTCAAAAATCAAAGACCGTTGCCATTACTCAAATTGTTGAACACCCATCATTAGATGAAATACGCCGCGGCATTATTGAACAACTTGCAGATAAGGGATACGCTGAAGGTAAAAACTTAAAGGTTAACTTCCAAAGTGCACAAGGTAATACCGCAACTGCTGGACAAATCGCCAAACAATTTGCGGGCGATGTGCCCGATGCTATAGTGGCAATATCAACGCCCTCAGCACAGTCTGTTGTTGCATCGACAACCACAATACCTGTGATTTACACCGCTATTTCTGACCCCGTAGCAGCTAAGCTAATTGATAAAAACAATGTGCCGATTCAACCGAATGTGACAGGTCTATCGAGTCAGTTTCCCATAGATCCACCTTTAGATCTGGTTCAAAAAATAGTACCAGACGCCAAGACTATTGGCTATGTATATAGCCCTGGGGAAGCAAACTCAGTTGCTGTGTTAAAGCAACTACAAGAAGCAGCGCCTGCACGTGGACTTAAAATTCTTGACGTTGCTGCCAACCGTCCTACTGATGTTGCCATGGCAACCCGCAGTTTAGATGGGCGTGCAGACGTAATATACACCTCACTTGACAACAATGTTATATCCGCTTTTGAGTCTATGGCTTCTGCCGCTAATGAGCTAGATATACCGATTATTACATCAGATGAATTTAGTGTTATGCGAGGTGCTACAGCTGCCCTTGGTGTTAATGACTATGACTTTGGTAGAGTGACAGGTAATATGGTATATCGTGTATTAAACGGCGAAGCGACATCTGAGATTAAACCAGCGGTTATGAATAAGTTAACACTTTATATTAGTCCCAAACATGCAGCCCAACAAGGAATTCAGCTTGACGAGTCATTATTTAAAGAAGCGATTAATGTTGATGATAAATAAACTACCAATTTACTAAAAATCTGATATTCTTTAATCAGCAACTTTTTTGAGGTCAGGATGACTTCAAATTTATACAAACGCCAATAATTTATATTCTAAATTATTGGCTATTTACTTAGGAGATCAACCCATGTTCAATCCAAATCGCTTTGTCAAAACCCTTATGTGGGGCGGAGTCGCTACCGCAATTTTAGCGGGATGCAATCAGCCAGCAAATAATACTGAACAATCGAATGATACAACTTCAAATGCAGACACTACCGTCGTTGCTGATACTGACGTGAAAGAAGTCGCAATTACCGCGATTGTTGAACACCCTGCCTTAGATGCAGTGCGTAAAGGTGTTATTGAAAAATTGACCGAAGACGGTTATATAGAAGGTAAGAACTTAAAGGTTAATTTCCAAAGTGCTCAAGGCAATACTGCCACTGCTGGTCAGATTGCCAAACAATTTGTTGGTGATGAACCTGATGTTATTGTGGCTATTGCAACGCCTTCTGCTCAGTCAGTTGCAGCCTCTACCACCTCTATTCCATTAGTGTTTTCTGCCGTAACCGATCCTATTGAAGCCAAACTCGTAAACAGTTTAGAGGGGTCTGGTACAAACGTAACTGGCGCATCTGATGCCCTACCATACGAACCACAAATTGATTTGATGAAACAGATTATTCCAGACTTAAAAAATGTCGGTTATGTTTATAGCCCAGGTGAAGTCAACTCGACCATAGTACTCAAAAACCTCACTGAAAAGCTGACCCCAATGGGTATTACTATACATTCAGCCCCCGCTCAAAAAAGTAATGACATCGCTATGGCAGCACGTAGTATCGCTGATAAAGTAGATGTCATTTACACCTCTACAGACAACAATGTAGTTTCTGCATATGAGTCACTTTATCAAGTGGCCCGCGAAAGTAAGATACCTTTGATTGCTTCTGACACAGGCTCCGTTGAGCGTGGTGCTATTGCTGCATTGGGCGTCAACTATCATGACCTTGGTCGTGAAACTGGTGCCATTGTTAGCCGTATTTTAAATGGCGAGAAAGCGGGAGACATTCCAGTTTATACGGCAAAGTCATTGGATTTATATGTTAGTAAAGCCAATGCAAATGAAGTCGGTATAGAATTGCCAAAAGACCTTATAGATAGCGCTAAAGAAGTCATCGAATAAGAAAGTTTCTTTAAGTGATTATTCAATTAAGCCTCGAGTAATGCTGATTTTTTTAATCGCTAAGTACGATATGCACTTACAAAATGACCTAGGCTTTTTTTATTTGGAAGTATTTGATAGATGTCATATACTTCCTAAAATATTTATTGAATTTTTTAGGATTATATTTTTTTAGGATTATATTAATGATTATGACAAATGGATTTGTTAAAACCTTAATGTGCGGTGGATTATTAACTGCCATGTTAGCTGGATGTAATCAGCAACCCTCCACAGACTCTACTGAATCCAAAACAGATACCAAAACATCAGTGAGTGAAGATGCCGATATCAAAGAGGTGGCCATCACTGCTATTGTTGAACACCCCGCTCTTGATGCCGTTCGTGAAGGTGTCATAGCAGAGCTTAAAGATCAAGGATTTGTAGAAGGAGAGAACTTAGAAATAAGGTTTCAAAGTGCACAAGGTAGCCCAGCTACTGCTGGTCAGATTTCAAAACAATATATTGGCGAAGCACCAGATGTAATTGTTGCTATTTCCACCCCTTCCGCTCAATCAATGGCCTCGGCAACCAATACTATTCCTATTGTATTTAGTGCCGTAACTGACCCTGTTACCGCTAAACTTGTCCCGAGCTTAGAAGCCTCAGGGACCAATGTTACTGGCGCAACAAATGCGATGCCCTATGAGCCACAAATTGCGCTTATGAAAGAGATTATTCCTAGTTTGAAAGATGTAGGGTATGTATATAGCCCAGGTGAAGTTAATTCAACTGTTATCCTCAAAAACTTAAAAGAGCGCTTAGAGCCGATGGGCATCACTATCCATGACGCTCCTGCACAGCGCAGTAATGAGATTCATCAAGCTGCTCTTAGCTTAGCTGATAAAGTGGATATGATTTATGTGTCTAATGACAATGGTGTGGTTTCTGCTTTTGAGTCGCTTTCGCAAGTCGCCACCGAAAGTAAAATACCCATCATTGCACAAGATACTGATTCTGTATCGCGTGGTGCTGCCGCTGCATTAGGTGTTAACTATGTCGATTTAGGACGTGAGACAGGCAAGATTGTCAGCCGTATCTTAAATGGGGAAAGTCCAGGTAGTATTCCTACTTACATTCCTGAAAACTTAAGTTTATTTGTAAGCCCTAATCATGCTGCTGAACAAGGGTTTAAATTACCACAGTCAGTCATTGATAGAGCCGACAAGATTATTGAATAGCCTAATGTTTTTATAGATATCAGATGAGTCCTCATTTATATAAAAGTACAAAGGCCTCATCATATGCTTTAATTGTTTATTAAATCTTCTTTTATCTGTAAAATATTTATTTTGTAATTTTATATATGCCTTAGGTAAATCTTTAGGTTTAGCAATATTGCGAGAAATATATGAATTACTGGATATTCTTAAGCTCAACACCTTAAACCAATATGATACCTATTGTTTAATAGCATAGTTATTTAGACTTATAGTTATTTAGACTTATAGTTATTTAGACTTATAGTTATTAAGACTTATAGTTATTAAGACTTATAGTTATTTAGACTTAATAGCTAATCTTTGGTATAGGTTCATGATTACTATGACGACAATTGAAAAATTTCGTTGCGATAATATTCATTGGTTTATTTTAAGCGCAGATCATTTAATCTGTTAAATCTACTTTAACCAGCTTCTATGCCAGTCAGTAAATTTATTATACAACTCTATTAGACAACTGGTTAAACCCTAAGCGGTGTCATTATATATTATGTCTCTCATTGCTTTTTTTGGGGCTCTCGAAAGTGGTCTTATCTACGCCTTAATAGCCCTTGGCGTACTCATTTCGTTTCGTACTCTTGATTTCCCTGACCTTACTGCGGATGGTAGCTTTCCGTTAGGGGGAGCTGTTGCCGGTATTTCTATTGTCTCGGGTATTGATCCATGGATTGCCTGCGGCTTGGGTATGATTGCTGGTGCGCTTGCTGGTATAGTAACGGCTTGGCTACATGTGAAACTTGGCATTTTGCAGCTGCTTGCTAGTATTTTAGTAATGGTTGCGCTGTACTCAGTTAACTTACGTATCATGGGTGCGCCAAACTTGCCATTGCTAGGAGAGGAAACTGTCTTCAGCCCCTTTGTTACCAATGAAAATGGCTATTGGGTGCGCTGCGTAATTATCGGCGGGGTGGTTATAGTAGCCAAGTTATTCTTAGATTGGTTCTTTAGTACTGAGTCTGGTTTATCAATGCGCGCTACGGGATCTAACCTGCGCATGGCACAAGCACAAGGTATTAATACTTCGGTCATGACGGTTGTCGGTATGGCAATATCAAACGCCCTCATTGCTTTAGGTGGTGCTTTGTTTGTACAAACTCAAGGTGGAGCAGATATCTCTATTGGAATCGGTACGATTGTTATTGGTTTAGCAGCGGTAATTATTGGAGAAACTATTATTCCTGCAAAGCGCATTTGGTTAATTACTTTTGCGGTTATTTTAGGGGCAGTTATTTATAAGTTATTTATTCAGGTAGCTTTGTCTAGTGATTTACTGCGTAGCATTGGTTTTGGGTCACAAGATTTAAATTTAATCACTGCCCTATTGGTGGTTATTGCCCTGCAATTACCCTCAATTAAGTCAAAGTTAATGCGTGGTAAACGCACGTAATTTAACCAAACCGATTAATCGTATTATGAATACTTTGACTATACACCAATAATCACACATTAAATTCAGAGTTTATATTTTAGTATTATTGTTATTAGTACCAAGTGGTTAGCAACATTACTAAAAAAGCCTCTAAATTAAAAGGATAGCGTCCTATGATGGAAGCCAATGATCTTAGGTTAACATTCAACCCAGGTACACCAATCGAAAACCCTGCCCTTCGTGGCATCAGCTTGAATATCGCCGAAGGTGAGTTTGTCACAGTCATTGGGACGAATGGTGCAGGTAAATCAACGTTTTTGAACGCAGTTAGCGGTACAACACGTGTAGACAGTGGCTCTATATTGCTGAACGGTCTTGATGTCACTAGAAAAACGGCTCACCAAAGAGCACACTGGGTGGCCCGAGTTTTCCAAGACCCTATGGCAGGCACATGTGAAGCTTTAACCATTGAAGAAAATCTAGCGTTGGCTTATAAACGTGGCGGAAAACGTGGCTTGCAATTCGCCCTTAACAATAATAACCGTGAGTTATTCCGTGAAAAGTTATCTATCTTAAAACTGGGGTTAGAAAACCGTTTGTCGGATAGAATGGGATTGCTTTCAGGGGGTCAGCGCCAAGCGGTAAGCTTGCTTATGGCATCGCTACAACCCTCAAAAATTTTATTACTGGATGAGCATACGGCTGCTCTCGATCCTAAGACTGCCGCTTTCGTGTTAGAGCTTACTGACAAGATTGTCACTGATAATAATTTGACCACTATGATGGTAACGCATTCGATGCAACAGGCTTTAACCCATGGCGACCGCACAGTGATGCTGCATCAAGGACAAGTGGTATTAGATGTAGCAGGTAATGAACGTAAAGGTATGACCGTGCACGATTTACTGGACATGTTTGAGCAAACCCGAGGCGAAAAAGTTGAAGATGACAGTTTAATTTTGAGTTAACTCTCACTACTTGATATACGCTTAATATGCAAAAGCCTATTGTTGAGTAAATTTTATAGTCAAATAACCCCTTCAATAATGAACTGCACCCCATAAGTTGTGTCCAACTTATGGGGTGCAGTTTAATTCAGTTAGGCTTGCTTGTTACTGATAAAAATAAATTTTATAGTTCGAACTGTAAAGCTCTATCCCCTTTATTATCTTGAATACGGGTTGGCAGGCCAATATCGTTTAATAAATTAATGAAAGGTTTGACGTCCAGCTCTTCAACATTTGCCATATGACCGATATCCCACTCGCCAGTCGCGATAAGCATGGCGGCAGCAACAGGGGGCACGCCAGCAGTGTATGAAATACCTTGGCTACCAACTTCGTTGTATGCGTCCTTGTGGTCAGAGACATTGTAGATAAAGACTTCACTATCGACTCCATTAATCTTACCTTTGACTTTATCGCCAATGCAGGTCTTGCCTGTGTAGTCAGGTGCCAAGGAGCTTGGGTCAGGTAATACTGCTTTGACAACTTTCAGCGGTACGACTTCTTGACCTTCAGCAGTCATGACAGGCTGTTCAGATAACAAGCCAAGGTTTTGTAATACTGTAAATACATTGATGTAATGCTCGCCAAAACCCATCCAAAAACGTATGTTGGGTACGTCGAGGTTAGCAGATAATGAGTGAATTTCGTCATGGCCACTAAGGTAACTGTTTTGCTCGCCCACCACGGGTAAATCGTCGGTGCGTTTTACTTCAAACATTTTGTTGGATTGCCATTGGCTGTTTTGCCAAGAGTATACCGTTCCGGTAAATTCACGAAAGTTGATCTCTGGATCAAAGTTAGTGGCGAAGTATTTGCCATGACTGCCGGCGTTAATGTCAATAATATCGATATCAGTTACCGAGCCTTTGTCCATCATGTCATAGCCGACTCGCGCATAGGCATTAACCACACCGGGATCAAAGCCTGCGCCAAGAATGGCGGTAATATTGTTTTCGGCACAACGCTCTTTGCGTTTCCATTCGTAGTTACCATACCATGGCGGTGTCTCACATATTTTGCGAGGGTCTTCATGAATGGCGGTATCGATATAGGCGGTACCAGTATTGATACAGGCTTCAAGCACGGTCATATTGACGAATGCGGAACCAACATTAATCACGATTTGTACGCCAGTGTCCTTGATTAAGGTTGCAACAGCGTCTGAATCCATGGCATCTACTTCGTGAGTATGTAAGATAGCTTCTTGTTTGAAACTACCCTTCTCTATCACGCTGGCTGCAATCTCATCACATTTTGATTTGGTGCGTGAGGCAATATGCAACTTACCTAGTACATCATTATGCATAGCACATTTGTGTGCAACGACTTGAGCCACTCCGCCAGCACCGATTATGAGTACATTACGCTTGGGGGTTTTGGTTGTATTAGAAGTCAATCTGGAAATCCTCCTTAGTGGGTCAACATACCTTAGTCAGTTAATATAAAGGGTACGAGTTGACGCCGTGAATGATGTGCGTGAATTAAAAAGGAAGAAATAGGAAAACCCACGCACCCGAAATTTAAAAACGCAGCATTATAATGTCAAATACACAATAATGCGACTGCAAATTAGCTAATATTCAATTTTTAACCAATCTGGTATCTATCATGACATTTATAGTAAGCTTTGTGTAAGTCAATCCTAATAGTTTTTGTTGTTTAAAGTGTATTAAACAATAAACGGGTAATTTACTTTATCCGTTCTGTTAAGACAGACTGGCTTTAAAGTCATCATAGCCAAAGGTTTTTTGTACTTTAAGATTACCTTGCTCATTGCAGATTACAATAGAAGGCATTGCCACGCCATTAAACCAATTCTTTTTTACCATGGTGTAACCTGCCGCATTACCGAATGCAACGGTGTCACCGATGCTTAATGGCGTATCTAAGGCATATTCGCCAAATATATCGCCGGCCAAGCAAGACTTACCATATATAATGGTACTAGAATCTGTCTCTGTTGAAGCAATATCACAAGCCTGTTCATTGACCTCAACCAAAGGTGCAGTCTCACGGTAAATTAATAAATCAAGCATATGCGCTTCAATAGACGCATCAACGACTGCAAGTGGCTTACCATTATGCAGGGTATCTACGACAGTGGTAACCAGCTTGGCAGCATTGTGAATACAGGCTTCACCTGGTTCTAAATACACTTGCACACCGTATTTCTCGCTAAAGCTTTTCAGCCTATCTGCCAACTTTTCTAACGGATAGTCAGGCGCGATAAAGTGTATGCCCCCACCTAAGCTGACCCATTGCAGCTCGTGGAAGAGAGCACCGAACTTGTTTTCAATATCATCAAGGCTCGCATTAAACGCTTCAAAACTTTCATTTTCACAGTTATTATGAATCATGACACCAGTAATCTCGGGAACTACAGGTTTAATTTTATTGATATCATGCTCACCTAAACGACTAAAAGGCCGAGCAGGATCTGCAATTATGAATGACGAATTGCTTGTTTTAGGGTTAATGCGTAGACCTACAGGGACGCCCTGAGCTTTAGCTTTATCTTTAAAGGCATGGAGCTGATTAAAAGAGTTGAAAATAATTTTATCCGCGTAGGTTAACACTTCATCAATTTCATCGGCACTATAGGCAACACTGTATGCATGAGTCTCTTTTTTCTCAACACTGCCATCTTCATGAACAACGTTACCAAACTCTTCTTTACCCAATCGCACTTCATTTAGAGATGATGAGGTTGTGCCATGCAAGTAGGGCTTCATCTCATCAAATACACCCCAAGTGGCAAAACATTTCAGTGCTAATAACGCTTTGGCGCCAGAGAGGTCGCAAAGACGCTTAACGATTGCTAAGTTTTGCTTTAAATCAGTAATATCAATTTGATAATAAGGGGTATTTAGCATATTTTTTCCTAAAAAAACAAAAGGAATGAAAACCGTTAATAAGGCCAATTGGAATAGAGCCTCGTAATAGACATAATATCGGCTGTCTAATTTAAACGGCTAATCTAAGTTCGACCCTAATTTGATAAGAGGCTCTTCTAAAACCTCTTCGATACTATTTGGGGATTACTAATATTTAAACAATCTTGAGAAAGTCTATACTTACTCATTGATATCTTTTAAAGAGTTATAAAGTTTCTTATCCTCGGGATGAAAAGCATAGCAAACCGCTTCTCTATCATCCTCTTGCCAGCTTTTTATCGTTGGTGTTAATACTGACATCTCGTAATAAGAATCTTGATAGGATTTACCAATATAGCCTTTAAACTTATCTTCACACACATCCAGCATACGCTCAATTAGCGCCTCAGTTTCGTTATAGTCCTCTGCTTCTGGCAAGTTATAAATATAGTACACCTCATTATCATGTGGGGCATTACATGCAAGGATAGGAAAGTTATTAGCGGCAATATTCTGATTCTCATCAGTAATGGTGTCTTCTTCGCTAGCATCATCAAAACACATACCGATCTTTAGGCTATTAATGTGGTAACCTACTTCATTTTTAAAATAACGATTCCTCAGCTTTTTGAGTCTGAGAACCATTCTCTTGTGAGCAGCCTGTCAGTGCCCCTACTAATATTAATGAGATAATAAAAAAAGACGACATATACTGCACGCCTTGAATCCTTTTAGATTTCTCCAACTTTAATTCCTTACTCTATTTTACTGATAAGTTGGTGTTACTAATAACTTATGTCTTATTTATAATGGGTAAAGTGGCCGATATATTTAAATTAAATACCATGCATACTTTTAAAGAGAATAGACAAGGCTTTAAGCTGATACTACCTTGCCAAATAACCTGTCATCTCTTCTACCCCATGCAGCGTCATCGGATACATATGACCGTCCATCAACTTGTCAATCTCGCCAATGGTATGTGTATAATGCCAATAGGTTTTGTCCTCTGGATTTAGCCAAGCCACCTTATCAAAGTGCTCAACAACCCGCTTTAACCAAATGACTCCAGGTTCTGAATTCATATATTCAACACTACCGCCTACCGAAAATAGTTCATAAGGCGACATTGAGGCATCACCGACAAAGATGACTCTATATTCTCTACCGTATTTCTGTAGTAGCTCCATGGTTGGGGTGCGTTCAGCATGACGACGTTGATTATTTTTCCATACATAATCATATAAACAGTTATGGAAGTAGAAGAACTCTAAAGTTTTAAATTCATTTTTTGCAGCCGAGAACAGTTTTTCTAAAGCTTCAATATGCGCATCCATACTACCCCCAACATCAAATAGCATCAGCACCTTAACTCGGTTACGTCGTTCTGGCTGCATATGAATGTCGAGCACGCCTTTTTTGGCAGTACGCTTGATGGTTTCTTTAATATCAAGCTCGTCAGCACTTCCCGTACGTGCGAACTGGCGTAAGTTACGCAACGCCATTTGCAACTGGCGGGTGCCCAACTGCTTATCATCATCTAAATCTCGATACTTACGCTGCTCCCATACTTTGACTGCACTGCGTTTGCGGGATTCACCGCCAACTCGTACCCCTTCTGGATGATCACCATATGCCCCAAACGGTGAGCTTCCTCCAGTGCCAACCCACTTACTCCCCCCTTGATGTCGTTTTTTTTGTTCTTTTAAGCGTTCCTCAAGAGCCTTCATTAGCTCTTCTAATGAGCCATATTTTTTTAGCAGCCGACGCTGTTCTTCGGTTAAATTCTTAGGATCAAGCTTTAAATCGAGCCATTCTTTTGGCACATCGGTAAGCTTAGCCATTAGTTCGTCAATATCTAAGCTATCCACACCATCAAAGTAATCGGCCATAGCACGGTCAAATTTATCAAAATGGCGCTCATCTTTGACCATACACAGCTTAATCAACCGATACATATCGTCACGACTGGCAAACGTCCATACGTCATTCTCATTAACAACATCAGGGTCATCTTTTGATAACTCAGGATGTGGCTGACGCATTAATCCTTTATCTAGAGCGGCATTTAAATCTAGCAACTCACGAGTGCTTACTGGCACTCCATAAGTCCTCAAGGTATAAAACAATTTTACAAACATATCAGCCTTGCCCTTTGATGTTACGACACCTAATGATAATCTCGACCTTTACCAAAGGTTAATAAAATGTTTTCTTAATAACTTTGTAGATAACTACTCACAGTATATAAATACAGTATCTATTTGCTATTTAACGACTCATCATATTTGCAAAACGCTGTAACAGCGTAATGTCCGCCTCGTTCTTAAGTAAAGCACCATAAAGTGGCGGTATTGACTTCTCGCCACGCAGGTTTTCCTCAAGCTCTTGTTGTGCCATATCATCCGCAAGTAAAAGGGTTAACCAGTCCACTAACTCAGACGTTGATGGTGGTTTTTTTAAACCTTGAATATTGCGTAATTTATAAAATATATTTAGAGCATCATTGACTAGTTTTTCTTGGATATTCGGAAAATGAACATCGACTATCTGACGCATAGTACTCTCATCAGGGAAATCAATATAGTGGAAGAAGCAACGACGCAAAAATGCATCTGGTAGCTCTTTTTCATTATTAGAAGTGATAATGACCACTGGACGTTTGTCTGCTGTAATAGTCTCTCCCGTCTCATAGACATAAAATGACATTTTGTCGAGTTCATGTAATAAGTCATTCGGAAACTCAATATCTGCTTTATCTACTTCATCAATCAACAGCACACTTCGCTGATCAGAGGTAAAAGCTTCCCAAAGTTTACCCGGCTTAATGTAATTATTAATATCATATACTTTGTCATCACCTAACTGAGAATCGCGTAGGCGTGACACCGCATCATATTCATATAAACCCTGCTCGGCTTTAGTCGTTGATTTAATGTGCCAAGTAATGAGTGGCATGCCCAAACTTTGCGCCACCTCTTCTGCTAGTAAAGTCTTACCCGTACCAGGCTCTCCTTTAATTAGCAGAGGCTTTTGTAAAGTTATTGCCGCATTAACCGCCAACTGAAGGTCCTCAGTCGCAATATAGCTTTGCGTACTCGTAAATTGATTTGAAGAATTTTGAGAAGTATTTAAGTCAGTCATTTTTAAACTCTTTTGGATATCATTAAATTAATTGTTATTGGCTCAGTAAAAGATGTTTAGCTATTTATTATCAGATTATGTTTATCTGTGTAACATAGGAAAAGACCTTATTGAATATATCAAAAAAGGGTTAAATACTTTAACCCTTCTGAAAAAATGCAAATAAGATGGTTTTAGATGACAATAAGGAGAAGAGTACTAATCACTTTTTTTGACATCATCCCTATCAACTATTTTTGCATAATTGCTCGACGCATTTTTAACAAAAGGATCATCTACTTCAATAGGCTCTTGCACGGGTACAACGTGGCTATTAACCGTTTTTTTTATCGAATTAACAGGTTTTTTTGTCAATCCATCATGCTTCGTAGGGGTTTTTGGCAAACTCACAGAATGGTCACGATTGACCATATCGGATGACATTTTACCTGTAACTTCCTGCGGATCGATTGATTCAACAGCTACTTCGCTAGACATATTAGTAGTTGATTCTTTTTCGGCTAAGTGCGTGCTTTCAACTGATTTGTCAATACTAGAGGTTATGGCATTTCTAATTAATTGCCAAATAAACCCCAGTACTAATCCTAAGGTAAAAACCACTAATATCGGCAATAAATTACGCAATGCCAGTCCGGGATCTTTCATTAAGATACCGTAAATAACGCCGATACTTGCTGGGGCTATATCACCTGTTTCCGCCGAGGTAACGCCAGGCGTCAGTAATATAGAAAATACAGCAAGCCAGCTCATACCCCCAATAGGTTTTGGCAATATGCGCACTATAAATAACCACAAAATTAGCACGATACAAGAGAAACCCACATACGCATATATTGGCAGCATATCAGGCGGCACATCTGCAACTAAATCACTCCACCATAAGGTAATTTCGCTTATGGTTTCGCTAATGCTATCTAGTGGCAATTTAGAAATTATATCGGCTAACCAATCCATTCAATGATAAATCCAAAACAATCTGTGTAATTTAAGCATTCACTGCTACTCGTTTAGAGTCTATGCTACTATATAAAACTACTTTATGGAGATAAAAAAATTCAATAAAGTTAGCGACTATTCTATCACGTCTTCATTATTTCAGCAGTTATTCAACTCACTGGTCAAATGTTGTTTAAACAACTTAACAAGTTTATAAAAAAAATTATATTTAAACTGTGTAATCCCAGTAAACAACCAACCTAAATTTTTTGTCAGTATTAAAATGATCTTTAGCAAAATTGTATTTAATCATATTTCTTATCTTGTTCTTCTTTCATGCGCATTTGTGCCTGAGCTGCGAATACATCACTTGGTGGTCTTTGAACAAAATACCCTTGAGACTCAAGCTTATCAACCACTTCATCTTTATTAACCCGAGCCAATTTTTTAGTCTCAGATAAATCTAAATGCATCAAAAACTTACCTTCGCCTAAAGTTTGACGTAGCTCTTTTGGTAATACTCCCAGCCAATCTTTAATCTCGTCAGTGTCATCAGGGAAATCTGGGCGGGCTATATAAACGTACATCTCGTTATGTTTCGCAAACTTATAAACATCACAATGCATATAGTCATTACCTTAATATTTAATCAATGGTTTTGTGCCTCTATATTAACTGATATCAACATAAATTCAATGCAACGTTAGGTTCACATAGATCAATTTATCGATAAAACCACATTGGTAATCTTATAAAGACATTTTTCTGTCTCTATAAAGTAAGGTTCTGTTTATAATCTATGTTATTTACCCTCTTTGATCTATCCGCTATTAATTTGAAAATTAGCCTTTACTATCAAGGGATATAATCTTGTTGATTACTTATTATCTACTGGTTATGGTCGGTTCTTTATTACTCGTTACTCAGTAGCAAAAATTAAGCTATCTGAATTGAGGCTTGTAAAATCTATGCACACCTTTCATAATAGACCTGTTTTTCAGGAGAGCGCAGTCATTTAATGAATTGATCTGCCACCGAAGGCGTAAGCACCCTGCCAATCGCTCAGGTAACCGGACTGAAAATCTCATTTTCATCGATCTATTGATTGATGATCGCTAATATCATAATGATATTGCAATGATAAATCTGGAGAGTGGTATTTGATGATTGATTCAAATACCCACCGAAGGGGAAAAGAAGTTGTCACTACATAGCTTATTAAGTTAGTAGAATTATTGATGACGTCGAAAATCTCAGGTCACAGGACAGATGGGGCAAACAAGATTATAAGATTTCATAGAAATGAGTGGCATGGCTTATTAAATTGCTTTGCAAACTTGTCTATGTTATCTGTAGACTTGTTTGCCCTTTTTTATGGCTTCATTTAATACTATTTTAAACCAGTATTTAAACAACTATCTAAATAACTTTTTAAGATTTTTGATGTTATCAAGCATACTTTTATATCAAGATTACTGAAAATATTACTTACATAAGGATTTGCCATGACCCCTTCTTTAAAACGAACCCCTTTTTATCAGTCTCACGTTGACTCTAACGGCAAAATTGTTGATTTCTCTGGCTGGGAATTACCCATTCATTACGGGTCACAACTGGATGAGCATGAGGCAGTACGTACTGATGCGGGCATGTTCGATGTGTCGCATATGGTTATTACCGATGTTAAAGGTTTAGAAGCTAAGGCATGGCTACAGAAGCTTCTTGCCAATGATGTGGCAAAATTAAAAGCCGTCGGCAAAGCCTTATATTCAGGAATGTTAAATGAACATGGCGGAATTCTTGATGATCTTATTGTTTATCGCATGAATGAGGCTGAAACTGAATACCGTATCGTCTCTAACGCTGCGACTCGTGATAAAGACTTAGCGCACTTTGAACAAGTCGCCAAAAATTTTGACGTGGAATTAACAGAACGTCCTGAGCTTGGAATGTTAGCTATTCAAGGGCCAAATGCTATTGCTAAACTTAAAGACGCTAAGCCTAGTTGGGCAGAGACACTTAATGAGCTAAAGCCATTTGTTGGCGCTGATTTGACTGATATTGAAGGTAACGACTGGTTTGTTGCTCGTACCGGCTACACAGGTGAAGATGGTGTTGAGGTTATCTTAAACGGTCAAGATGCTGCTGATTTTTTTAGTTTATTAAAAGAACATGGTATTAAACCAGCGGGGCTTGGGGCGCGTGACACGCTACGCATGGAAGCTGGCATGAACCTTTATGGTCATGACATGAATGAAGACATCAGCCCATACGAGTGCAATATGGGATGGACCCTTGCTTTAAAAGACGAACGTGACTTTGTCGGTCGTGACGCATTGATTCAAAAGCGGCAGCAAACTAAAGCAGCGGGTACGGCAATGCAGCAAGTTGGATTACTTCTTGAGTCCCGTGGTGTATTACGCGAAGGTATGACCGTGTCAATTAACCAAGGCACGGATAATGAACAAACCGGCATTATTACCAGTGGCACCTTCTCACCTACTTTAAAGTATTCGATTGCCATTGCACGTATACCAGCTGATGTCAGTGATAAAGATAACGTACAAGTAGACTTGCGTGGTAAAGGTAAGTTTGTTGATTTACGTGTCATCAAGCTGCCATTCGTTCGCAACGGCGAAAAACAGTTTGACTAGGCCGTGTCCTCATTTTGAAAATGGAGATAAAAATAAGATAAATCGAAGTCAGACAAGGAAAATAATAGGTAAATATCGAGATATTTACCCGTTATTTGACGTGGTATGACAAGATTTAGCTATTTTTAGCCCATTTAAATGCAATTGTACGAATTTAGGACACGCCCTCATATAAAGCACTACCTAAGTTAAGCGTTTTAAGTTAAGTGTTTGTCACTTAAATTAAGCAAATGACACATTAATCATTTATTGGCTTGTCATTTTAATTGTGTATAGTCATTATAACCATTGTCTTTTTAACCCTACTCTTACCTTATGGAGAATAATATGAGTAATGTACCTAGCGAGCTAAAATATGTGGCCAGCCATGAATGGTTGCGTCTTGAAGAAGATGGTACGGTAACGGTTGGTATTACAGACCATGCCCAAGACTTATTAGGCGATATTGTATATGTTGAGCTACCAGATGTTGGTGATACTGTGGCAGTCGATGATGAGATATCAGTTGTTGAATCAGTAAAAGCGGCTTCAGATGTTTACGCGCCTTTAACTGGCGAAATCGTCGCCATCAATGAAGCATTAGAAGAAACCCCTGAGACGATCAACTCAGACCCTTATGGCGATGGTTGGTTTTTCCGTATTAAGCCTGATAATGCTGATGACTATAATGATTTAATGTCAGCGGAAGAGTATGAAAGTGAGTTGTAACTAACCTGCAACTTTTAAGGTTACTAATATCCTTTTCTCTAAGCGTTGTTTTATTCATTGGAGCAACGCTAACCTTTTAGCCTATTTATATTTCATTTTGCTTCATCAATCAGGATAACCCTGTTATGTCTATGAACCAAAAATACAGTACGTCCAATAAAGCTAACAATATAGATGGAAAAACCTTTAACACGTTAGAAACCCTCGATAGCTTTAAACAGATTGTTGAGTCACGTCGTTCGGTCAGAAAGTTTACCGATACCCCTATCCCCGATGAAGTCTTGCAAGACTGTTTACGTCTGGCCATGTTGGCACCTAATTCTAGTAACTTACAGCCTTGGGAGTTTTATGTTATTGACTCCGATAGCAAGCGTCAAAAAGCTAATAAAATTTGCATGAACCAAAATGCAGCGACAACGGCTAACCGATTAATCGCTATTGTCGCACGTACGGATACATGGCGTGCACATGCCAAACAAAATATTGAAGAGTTTCCGGAAACGCCGGTGCCAAAAAAAGTTATAAACTACTATAGTAAAATTGTCCCCTTTGATTTTATTCGTGGTCCTATAAATAGCGCATCTGCTGCGAAGTGGGGTATTACCCAAGTATTTAGGCACATTAAAGGGCCGATCAAATCACCCTATTATACCAAAGAAGATATCAAAAATTGGGCAACCAATAATACAGCCCTTGCTGCAGAGAATTTAATGTTGGCTTTGAGAGCATATGGTTTTGACAGCTGTCCAATGGGCGGTTTTGATGAGCCTGCTCTCAAAAAACTATTAAATCTAAGTGAACATCATCATGTCGTTATGATGATTGGGGCGGGCGAGCGTGATGAAAGGGGTATTTATAACACTCAGTTTAGGTTTGACTATACCAAGTTTGTAAAACATGTCTAAAGTTAAAAAGTTAAATAGTGTATACCATGTCACTTCAAGACAAACAGCCAGTTATACCAATAGCCAATTGTAAATAGTACGTCCATGAGCTGATACAGCATTAAACTTTTAACGAATTGGAAACTTTTAATGAATTAGGGATAGAATTTATTGGGTTCAATATAATCAATTCGTTACTTATAACATTTCCACTATCTACACCCATTAATAACTGCCTGAAGGCGGACTAAACACTAAGGATTACCATGACTATAGATAACTCTCAAAACAATACTTTTGATGGTTTATTCAATGAATCTCAGTTTGTCTCAAGACACTTAGGTGTTGCTGAAGCTGAGCAACTTGAGATGCTAAAAGCCATTGGTTATGAGGACATGGAAAGCTTTATTGCTGATACTGTGCCAGCACCCGTACTCATGAATCGTGAGCTTGAATTACCGCTTGCCATCAGTGAGCACAATGCCATCGCAAAATTACGCGCTATGGCCGATGACATCATCGTTAACAAAAGCTACATTGGTCAAGGTTATTCGCCAGTACGCATGCCAGCAGTTATTCAGCGAAATGTTTTAGAAAATCCAGGTTGGTACACCGCTTATACGCCTTATCAAGCTGAGATTGCTCAAGGCCGTCTTGAAGCATTATTAAACTTTCAACAAGTGTGTATTGATTTAACGGGTTTAGAGCTGGCTGGTGCATCATTGCTAGATGAAGCCACAGCAGCAGCTGAAGGCATGGCCATGGCCAAACGGGTCAGCAAAAGTAAATCAAATCAATTTTTCGTCGATAACCGTGTATATCCGCAAACTTTAGACGTTATCCATACCCGGGCAAAATACTTTGGCTGGGAAGTTGTGGTTGGAGATTTTGAAACGGCTAAATCAGGCGATTTCTTCGGTGCCCTATTCCAGTATGTCGGTAAAGATGGCGATGTTGTAGACTTAACGGATGTGATTGCGGCGGTTAAAGAAAACAAAACCTACGCTTTGGTAGTCAGTGACATTATGAGCTTGGTCTTATTGAAGTCGCCAGCTGATATGGGTGCAGATGTGGCGTTAGGAAGTACCCAGCGTTTTGGTATTCCAATGGGCTTTGGTGGACCGCATGCCGCTTACTTTGCCTTCACAGATAAAGCAAAACGTGCGGCACCTGGTCGAATTATCGGTGTGTCAAAAGATGCTCAAGGTAATACCGCCCTGCGTATGGCACTGCAAACTCGTGAACAGCATATCCGCCGTGAAAAAGCCAATTCTAACATTTGTACCTCACAGGTATTACTCGCCAACCTTGCTGGTATGTATGCTGTATATCATGGTCCTAAAGGTCTAAAACGCATTGCCACACGTATCCACGCTATGGCAACTGCCTTTAGCGATGTCATTAGACAGCTTGACGGTGATTTAAGTGTCATACACGACAACTTCTTTGACACTGTATTGGTGGAATGTGGTTCAGAAAAACTGGCAACACAAATCTTTGAAAATGCGGAAAACGTAGGCTATAACCTATGGCGAGTGGGCAAAACAAAGCTATCCGTATCATTTTCAGAAACCAGCGATAATACTGATTTTGAAGTACTGACTCAACTATTTGCTAATAAAGCGCATTCACTGCCAAATGATGCAAAAATATCATTAAATATTGAGTTATTACGCACTGATGAAATTTTAACGCATCCAGTATTCAACTCTTATCATACAGAACACGAAATGTTGCGCTATTTAAAGCGTCTTGAAGATAAAGATTTAGCAATGAATCGCAGTATGATTTCGCTTGGAAGCTGTACGATGAAGTTAAATGCTACCAGCGAAATGCTACCCATTACTTGGAACGAATTTGCTAATGTGCATCCTTTTGCACCACGTGAACAAGTTTCTGGCTATATTCAAATGATTGATAGTCTTCAAGATCAGCTCAAAGCCATTACTGGATTTGATGATATCTCTATGCAGCCAAATTCAGGTGCATCAGGTGAGTACGCAGGTTTACTGGCCATTCGACGCTATCATGAGTCTTTAGGTCAACCAAATCGTGACATTTGCTTGATTCCAAAATCAGCACACGGCACCAATCCAGCCACTGCTCAAATGATGGGCATGAAGGTTGTGGTCGTTGATACCGACGAAAACGGTAACGTCAATATTGATGATTTAACCAAGAAGTGTGAATTGCACAGTGAAAACTTGGGCGCATTAATGATTACCTACCCATCTACACATGGCGTGTTTGAAGCAGGCATCCGAGATATATGTGATCTAATCCACAAGCATGGTGGTCAGGTATATATGGACGGCGCAAACATGAATGCTCAAGTCGGTATCATGCAACCCGCTGAGGTTGGCGCAGATGTCTTACATATGAATCTGCACAAAACATTTTGTATTCCTCATGGTGGCGGCGGTCCCGGTATGGGCCCTATTGGTATGAAGTCTCACCTTGCACCTTTTAAAGCAAATCACGTGGTTAGCCCTGTACATAATGCCTCTAAAGATATGTATGCCGTATCGGCTGCACCCTATGGTTCGGCAAGTATTTTGCCCATATCATGGATGTACATTACGATGATGGGACGCAATGGTTTACTCGATGCCACTAGACTTGCGTTACTAAGCGCAAATTATATCGCTAATCAACTTAAAGATGATTACCCAGTGCTTTATACCGGTTCAAATGGCCGCGTTGCGCATGAATGTATTATTGATATTCGTCCACTTAAGGAAGAAACAGGGATTAGTGAGTCTGATATCGCTAAACGTCTAATGGACTATGGTTTCCATGCACCAACAATGAGCTTCCCTGTTGCAGGTACGCTAATGATTGAACCGACAGAATCAGAAGCGAAACATGAGCTTGATCGCTTTATTGCCGCACTAAAGTCGATTAAACAGGAGGCGATGAAAGTAAAATCAGGCGAGGAAGGTTGGACGTTAGAAGATAACCCGATAGTTAATGCACCGCATACCGCTTTTGTTATAACCTGCGAAAATTGGTCGCATCCTTATAGCCGTGATACTGCTGCATTCCCATTAGACTATATCCGTGAACACAAATTCTGGCCTTCGGTCGGTCGTATAGATGACGTTTATGGCGATAAAAACTTAATGTGCAGTTGTCCAAGTATTGAAAACTATATGTAATACCTTTTCAAAAAATAATCTGCAGTATATAACACGTTCAGTATCTATTTATAATGCTGACAGTCGTTATCCTTGCTAGTTTAATTTTGCACTTGGTATAAATTTAGGGTTATAGGTCTAATCAGTAACTCAAATTGGCAAAAACCTTCAAGTCTTAGATTTGAAGGTTTTTTAGCTTATCCATTTTTTTTGGATTATACAGTTTTGGATTATACAGTTAACTCAGTTAAATCATTTTTATGCTATAGTTTAAGTCGTCTAGAAGGGTTAACAAACAACCCGATACAAGGATAGTTTAATGAATAAAACAGACATTACCTGCCTCTATGGTTCATACCCAAATTGTTATACATTGGAAGTCAAGCGTTAAGGATTGCTCTGAATATAGCTAACTTGTTATACCCATTCAACTCTAATGCTCATCATTATGGAATAAATTATTGTGGTAACTCAAACCTCTGATCAAGATAACTCAAATACCATAACTGTTCCGTCTCAACCTTTTGTAATATTAATTCATGGGCTGCACCAACATGCATGGATTATGCGCCCTTTGGCTAAGAGACTACAGGACAAAGGGTTTAAAACTCATGAACATAATTACCATAGTGTCATTGATAGTATAGACCGGCATAGTCATCGTTTAAATATATGGCTGACTAAACACCATGATCCTAGCATACCTATTTATTTAGTTGGCCATAGTCTGGGTGGGCTGGTTATTAGGGATTTTATTTCCCGTTATCCACAGTGGAAAATCGCGCGCTGTGTGACATTAGGAACCCCGCATATCGGTAGTGTGGCAGCTGAATATATAAAAAAGCTAATGTCGCCTTTGGTTGGAAAAGCCTATCATCAAGGACTTGATGGTCAGGCAGCACCCCTTAAAGAAGGAACCTGCTTGGGTGTGATAGCGGGTAACTCGCCGTATGGGCTAGGTCAAATTGTTTTGGATTACCATAAACGTAAAGCTAAGCTTGCAAAATCTCAGTGCGACCATGATGGTACGGTATATGTTTTTGAAACCCAACTGCCTAACGCAACTGATCATATCGTGATGCCAGTATCACATACCGGTATGTTGATTAATCAAAAAGTAGCGGATCAAACAGTCTACTTTTTAAAACATGGTAAGTTTAAAAGGTAAATGTATGACACCCTATAGGGATAAATACAATGCAAAGCAGCTCATTCCAAATCGATATTCATACCTGACTGCAATGCTTCTTTATGGGTTTCAAGGATGGGTATTAGTGTCTTTATTACCCAATTATAACGCCAGCCTTTAAGACCTTCAGGTAATTGGTCAATCGGCAAATCATAAGCCACTACCTCATAAAGCCGAGAAAGCCACTTTTTGCGCATCAGCACGTTTGCTGGCACACCTGTTTCGGCTTCATATTGTTTTACTGCTTTGTTTACCGCTTTTGAGATGGTTTTATCTTTTGATCGATACGGCGCAAAAACACGGGCTGGCTGCTCCTGTATGCTCAATGAGCGTGCCTGATTTATAATGGATAAAAGCTCTTCACCATAGAGGCGAACTGTACTTCGATGCATGGTGGTCTTATGAGTCAACTGCTTCAAGTTGGAAGGCAACTCAACAACAATGTCACGTACTGCTTGTTTTTTTAAAATAAATGTCTTGGGCTGATTTGTCGATCTCGCCAAGGCTTCACGCCAGCTTGATACTGCTTGTAATACAGAAAGCTGTTCACCGGTATATCTAAAGTCTGCCATTGCTAAATAGGTAGCATCATCTTCAATATTAGCTGCTTCATACAGCTCCCTAGCATAAAGCTGACAATCCTCTACAACCTTATCATAAAGACCCTTTTTAGTAAGCTGCTGCTGCACAATATCATACAGACTCATTAAGTATCGAACATCATCAATTGCGTAGCTTTCTTGCTTATCCGTCAGTGGACGAGCCAACCAATCGGACTGACTTTCTCCTTTATCTACTTTAATATCCAATTCATTCGCTAAGGCTTGTTGATATCCCATTTGCAACTGACCTGTAAGATAGGACAGTGCAATTTGCGTATCAAAGACATTGGTCAAAGCTGGACATTCGGATAAGAGATAAAAAATACCCAAATCTTCACCGCAAGCATGCCATATCATAAGTGGCATCTCTTCTAATACAACCCAAAACTGGGTTAAATCAAGCTTTGGTGCATCCAATAAATATATTCGCTTACCTGTATTAATTTGCACTAAAGCAAGCTTAGGGTAATAAGTGTCACGCTTGATAAATTCGGTATCAAGGGCAATACGTTCACAGGTCTCAAGCTCATCTAAACAGGCTTCTAGCTCATCCAAGTCGGTTACCCAATATATAGGTAAGTCCGCAGCAGCTTGAAGTGTTTGCTGTATACTCGCCGTATCGATAAGCTTTTCTGGTTGCAAAATGGTGGCAATGTTGCCTGCGTCATTGTCTATAACCTCGTTAGTGTTAACCGTGTTAGTTACACTATTAGGATGGCTTAGGTTATCTTTGTGAGTATTATTGCTGGCATGCTGAGTCATCTCTGCCTTCTACTTTTTAAAGTGACTATTAGGTAAGTTGATATAATTTAAGCTACTATTCGTTATGTTGCTAGGATTTATGTTACTAAAATTTTGTTACTGAGATTTGTGTTACTAGCCTTTAATAGATTCATTAACTGCCGATTTCAGGATATTTAATCTAGAAATTATCAGATAAATGAACGGTTTTGCAACGCTTGCGACAGAGTCATACTGTCTAAATATTCAAGTTCACCGCCCATTGGTATACCTTGAGCAATGCGAGTAACTTGACCAACATGTCGCCGCACTGCTTCAGAGATAAAATGTGCTGTGGTTTGACCTTCAACTGTCGTACTGGTAGCCAAAATTATTTCTTCCACTCTTTTGGCTTTAACTCTCTTAACCAATTGATCAATATTTAAATCATCAGCATTAATACCATCTAAAGGCGATAAGTGTCCGCCCAATACAAAATATCGCCCACGAAAACCAGAGGTTTGCTCAATCGCCATCACATCCGCTGCGGTTTCTACCACACAAAGTATCGAGTCATCACGCCTAGAATCTAGGCATATAGGACAGACAGGATCATCACTAAACGAATGACACCGTTCACACTCAATAATATCGTGCATTGCCACCTCCAAGGCTTGGGCGAGTGCTATGCCTTGTGGTCGTTTCTTGCTTAACAAATGCAAAGCCATGCGCTGCGCCGTCTTTTGACCAACACCGGGCAGAACACGCAACTGTTTAACCAAATTATCGAATTTTTCGGTTAACAAATAATCACCTTTAAATAATTTATATAACTATTCTAATAAACAACGTTAACCCATCAAAACTCTGTATGTCGTATAAAAAAAATGAGGTGTAATACCCATATTACAACCCCATCTCTTTATACAGCATCTTGAAGATCTGCTGACTTATCCATCATAAATAAAGACCCACTAAAAGTCTTATTAGCCAAATAGCCCCTGCATGCCAGGTGGTAAGCCCATACCGCTAGTTGCTTTCGAAAGAGTGGCTTCAGATAGTTCATCAACTTTAGCCACTGCAGCATTAATAGCCGCAGCAATAAGATCTTCAATTATATCTGGTTCATCTTCCAATAAACTAGGATCAATGCTCAAACGTTTAACTACGTGACGGCCGGTCATAGTAACTTTAACTAATCCACTCCCTGCTTCAGCTTGAACTTCTTTTTCAGCCAGTTCTTTTTTAGCTTTTTCAACATTGGCTTCCACTTGCTTTTGCATTGTTTGAGCTTGCTGCATGAGTGCTTGAATATTCATAGTAACCTCTTTAAATAAGAATCCGTTTAAATAAGAATCCTGTTAATGGAATCAAATAAATGATAGCTATTTAAAATTATATATTAAAAACAATAATGATGAAAAAAGCAGTTAAATATTCAGTCAACTATTAATGAGTCGTAACTTAATACCTTATGTGCGCAATTGTCCACAATCAAGCCATTATACTGATTCAATGCGCCTGTGTCTAAATTCTAGTGTCGCAACTTTATTATTTAAATATAAGATTATCTAAATATAAGTGCAATAACCTATTATAAAGTTTAAAACCGCAAAAAGCTCTTTATAAACTAAATAATCAATTTAGATGTCAGCTTAGCTTAGACTGTCAAGTCCACGTGCCAAATCCTTAATAATATCATCCACATCTTCAAGCCCAACAGACAATCGAATCAAAGCGTCACTCACGCCAGCTGCCCGCCTTACCTCCGAACCCAAACGAAAGTGGGTGGTGGTGGCAGGGTGGGTAACTGTAGTTTTAGCATCGCCTAGATTATTAGTGATCGATATCATCTTGGTGCTATCAATAACATGCCAAGCGGCTGCTTGCTCATCAAACTTATCAGACTTAACTTCAAATCCCATAATAGCCCCAAAACAATTAGCACGATGATGCTGAGCCGCGGCCAATGTATGCATTGGATGACTGGTTAATCCTGAAAAATGAACTTTCGCAACGTTGTGATGTTGCTCTAAAAATTGTGCGATCTTATTGGCATTTTCACAATGCACCTTCATGCGTAAGCTCAGTGTTTCTAAGCCTTTAATAAATATCCACGCATTAAAAGGACTCATGCTAATACCACCACTGCGCACCACGGTAAAGGCCTTTTGCATAAGCTCATCACTCCCTACTAAAGCACCGCCAAGCACCCTTCCTTGACCATCAATATACTTAGTAGCTGAATGGATAACCACATCTGCCCCAAAATCTAAAGGCCTTTGAATAGCTGGAGTGGCAAAACAGTTATCAACAATAAACAAGGCACCCTGAGCTTTAGCAATTTTACTTATACCTTGTAAATCAGCAATTTGTCCTAGTGGATTACTTGGCGTCTCGCAATACAAAACTTTAGTATTTGGTTTTATGGCATTTTGCCAAGCCGTATTATCAAAGCAATCAACGTAAGTGACCTCAACACCAAATTTACTAATAAAATTATTAAACAATCCTACTGAAGAACCAAACAACTGCTTTGCTGCCAGTAAATGATCACCCTCCTCTAAGTATGCCAGACACATAGTTAAGATTGCCCCCATTCCTGAAGCAGTGGCAACCGCCCGCTCGCCGCCCTCTAAAGCCGCTAAACGGCGCTCAAAAGTGCGTACCGTTGGATTAGTATGCCGAGAATATACGTTACCCTTTTTATCCCCATTAAAATGTGCTGCTGCATCAGCAGCAGACTTATAAACATAAGAGCTTGTCGCAAAGATAGCTTCACTATGTTCGCCCTCCTCTGTACGGTAATGTCCAGCTCTAACCGCTATGGTTTGCATACCATAATCTTCGGATAAATCTAGAGCATCGTTATCCCAATTTGGGTCAAGTCCAGTGTTCTCTGGCTTTGTAACATCTGATGCCGCACTTGGATCAACAAAGTGTTGAGCGTTTTGATTAGACAGTATCTCATTCATAGTAAGTTCGTTATTAATAATTGATAAGGGAGTGGTTAGTATGTGAGTTATTTTGAATAGATAACTAAAATAAATGAATAGATAATTAAAATAAATTTAGGGGTTAAATTCTTATCCAACTATTTGTGGATAGAATTATTAGCTCAAGTATAGACAAAATTTATCTTACTTCCATTTTCTTTTTATTATTAACGCTATTCCTATCTACTATAGATAACCATTTACTGACATGTATTCAATATGAGTTGATTAAATAATAAATAAGTATGGATAAACTACCGAATTAGTCTGTCCCTACTTTAATAGAAAAACCATGTTTATAGGGAATCACAAGCTTTAGAGGTCATCTTTGATTCTGTTACCCTAACTGTTAAACAAAAGTTCGGTAAAACAAAAGTTTAAAATATAAAAAATAAGTGTACTATAATGCCTCATTTTTGCAGATTAATAATTCATTCAAAGCAGCGTTGCTTTGCTGAGAAGATGTTTTAACTTGTAATCGTTTTTAGATGCAATGTTAGTTTGCTTATAGTGCCCGTCTCTAAACACAATCGTGAATGATCACAAGATTACGAGTGACTATAAATGCAAGTGACTATAAAGTTGTAAATTACTTTTCTTTCATTCTTATTAGTAGGATAGATTTGATGGTGGTACTTGTGTTTTTTTACCCTCTATATCGTGCTTTAAGTATTTACCCTATAAGTAGATTCATGACTAAAACTATAGCGTTAGTACTGTTCTGCCTAACTGTGACAGCGTGCAATACCTTACCGAAAAACCCACATACCCAAGCAAGTTTAAAACTCAATGAAAGGATTCAGCAGCGATACAGCTCAGAAGTAAAGCCAGAGGATATTGATGAGAAACGACTGGCATTAACTCAGTCTATTAATCATTTAAACAACCTCCATTCAGGATTATCAGGATATCACCCAATAATTAGTGGCACAGATGCTTTTGTCTATAGAAATATATTAACGTCTATGGCAGTAAAAAGCATTGATATTCAATATTACATCTGGCATAACGATGAAACTGGCCGACTTATGCTTAAAGAGTTATGGAAAGCCGCTGATAATGGGGTGATTGTACGTTTTTTATTAGACGATTTTAATAGTAATAGTCAGCTTGATCAGCACTTACTCCAATTTGCAAGCCATCCAAATATCGCTGTGCGTCTTGTTAACCCAATGACCTACCGAAAATTTAAGGCATTGAACTACTTAACCAGTTTGAAGCGAATTAATCGACGTATGCACAATAAAAGCATTACTTTTGACCGCCAACTCAGTATTGTGGGTGGGAGAAACATTGGCAATGAATATCTGAGTGACAATGAATCAAATCAATTCGCTGATATTGATGTTCTTTTAGTTGGTCCTGTTGTCAAAAGTATCAGTAATAGTTTTGATGAATATTGGAATTCATCTCTATCTTACGATGTGCAAACACTTGTCAATCCAGACCTTGAATTAGCAGAGAACAGGGGGCAACAACACACTTTTTTTTCTAATCTAGATAAACTTGAACCAAACAACACCAGTACAGTGCTATCAATCGCTGAAACCTACAAACATGCGCTAAATGAATCTACAATTGATATTGACTTAATAAATAAGACATTATCTTTTCGCTGGGCGCCAATAACGTTTGTTAGTGATAATGTAGAAAAAATATCCAGAAACGCCAATCCAAATGATCTTCTTGTCCATAAGCTGCGTAACTTATTGGGTAAACCAAACAAAAACTTAACCATTGTTTCTTCTTATTTTGTACCTACGAAAGAGGGGGTAGATACGTTAACAAAGCTATCTAAACAAGGGGTTAAAATTAGGATACTCACAAACTCTTACCATGCAACTGATGTCTCAGCAGTTCATGCAGGCTACTCAGAGTGGCGCAAAACTCTTTTAAAGTCTGGTGTTGAATTATATGAAATTAAAGCCACAGTAACGAATGATGTCGACAACAAACTTTGGCGAGGTCGTAGTCAATCTTCAACGAGCTTACATGCTAAAATGTTTGCCGTCGACGATCGGAGTGTTTTTATCGGCTCATATAATGTGGACCCTAGGTCTGCCGATATGAATACTGAAATGGGAGTAATCATTGAAGACAGTTCTCTTGCCAATACACTCCATCAAACAGTCAGCGATGAACTGTTTTCACAAGCCTATAAGGTTATTCTTACTGATGATAATAATCTACAATGGCAGACCCTAGAAAATAATGAAATAATAGAGTCGCATAAAGAGCCAAACATGGGCTTGGCTGATCTTATTTGGATAAAACTGATGTCGCTACTGCCAATAGATTGGTTGTTATAATATAAAAGTATAATAGACGTAAATATATAGTCCTATTATTTAAGTGCATCATTGCTATGAACCTCTGCCATAACAATAGCGGAGCCATCAATTAGCATCATATTCTTTAGATAGTTAACTTTAATTTTTAATAGCAGATACCCATGCCATTTAACGATCTATCTAGTACATCGAGATCCATTGATGCTAAGCAAATCCTGATCATTTGCTTTGCTAATGCAGTTGCCTACTTTGATTTTTTAATTTATCTATATATGGCAGACATTATTAGTGCTGCTTTTTTCCCCGTTAGTGATGACGTTATACTGTCTAAACTTCAAGCACTTAGCTTATTTACAGCTGGGTATATAGCACGCCCTATTGGGGGGTTTATTATTGGTCGATATGGAGATACCCATGGACGTAAACCTGCGTTACTTATCAGTTTATCACTCATCGCATTAACCACACTAATAACAGCATGTCTCCCAACCTATGCTCAAGTTGGTATACTTGCCCCTATCATCTTTTTTGCAGCTCGTTTGCTTCAAGGTATGGCTTTTGGCGCCCATGCACCACTCGGCTGGGTTTATATCGCAGAACATGTTCATAGAAGCAATTTGGCAACCTACTGTAGCATGGTAGCAGGTAGCTTTATGATGGGCGGTATCGTATCAAGTATTTTTTTCGAAATACTATCGAATACCTATACTCAGGGAGAACTTATTAACTATGGGTGGCGAATCCCCTTTATTTTAGGTGCAATGTTCAGTTTTATAGCTCTTTTATTTTGGCATGCATTAGATGAAACACCTATATTTTTAGAGCAAAAAAATCAAACTGCCCATATTAATGAGCATCCCACGATTAGATCATCATTTAGACGTTTTAATGCTATTTTTTTAGCCTGTATACTGACATTTATTCTCTCAAGCTCGGTCATCGTAGTTGCCCTTATATTACCTGACTTAGTATTACTCAGATTTAGCGTCGACGAATCACTTCTGATGTTCTCTAACGATGTGGGCTTACTATTTATTTTGTTAGGCTGTATCTTTTATGGGCTGCTTGCAGACAAAAATAGTACGGGCAAAACAATGATGATTGGATCTTTAGCGCTTGTTATTAGTGCACTTGCATTTTATTATCATATCGCCAATGGCGGTCAATACATACTGGTAATGTATGCAGTTTTAGGCTTTAGTATTGGTATTGTTGGCCTTAGCGCTTCAGTTCTAGTACAGTTATTCCCAACTAGCCAGCGCTTAACGGCTGTTGGCCTAACCTATAATATTACCTATGGCGCTGTTGGCGGCATCCTACCTTTTGGCTTAGCTTATGCAACCAATCATATCAGCTTCTCTCCCGCACTATATCTAACATTTATTGGGCTAGTAGCTTTTCTTATCGGCCTTTACCTTTATCGATCCCCTAAGTTTAGAGCACTTGATGAAACGATTAAATGACCTATCAATCAAACCTATAAAAATCAACTATTCTCTGGCTTTGAACAAAACTCTTAACGGACGGTATAGCCATTAATATAGTACATAAAAAATCTGCAATGGATAACAAACACCTAATGGATATTAAGCACATAATGAAAGATAAGCGACTATCAGTTGCACCGATGATCGACTGGACTACTACTGATTACAGGTATTTTGCACGTCTGTTTAATCCTTATATTTACTTATATACTGAAATGATATCCACTGGGGCCATCATTTACGGTAATAAAGATCGGCTTTTACGCTTCGATGCAACCGAACATCCTATCGTGTTACAACTTGGTGGCGCTAATGTCGCCGAGATGACCCACTGTACGATTGAGGCTCAAAAGCGTGGTTATGATGAAGTTAATATCAATGTTGGTTGCCCCTCAGACCGGGTTCAGCATAATAAAATCGGTGCCTGTCTTATGTCAGAGCCCAATACGGTAGCAAATCTAGTGCGTGCCATGCGAGCAGAGGTTGATATCCCCATAACAGTTAAACATCGAATTGGCATTGATGACTTTGACAGCTATGAATTTATGAGAGATTTTGTTGATGCGAGTGCCAATGCAGGTTGCAAACGATTCATTGTGCATGCGCGTATTGCTTTACTTGAAGGCCTTAGCCCAAAAGAAAACCGTAACATTCCGCCTTTACGATATGATGATGTGTACCGTTTAAAACAAGACTATCCAGAGCTTAAGATTGAAATAAACGGCGGTATTAAATCTATTGAACACGTTAAAGCCCATCTTGAACAAGTTGATGGCGTAATGATAGGTCGTGCCGCTTACCAAAACCCCTATATCCTAGCTGAAGCCATGCAGTTATGGGGAGAGGTACCGCCCAGTCGAGAGGATATTTTAGCAAACCTATACCCTTATCTTGAAGAGCAAGTTGCGAAAGGAGAACATTTACCCTCAATCGCTCGGCACTTTTTAGGGTTATTCCAAGGCTTGCCAGGCGCACGTAAATGGCGACAGGCGTTAAGTGGCAAACAGCAACTTACCGTGTCACAAATTAGGGAAGCTGGAGACCACACCTTAGCATTCATAGAATCTCATAAAGACACTCATATTATTTAAAGTATTGCTAGCTCAGCATTTACACATAATTGCAGTGATTCTGGACGGCTACAGGTTTACTGAATGCAGAAATCAACCTTTATTCGAGAGTATTAGTCGAGAACGTATAGATATTGCCACATTGCCATGCCGTTGTTAATAATATGGATGATAATTGGCACTATTATTGACCCTGATTTGTAGCGAGCATAACTAAACAATAAGGCCAATATAAAAATGACACTCATTTCATAATAGTCGTATTGCAAATGGATAATCGCAAAAAGTAAGCTTGTGACCACGCTTGCCAGTAATACGCCTCTCTTACCAACCAATTGCTCTCTTAAAGCTGACCAAATAACCCCACGAAATACAAACTCTTCATAGATAGGCACTATAATAACCATGACTAATATAAGTAGCCATTTCGGTTCAGCTGTAAAATATAAGCTATCAACAAATGCACTGGGATTTTTGTCGAGTAAATAAGTGATAGATTCACTGATTATCAAAAAAACCACCCACAAACTCAATACAGCCAGTGCTATTCGTGGTAAAAAAGGTTGAATTGCTAAATAATCTGCCACCGTATATTTATGACGGGTCGTTTGATGCAGTTCTAGGCGAGTAGCGTATACTTGTTGGTTCTGCGTTCTCTTCTTTTGCGTACAATATATACGCCATTTTACAACGCCATAAATAGAGGCCAATAACACAATGAATGTTAAAAGCATTGTGTAGCTTATAACAGTACCATTATAGCTACCAATACCAAACCTTTGTGCAGGAAGCATCTTTGCGTCATTCAAGACTATTGGCGTAAATAGATAAATCCCAAGCAGCTGCACTAGCACAAACAGCCCTATCATCCAAACAATCAGACAACCCACGCCTATTTTTGTAAAAATCTTGGGCTGAGTTATCGAGCCAGATTTACTATACTCCCTGCTACGTTGTGAACTGTCTGAGCGTTTCGTCAAATTTGGCGGCATAATTAATGAACTTTAAAATGAACATATTCAGGAGTTTCAAAAAGACCTTGCTCAATCCATTATTAGACCAATAACAAGCTAACTCTTGTAATCCAAATATGATAGAAATATTGAGCCTTTCTATAGAACTTTCTTCTCAAGATCCACATCTAAAGGTTATGATTGCTCAGAGATTGTATTCATAATCAATTCGGCAACAGAGTCAGGGTGCTCAAGAGGAAACATATGTCCCCCCTTATGCAATGTGTAAGGAATAGATAAGCGCTTTGTTACCTTCTTTGGAAAACCTCGATGTTGAAATTGACTATCACTGCCCACGATTAATGTGACTTTGCGTTTTGGGGGCCTATTAGGTTTAAGCCAGTATAGGGATGGATTTGTGCGAAATACAGCAACCTCAGCCTGTTTTGGAATGGTCAACGTTACCTTACCATCTTGACGCTCACGCAACCCATATTGAATATAGGCATCAAAACAACGCGGATCAAAATTTTTGAAAAAACCTTTCGGCTGAAGTAAGTCTCTAGCTTCATCCCTACTCTCCCATACATCACGGCGTTTTTTTGAAATACCCGCAGGAGATACCTTATCTACTCTCTTTGCAGACGTCAACTTAGCCAAATGCCAAAGCAAACTACTGCTACCATAAATTAAAGGTGGATCCATTAATACAGCTTGACTGAAAAGCTTGGGTTTACGATAAATTGCTTGAAGCGTACACAATGCGCCAAGCGAATGACCAATACCAATAATAGGCACCTTATGCTTTCTTTTTAGTTTAGCCACACTATCAATAACTTGCTTAGTTAGATCCTTCCAATGATTATCGATGGCATAAGTCGACTTACCAGACTCATCAAAACCCAACGTAGGAATATACTCAAGGGTAAAGTGTTGCTCAAGAATATCAAATATCGGCTGATAAACTCGGCTTGGCATACCATTAGCATGCGCAAAATGTATAACTGGTTTACCTGTCACTTTAGAGACAGATAAATTGGAAAAATCATAAGGATGGCTTTTATTTTTTTTGGAATTATTAACGTCCATTAGCGCATCTCGCCAGTATTCTTATCTTGAGGAAGCAGCTTCATATCTATGGTCGATCCAATGCCAGCACCAAGCTTAATCGCAAAATTACCAAATAGCTCTTGCATAGGGTCAATGGGCGTATAATTAACTACGTTATCAATGTCCAGCTCATTTTCAAGAGTGCGGATATTACCTGTTTTATCAGCAAGGCCTAATGCAATGGATTGCTCGCCTGTCCAAAATAAACCTGAGAATATATTATTTTCTTCGGTATTTTTCAGTCTATCTCCACGCCCTTTTTGGACTGCCTTAATGAAGTGTTTGTGTGTATTATCTAAGACATTTTCAACATGCTGTCTTTCAAAGTCTGTTAAAGGACGGCTCATACTTAAGATATCTTTGTATTCGCCTGCGGTAAGCGTACCATCTTTTATGCCCATTTTATCCATTAATCCTTCAACGTTGTAACTAGGCATAATAACACCGATTGAACCGACAAGACTTGAAGGATTAACGTAGATTTCATCCGCAGCAGATGCGATATAATAAGCACCCGATGCGCCAACATCGCCAATAATAGCATAGAGCTTCTTGTCAGGATATTCGGTACGCAAATCCATCATCGTCTGCCAAATTTCATCAGATTGGACAGGTGAACCACCAGGCGAATTAATATTCAGGACTACCGCCCTAGCCTTAGGTGCCTCAAAAGCTTCCGTGAGTGCGGCGCTGATATCATCTGCATTTGCCATATCATTTGCACTAATAACACCTTCCACATCAACAACAGCAATATGAGTCCTGCTGGTATCAACACCGCTCAGACCAGTTTCTGTAGGGGTACAGCCTCGAGCCATCATAAAAAATATTAGCAGAAAGACACCAAGGGTTAACAGTTTGGATATTACACGCCATCGTCTCGCACGGCGCTGTTCTTCAATGCTTGCCATCAAGGTTTTTTCAAGCAAATGCCACTCTCGCCCTCTCGTGTTAGCTGGTAGGCCACTAGGAGGATTATTTAAACGGTTTTTTTCAGGGTTTGGAGCTGAATTATTATCAGGAGCTTTGTTTGGATCAGGTGGCCAGTTAGACATAGAAAATATAAATCCTAGTAATGAATGCATGAGTTAAAACAGATTAAACTAAGGTCTGTTCCATATATTACGCTTATAAAAAACAGTTAAAATATCAATTCGATAAAGTATCAGCATCGTTAAAGACACAACGCAAACTGATTTAATTGGACTTTATTCCTTTCTTTCAATAACTCTCTATTGCTGCAAATATGACAAAAAAAAGACTCGGAAAATGCTACGGGTAGCAGTATGACGATAGCGGTAATAAGATTCAATATACCTTTGGTTATATTTCGATAAATTTTTATATTTGTTAAAGAATGCTTTATATTGCTTATAGCTTTATATTGTTTATATTAAAGTTTATTACGCTCAAATTGATGGCTTGAGTGCGACATTTAAACCAGAGTATGATTTTAACGTAATAAACGGTTTTATAACACTTACCATCACTTTGTATTTAAACGAATGATAACTATCATAGACGTTTATTTAGCGTGGTTTGATTTTTAAATAATTTTGTTGCCAGTACAACTCAACTTCTTTCATTGTTGAGGGTACTGACTGGTCAGTTTCATCAACAATATCCAATGATATTGGCTGCATTGAGTCGATTAAATCAACATCAGCATAAGATTTAGCCGTTAAAAGCCAGGGCTTATTTTCTAAAGAACCATAAAAGCGATCTGAAATGGTATTGGTTGTAGCGAATACTGGATCATGGCACATGGACTGCCATAATTTAGCATGTCGTGGTTGTGGACTAGTATAAAAAATAAAGCTCGTCGATTGATTGTTGCCTTTAGTATTCTTTTTAGCCTCTAAAGCTGACTGATTAATCCTAGCATTGTCTATGCCGAGATTTTTATTGATGTTGTTGATATTATTGGCATTGACGACATCGCTAACTTCTGTCTCTTGGTTCGATAATAATTTTAACCCATTATTTTGTTCTATGCCTACCGTCAATTTACTGTCCATTTGTAACGTGCAGTCCCATACTTGACTATCGTCAATTTCAGGCCAACCACTTATTGCCATTAAGCTGACCTTATCAAACTTCCCTATCAAATTATTGGAAGTGTTATGATTCAATTGCCACAAACTGCCTTTTTTGCAACTTTGAGGAGTTAAAGGCACTTTTTTTAAGTATCCATCCACTTCTTCCCGACTGTGTTCGAGCCCTGCCTGCCAATAATAAGAAATTGGCATATCCTGTCTAATCTTTGCCACTAAAAAAGCTAACTCTGGTGTTGCCGTCTGTACCACTACTCCTGTCAAACGCCTTACCTGATGGTTTTTCAAAGAATCATAGACAGACTTCGATGCCTCAAGCAATTGCGTTTCAAGTAAAATCACATCGGTATCGTAACTATTTGGATAAGCGGATAACAGCAACCAATTATAATTAGTGTTAGTTACCAATGTAGCAGAAAACTGGTTGCTGCTCATTTCTATGGGAATAATACGAGTAAGCTGTTCTGATTGCTCTTTGGCTATAAATGGCAAAAACATGAGCACAGTGATCGGTGGTATTGAATACAAATGGCTTAACACGCCTTTCGATATGATCCAAGGCAATACAGCCATAATAATTAAAAATAATAAAGGCAAGCTTATGTCAGTATATAGCCATCCTGTTTGACTTGCTGAACTTTGTAATAAAAATAAAAAATGATGAAAGGTGTCTAATATCTGGAATATAAAACGCCATAGCATGTCTGCGACATCTGCCCAAATTGTGTACACCAATCCTGCCAATAAATTGAGTGGTACAATTAACCAACCGAATAAACCAATGGCAAAAATATTGACCAACAGACCCCACAATGAGACTTTGCCAAATAACCATAAACTGATTGGCAATAATGCAATAGACATCCACAATTGCAACTTCAAATAGCTGACAAGTAAGGCTTTAAATGTGCTTATTTTAGACGTTTCTTGCTGATTATCAGCTAATGATAACGGGGTTAATCCAGTGTTTATCTCTTTGACATATCCCCATCGCTGAGTGTAGATAATCAATACAACAACCGCTATAAAAGACAACCAAAAACCTGCTTGCCATAGAACATAAATATCCTGCCATGCCATAGCTAAAGCAATGACCAAAAGCACTTTAAATATAGAGGAGGCTGCCAATGAGTAACGTGCAACGCCAATTACTACCAACATTAATGCCGTTCTAATCGCTGGTATATCAAACCCTGCAAATAGGGCATACATAAAAGCCACCGCCACTGCGATAACAAAGCTCAGCTGCCAGCGAGGCAGTATGCGATAGAGACTGGGATACAAGTAATTGACTGCAGTTGTTGCTATAGTGGCTGATAATACTGCTAAGAAAAGTACGTGAGCACCCGATATGGCTAATAAGTGCGATATTCCAGCAAATCGATAACGTCCAGTCATCTCAGAGCTAATTAAACTTCTGTCTCCCGTCAGCAGGCTTAAAGTAACCGCAATATGGTCATGGTTATTGATGTTGTGTTGAATTGCTACGTAAGGGCTATTTACCTGATTATCTGGTAGAGCCATTTCTTGAATTTTTGTTTCTCGAACTTTAATCAAAGATAAAAAGTGTTGGCGAAACTGATAACGCATGTTAGCAATTTTTTGTATTGTCGTTAGGTTTTTAATCTGGTCGAACTCTTGCAAATCTGTTCTGATTATATGCGCTAGCGCAGTAGCATGGCGCGTACTCAACCAGCGATATTCATTAAAGCCATTACCTGCATCTGTAAACTCTATCGGCTCTAATTTAAGCCGTAAGGTTATTACCTTATCCGGAGAAAACTCATTTAACCACTGGTCATCAATATTGTATGAGCTTAGTAGGACTGTCATGCTACTTGGTAATTCATGATAGTCAGATATGCCGATATCTATTTTTTTATCATATTCTATAGCATTAGCATTTACTACAGGCTTCTGTTGCATTACCCTATTTGCGGCCCTGTCATTACTATAGCTCTCAATATCGGTTATGTCACTCATCACATTCAAACGTTCTGCAAGATTGCTTTTAGCCTCATTTTTAACTTTCTTTTGTGCATCGCTCTTAGCAGTAGTCACACCCTCGTTATCGCTGGCTATGATTGAATCTGAGTCGATACTTAAACGGTTATCTTGTCTATTCAGACGATTATCTGGTATATAAAATGGATTTACACTTGCGGTATTTACCCCTGCTGTATTACCTCTATCTTGAAAGTGCGCATAAGGCTTGATATTTGTTAATCTCACTAATTGACGATACCCTTGCACCACAGCAGTTGCCTCTGCGTTTGCATCTTCTACGATATTTACTGTTAGGAGGCGGTCACTTAGACCTATCGGAGTCACGACCGCTTCAACATAAAGCGATTGTTTAGGAGATTTTTCTAGTAAATTCACACGCTGTGCTAAGGTGCTTGTTATAACTGCCAATAAAAATACAAGCAAGCCTAATACCCTAACAAGCGGTATTATTACACCTTGCTTTAAGATCATACGTTTCGGCGTTAGGAGTTGCGGCTTAGCACATATGGATGGTAAAAGGACTTTATTTTGAGGAACCAGCCTTCTTTTAAATAGCTGGATTATGATGCAAAGCAATAAGACAAAGCCAAGTAAAACATAGCTTGTTACTTGCCACTGTTCACTAGTGACAGAAGTACTTATTACAGCAAGTTCTTGTGGATGAATTGATAAGATAGCCAGCATGAAAGCTATAGAAACAATTCCTGTTAGCCATATCACTATTCAATCCTTGATAGATGTCTTAAATAAACCAATATGTTCCCTTTTCGTTGGCTTAAAATATAGCTTGCGAAAAGGCTTTAAAACCCTTCCTCAAACTGGGACCATTGGCCATTTTTAAGTAATAACTGCCTATCTGCCTTGGCTGCCAAGCTTCGGTCATGGGTAACCATCAATAGAGCCATTTGCAACGTTTCTTGTAGCTCTGCTAACAAGGCAAAAACACTTTGGGCATTATCGTAATCTAAATTACCCGTTGGTTCATCCGCTAGCACTAATGAAGGTTTTGTCACTAAGGCGCGCGCAATAGATACTCGTTGACGCTCGCCACCCGATAACTCCCCTGGACGGTGCTCTAATCTATGACCAAGACCCACTCGTTCTAACAAATCAATAGCCTGTGTACGAGCTTCTGAAATTGGTACATGTTTACGTAACAGTAATGGCATAGCCACATTTTCAATCGCAGTAAATTCAGGTAGGAGATGATGAAATTGATAAATAAACCCCAGATGTTTATTACGCATGTTACCGCGCTCTGTTTCGTTCATTTTATTTAAGCAATCGCCATGCAACCAAACTTCGCCAGAAGTTGGAATATCCAGCCCACCTAATAAATGTAATAACGTACTTTTACCCGAACCACTTGCGCCAACGATAGCCACACGTTCGCCTTGCTTAACCGAAATGTCTAATCCAGTGAGGACTTGCGTGCGAATACTACCTTCATCATAAATTTTATTAATATTTTTAGCGATTAATATCTCAGACATAATTTTCTCAATTACTGTGTTTTTCATGTATTTTAATAGGGTTATTCCTATACCCTTCAAACTCTAGCCTCAGTTTTTTACTGCTAACTTTTTTACTACTAAGTGCTAATTAATAAAGGTAACCAGTAAAATTTATTCATAACGCAACGTTTGTGCAGGTTGAATTTTTGACGCGCGCATTGCGGGATAAATCGTCATCAAGAAACTCAATAAAAATGATGCTGACGTAATGATAAATACATCGGTTGCTTTAACATAGGAAGGCAGGAAATTAACAGGGTAAGCATCAGGCATATGTAAATCAAAGATTTGAATGATATAACCGAATATATCACTGATTGAAAAGGCAATGGCGAGTCCTATGGCTGTACCTATTACCGTACCAATTACTCCGATAAACATTCCCTGAACAATAAATACCTGCAATATAAGTTTGGGCGTAGCACCAAATGTTTTAAGAATGGCAATGTCAGATTTTTTATCTGTGACCATCATAATTAGGCTAGATACAATATTGAACGCCGCAACAATGACAATTAAGAATAAGAGCAAGCCAATCATGGCCTTCTCCATTTGAATCGCACTAAATAAATTGCCATGCGTTTGTGTCCAGTCATTTGGATAAAGCATTTCTGGGTCATGTTGTGTTGCCCTCTGAGCAACGCCAGGTGCGGCAAAAATATCATCCACTTTCATCCGAATCCCTTGAGCACCACCCGGTAAACGCAGTAACTTTGCGGCATCATTCATAGGAATATAAGTCACAATATTATTGACCTCTTTACTAATATCATAAGTGCCCACTAAGGTAAAACGTTTGAATCTCGGGATAATACCTGCAGGTGACGGCGAGGCTTCAGGCAACACTAAAGTTACTTTATCCCCCATCGAAACCCCCAGAGACTGAGCTAAATCGATGCCTAGAATAATACCAAAATCGCCTTCTTTAAGCGCATTAAACGCTCCCTCGGTCATATGCTCACCGACAATGGACACCTTAGTTTCGTATTCTGGTACTACGCCTGCGACCATAACCCCAGCAACTTGACCATTAGCAGTCAACATACCTTGTAAGTTGATAAATGGTGCAGCTTCACTAACGTCAGGATCTTTTTTAATTTCCGTTAAAAGAGGCTCCCAATCTGAAATGATATGACCTGAGGTAACAGTGGCTTGTGGAACCATACCTAAAATACGGCTTTTTATTTCTCTATCAAATCCATTCATCACTGATAAGACAGTAATAAGGACGGCAACACCCAATGTTAGACCAATGATTGAAATAAGTGAGATAAATGAGATGAAACGATTGCTGCGCTCTGCGCGAGTATATCGTAACCCTAAAAACAAGGCTAAAGGACGAAACATAATGTAAGCTCTTACTCAATTAAATGAAGAGTAGCAATTGTAAACGGGGAAAACTATTTTAGGGCGTGTCTGCATTTAGATTACTAGGCTTAAAATAAGATGGAGCATCGTCAAACATGAAAGATTTCAAATAAAATATCAGTATATTCGCTATAAATCAGACCCAGTGTGACGAGCATATAGCTACTTTTAGCCCATAACCTGTATAAATTGTAAATCTAAGTTACTGTAAATGAGGAGACGCCCAACTATGACGAGTTCATAAAGAGGCATAGTTTGACATAAATAACGCTGACTTGGCTATGCCATTTGCTAGAATTATATTATATTGAATGTACTCATAGCATGATTATTAACATACCCCTTAAATCAACATGTTAAATAAGGGTTATTTTGCTTAGAAACTTGTAATCAAATAACTTGCCCTTATGATAAGTAAATAAGTAGAAGATCGTTTAATTTGGTCGTTGTTAGCTAACCTTATAAATACCAGATAAAAACTGATCATAAATGAGTAGTTTAAATTGGATAGCGTCGCTTAAAAAAATATTAAAAGCATCCTTAAAGTGGCAACTTTATAAAATTAGTAGAACTCTATTTTTAATATAATTTAGTAGCTCTCGATTGAACCTTGCACACTAAATGTCAATAATTTGTAATAAATAAAAAACTCATCTCGGTTAACCTATAAAACAACTAATAAATAAGACAATTATGAGCACTCAACAATACAAATACACGCCCATCAGTAACTCTCATTCAAGCACTAATCCTACCAAAATTAATTTAAGTGCAGATCAAACGGCTGGTCATGGAGACCACTGGAATATTTTAACCAATGACATTGAGGGTGTGGTGCCAAACTGGCTGCAACGATCTATTGATAATGCGGTAATTGCTTCTGGATTACAGACGGCGTTAAAAAAAGAAGAGTTAGCGCATTTAATTTTATCTGGTAATGAGCAGTGTCATATCAATCAAGTATTGGCTATGAAAGATGGCAATATTCAAAACTTCATTAATGCTTACCCCTGCGTCAATAGCCCTTATGGTTTAACCTGTACTATTGATCGGGTTATTGTTAATGATGAGAATAAAGATGCTGTTTTACGATTGATAAGTGAGGATGGTAGTGTTATCTATGCTTACGACCAACTTTATTCAGTAAATAGTGAGTTGTATCGTCAGCACCAACCTTATTTTGTTAATTTTAGTGCTTGGGCATATGGCATCCAGCCAAGCGCACAGGACGAGATTATATTAGTCGAAGATCCTGAAGCGATAAGATATCATAGAGCCTTTAATGACGTAGTGGCTAAAAATAATGGTGTGCCGCCTAATGATATCGAAAAAAGAATTAGAGAGTGGAAGCCGGAATCTGATACGCCCCTAGCGCCTGTAGAGATAAACCTTGGTCATATGTGTGCGTATTTGTTTGGTGAAACATTGGGGCAAGAAGATGAAGCATGGTGTCAGGGGCAAGTATTAGGTAAACAAAGTACTGTTTTCTTTGACAACGCTTTGACCGTTTTAGACGTGGCAATTTTACGTGAACCAGATGCCACCCCATTTGTGGTACGTATAGCTACACCCACTACTGAATATATCCAAAAAATTGAAGTGAACGATTATATTCAAGCTAATATCTGGTTACAAGCTGCCATTTATCATGAAAACCAATCCAGTTAAATATTTATAAATTTATTCTCTTAAACATTTAACTTTTTGCTAACGTATTTACCCGTTTTAGTATAAAAATTAGTTTTTTAAGCTTTAGAGCTTAATAGAATGACCTAAATGGTGATAATTTATCATTTTTTATAAAAATAGTTGACTTTTTGCCAATTACTGTATTTACAAGGGTTAGGTGTTCAGGTTAATATTAACCAACTTCTTTAAATAGAAATAAAAGTCTACTTAATTTGTTGATTGAATGAATCGAAATTTTAAGTGACCGTAAGTTTCTACAAAGTGCCATTATGAAAGTACCTAACACTATTGTTTTTACTAAATCTACGTATCTAACTGATAACGTATTGAAGAACCATGATCAAAGTTCTGATGTTTTAGTAAATAACCCAAAGTCTATTTCAAAGCATGCTAGCATCTCAAATGAGACTGGCTATCTTTCTGTTGCCGCCTTTAGCTCTGTAAAAAATCAAACCAACCCTGCTTCTTCCAATAATTACTCAGTCAAGAATGTGGGTGCATCAATAAAAGGTAAGCCAAAGTTTTTTGTCACTGTAGATAAATTGCTATTACCTGACTTTCCATTACTAGCAAACACTAAGTATATTAATCTTAAAAGCGTCATGAGTGCAGCATTTTTTATGTCAGGCATGCTATTAATGTTTTATATGGTGCATTTCTCTTAAATAAATCCACTTTTTTATAAAATCTTGATAAACAATAAAGTATTTTAGACAGGTTAGTTAAAGACTTTGATACGGTATTAAAAGTATCAGTATTTATTTTACTAGTGCTAATGAACTTTTATGAATTTAGTGCTTAAACGAAAAAAACTGTTATTTGTTCAATAGACATGTCTTAATAATTTTCTACGTATAAAAATAGCACCGCCATTGTTGGGGTGCTATTTTTATGAGTCTGTAGAATTCATTACCATAAGGCAACTGCAATTACTAAGCGTGATCAGTCATCGCATATATCTTTTTGAACAATTCTTTTTGCTCAATACTTGGTTTAACACTTTGTAATGCCATCATCTGACTCATATCGCCTTCAATACGGATCTTACCTGACATAAAAGCTTCCATAGCTTTGTTCATATTGCCATCAAATAATACATTTTTAAGGGTTGATTCATCAATGATGACGGTAGTATCAGCATCTACATATCCTTTTTTTAGAATGCCATCTGCAAGATGTGCTTCAACATTACCGTCTGTAGACTCAGTAACATTTAAATTCATTTGCATATTAGCTAATGACGGTGAGGCATTTAAATTACCTGCCTCTTTTGTTAAACGATCAACTTCATTAAACCACTCGTCAGATAAAAAAACTGCCATAAAATTTCCTATTTTTTGAATAAAAAAAACGTTAAAATATTGGATAAAAAGTAACATACATTTCAGTTTAAATATATGTTTGATAAAATACTTCAATTATCCCTGCACTTACTAGATATTAACCAACTCTCTATAACAAAAGCAAATTTTATATATATTAAATAAAAGCACATTTTATTTAGGCATGAGATCAAATCTGTACAATTAAACTGGATGTTAGCAGAATGCATTATGAGTTTTAAGGGTTCTCGATCATAATTTAACGTCTGCTATTACATACCTTAATCATTGCCATTGTAAATATTGACTGATGAGTAACTACTTATACTTAGTTTATCCACAAATTCTTTAAGGGTTTTTACATTTTTTACCATTACGTCAGATGATATTTTGCAGACTTTGAGTTACAATGGCAACATATTTATAACATCGGGTATATCAACCCAACTCTCAACATCGTTAATTTGTCACTCTTAACGTTGTTTATAAGTGAGCCATCGCTAACTTAATTTGCTGTATTGTCATACTCTTAAGTTTGATATTAGATTATCAACTTATTCAGCTAGTTTAGTTTTTGAAGGACTTATTTAGAGTTGGAAACTAGATACTTAAGGCTGTATAGGAAATATTCAAATGAGTATACATAACACAGCAGTCTCGCCAGTTGATCAAGATTATGAAATCACCATTGTAAAATTCTTTACAACGATGGCTGTCATCTGGGGAATTATTGGCATGGGTGTTGGGGTTTTTATAGCCTCTCAATTAGCATGGCCTGCCCTTAATTTCGATATTGCTTGGCTTAGTTTTGGTCGATTAAGACCCCTGCATACTAACGCGGTAATCTTCGCGTTTGGCGGGTCTGCATTATTTGCCACATCATATTACATTGTGCAGCGTACTTGTAAAACACGTTTATTTGCTCCATATCTGGCATGGTTTACCTTCTGGGGATGGCAAGCAGTCATTGTATCCGCTGTTATTACCCTTCCGCTTGGTATTACCACCTCTAAGGAATATGCTGAGCTTGAATGGCCTATTGACATCTTAATTGCTGTTGTATGGGTGTCCTATGCTATCGTATTCTTTGGTACTCTCATTAAGCGTAGAACCTCACATATTTATGTGGCAAACTGGTTCTTTGCGGCATTTATTATCACTATTGCACTTCTGCATATTGTTAACAGTTTGGCTGTACCAGTAGGGCTTTTTAAATCATATTCGCTATTTGGTGGCGCAACTGATGCCATGGTGCAGTGGTGGTACGGTCATAATGCTGTAGGCTTTTATTTAACCGCTGCTTTCTTAGGTATGATGTACTACTTCGTACCTGTTCAGATTGGTCGTCCAGTCTACTCTTATCGTTTATCAATCATCCACTTTTGGGCATTAATTGCTTCATATATGTGGGCTGGTGGGCACCATCTTCATTACTCAGCACTACCTGATTGGGCTCAATCATTAGCAATGGTATTCTCTATCATTCTATTCGCACCATCTTGGGGCGGTATGATTAATGGTGTTTTAACCCTATCTGGAAGCTGGGATAAATTACGTACTGACCCTATCATTAGATTTTTAATCGTCTCTTTGTCATTCTATGCTATGTCAACGTTCGAAGGTCCAATGATGTCTATCAAAACAGTTAATGCGTTATCGCATAATACTGACTGGACAGTTGGACACGTACACTCAGGGGCACTTGGCTGGGTAGGTATGATTACTATAGGCTCACTATATGTGCTATTGCCGCGTATTTATAACAAACCGAAAATGTATTCAATTAGCCTAATTACTACTCATTTTTGGTTAGCAACGGCTGGTACGATTTTCTACATCGTTTCTATGTGGATCTCAGGTATAGGCCAAGGCATGATGTGGCGTCAGACTAATCCAGATGGTACCCTTGCTTATAACTTCATTGAAACGGTTCAATTCTCACATTACCCCTATATCGGACGGGCGTTCGGTGGATTGTTATATGTAAGTGGTATGTTTGTCATGGCTTATAACTGTTATAAAACGGTTAAAATGCCAGATGCTAGACCACTACCTAGTGAAGACCCTATTGATCATCGTTCAATCGTTACCGAAGACGGTGCTGAAACTCAGCAAGCTAAAGTATAAAACCAGCAAACCATTAAGGAGTCATTCATCATGGCAGGTTCAGCTCATGAAATAATTGAAAAAAATACAGGCTTGCTGGTCATCTTTATTGTTATTGCAATTAGTTTTGCAACATTAGTAGAGATTGTCCCATTAATATTTGACAGCAAGTCTCCGGAAGAAGGTGGAGTAAATAAACCTTTACCTACTATGGAACCATGGACAGCTTTGGAGTTTGAAGGGCGCGATATCTATATTCGTGAAGGTTGTCATGTATGTCATACACAAATGATTCGTCCACTTCGTGCTGAGGTTGAACGTTACGGGCCTTACTCACGAGCTGCCGAATCTGTTTGGGATCATCCGTTTTTATGGGGTTCTAAGCGTACTGGTCCAGATTTAGCGCGTGTTGGCGAGCGCTATTCTAATGATTGGCACGAGAAACATTTAATTAATCCTCGTTCAGTTGTGCCTGAATCTGTTATGCCAAGTTACCCTTGGCTAGCTGAAAGAGAAGTAAATGGTGCTAAGGTTCAAGAAAAATTACGTCTTTTCCGTGATCGTTTTGGCGTACCGTATACTGACGAAGATATCGAAGCAGCTCCAGACCAAGTCTTGGGCGCTACTGAACTTGATGCCGTGGTTGCGTATCTACAACAGCTTGGGACGGCTATGGAAGGTCAACGCTAATGAGCATAAGTGATTTACACACATTTGCAACAGTAGCGGCATTTATAGCTTTCATAGGTATCGCTTGGTGGGCATATTCGCCTAAAAACAAACAGCGATTTGAAGAAGATGCGCAACTTGCGTTAGATGACGATATGATTGATTCGTCATCTCCCGATTCACGCAATAAGGATAAGACATGAGCATATTTTGGAGTTCTTGGATTACCATACTCAGTTTAGGCTGCTGGTTATTAATCGCTGGCGTACTTGTTTATATGGTTCGCAGTAAAACAGAGCTAGAGGATGATGGAACAACAGGTCATTCCTATGATGGTATTAAAGAATATGACAAACCTTTGCCAAAATGGTGGCTAGGTATTTTTTACGGTACTATTGTTTGGGCTCTAGGTTATTGGGTATTCTTCCCTGCTTTGATGCCTCATGCGTTCAATGGTATTGCTACCGTTGAAGTAGATGGTAAAACAGTACCATGGTCTTCTAAAAATGAATTATATAGTGACCTAGAGGACAATAATGCAGTCTTTACGGCAAACTTTCAGAATGAATACTTGCCCAATCCTAAAGCCAACGAAGCATTAACTGTTTTAGCCACTCTTCAACATGATATGAAGAATTCTGCTGAGCCATCTTCTGAGATGAAAAGTAGTGTGAACGAGCAAATTCAACAGCTCGCCCCTTACGTAAAAGAGCTCTCTACAAATACGCGAGCACTGATGGCAGGCGAAAGTTTGTTCCTTCAGAACTGTGCTGTATGTCATGGTTCAAACGCTAAAGGGGCAACTGGTTACCCTAATTTGACCGATAACGACTGGTTACATGGTGGTGAACCTGAGAATATTTTGTTAACCCTACATAATGGTCGTGTAGGCGGTATGCCTGAATTTAGAGATACTATTGGAGAGAATGGCGTCAAAGCTGCTGCAGAATATGTTTTATCTCTCTCTGGAAATCAAAATGACTATGAACTTGATGAGGTTAAAGTTGCCCAAGGTAAAGCAATTTTTAATGAACAATGTGTGATATGTCATGGCGAAAATGCCAAAGGAATGATTGAAACTGGTTCTGCCAATTTAACAGATAATATTTGGTTGTTTGGTGGAGATAGAGAGACTGTTCGTGAGACAATACGTAATGGACGCGCTGGTGTGATGCCTGAATGGCAAACTAAATTAGGTAACGAGCGTATTATGCTTTTAGCAGCTTATGTCTACTCATTATCTAACAGTAATCTACAAGCCAGCTCTACAAGTAATGATAATGTAGTCGCTACGGCTGCTGAATAATTAACTTAATTAGCAATTTGTATAAAGTTGTCTTATATAGAGGGGGTTGTTGATACAACCTCCTCTATTTTTTTAAAAGATATTGATTTAGCCATTTAAGGTACCAAATACAAGTCATACTCATGGTGTTATTGTCGTAGCGACAATATTACCTTCAATGCTAAAATATATTACATAAATACTGATAGTTTGAATACCCCTCCTCCTATAGCCAGCTTAATGATTCTAAACATTAGAGGTACATTAATGTCAGCACCTACTAGCAATAAAATCCCCGTCCATGATATGGGCCACGATATGGATGCTACTAAAAAAAGAATCCATCCTCGCTTCACTAGCGGACATTATCAACGTATTCGTCTATTTACAATGTATGGGTTATTTGCTCTGTTTCTGATATTACCATGGTTAAAGTATGATGGCAGGCAAGCGATTTGGTTTGATGTTGTCACACAGCATTATTACGTTTTTGGACTGACTTTATTTCCGCAAGACTTTTTTTTCTTTGCCGCATTTTTAATCATCGCTGCCTTTACCTTATTTATGGTCACTGTATATGCTGGTAGAGTGTGGTGTGGATATGCATGTCCACAAACTATCTGGACCCATTTATATCAGCACGTTGAGAAGTGGGTTATTGGTGATCGTAATAAGCGCATTAAATTCGACAAAGCGCCTAATAACGCCTCAAAAGTTGCTAAAAAAGTCCTTATCTACTTTGTATGGTTTGTTATTGCAGTAATTACCGCTGCCACATTTGTCAGTTATGTTTCAGGCACAGACTCCTTATATGGAAGTTGGCAGTTTATTGCTGGTGTTCCATTTCCTGATTGGCCGAAATGGATATGGATAGCCATGTTTATTTTTACTGTGGCAACTTATGCAAATGCAGGCTACATGCGCGAACATATGTGTACTCATATTTGCCCCTATGGCCGCTTCCAAAGTGTAATGTTTGATAAAGATACACTAATTGTCTCTTATGATTATAATCGTGGGGAACCTCGTGGCCCTCGAAAGACAGGGACTCATCCTGAAGAGCTTGGCGACTGTGTACAATGTACAATGTGCGTACAAGTTTGCCCGACAGGTATAGATATTCGTGATGGTCTTCAAGTTGAATGTATACAATGTGCCGCATGTTTAGATGCTTGTAACGAAATTATGGACAAAGTGGGTTACCCACGCGGCCTAATACGTTACACTACTGAACGGCAGTTAGTTGAGAAAGAGAAAAGTAAGGTACTGCGCCCAAGATTATTCGCCTATCTTATCCTCTTGAGCGTACTTATTAGTGGATTACTCTATACTTTAGTGGATAGAGTTCCTCTTGAGATTGATATTCGGCGTGATAGGAATGAGCTATCTTCCCTAAACTCCGAAGGATTAATTGAGAATAGCTATATTGTTAAGATTACCAATAAAACGCAAAACCCGCATGATTATAAGTTAAGCATAACTCCTCAAGAAGGTTTGTCATTACGTACTCGATTTAAATCTTTACCTCTAGATGCGGGACAAAGCTATGACATGCCAGTAAGCGTTGTCGGAAATCCTAAAGTGCTTCATCAAAGTGAGATACCTGTTGAGTTTAATGTCGATAGTAAAGATGGTAAATTCCATGTGTCTAAACGAAATATCTTTACTTCTCAAGGACAAGATTAATCTAGAAGAGTCTGCTCTAATATAGGGCTGGCTCTTTATAGAAACCATTAAGTTTCATTAAGGCTTTACTATGAAAACATCAAAGCCCACCTCAAATTTTGGGCATAAAGATAAACAACCATGGTATAAAAATTACATGGTGGTTATATTTGTTATTGGATTGCCTTTATTTGTAGTAGTCGCTTGTTTATGGTTTGTATACTACTCCATCCAAATTGGAGATACTGTAGTACGTGATGATTGGTATATGGATGGTAAAACTTTATATCAAGATTTATCGAGGGATGAACTTGCGCATGATTTAGATATAAAAGGCGAGATGTTATTTGATGATGATGATCAGATTACATTCATTCTTAACTATCCCAGCCATAGTTTAGCAACTGGCAAACTAAATGATGGTACACCCGTTTATTATCCTGACGAACTGCGATTGTCTATCTCACATGCCACTGAAAAAGAAAAAGATAGAGATACAACCCTAATACATGTCAACGATAATAAGTATAAAGCAACTTTACAACTTGACGATTTAGAATCAAAATATTATGTCGAAGTCAGTAATGAAGGTAAGTTGAATTGGCGATTGAAAAAGGTCGGGAAGCTACCTCAGTCTAAAATAAGCTTTGAACCTCTAGCTATTTTTGATAAATAACGTGCAACTATATATGTCCCTCTTTTATTCGAAGGTAATCTGTAAAGATTACCTTTTTTATCTTTAACCTAAACTAAGTTACTCACTAGCCAATTTAATTAATACTTAGATGAACAAAGGTAGTGCGATTTTAAATAGGTTAGAATGATTGATATCGTAATGAAACTTTATTTTCATTTTAAGCTTGAAGGCTAATTAAATACTGATTGCTGATTCTTAATTAAATTAAGTGTCGTGAAAGATAAAATATCTAGAACATACCTTCATTACCAACACTTATTTTATAAGTCATTCATCATTTATTAATCCACGCTTGGGTTGACCGTTGGAATTTTTTGGATCGCTGCAGTCTTCTTTTGTTTTACCACATCATAGGGATTGATATTAGGCTGCACGGGTAAACCTATATTAGCCAAATCAGCTTGTCCACCAACCTGTATATTGACCCCTTCAAAAAAACGTTGATTTTCATCTCGTTCCAACTCTAAGCTTTCAAAATCAAATAAATCCCTATCTGCTAATTGTGAAGGTGCCACATTCTGCATTGCCTTAAATATCGAAGCCAATCTTTGCGGATGGGCATCATCCCAGTCTCTTAGCATATCGTTAATTAATGCCCGTTGTAGGTTTTCTTGACTGCCACATAAATTACATGGAATAATCGGAAATGCCTTATAACGCGCATACTTGATAATATCTTTTTCCTCTACATACGCCAGAGGTCTGATAAGTATATTCTGCTTGTCATCACTTAATAGTTTGGGAGGCATAGCTTTTAAAGTACCCCCATGAAAAAGATTTAGAAAAAAAGTTGCCAAGATATCATCTCTATGATGACCTAGGGCTATTTTAGTAGCGCCTATTTGCTTAGCGAAACCATAAAGTGAGCCACGTCTCAAACGTGAACAAGCAGAACAATACGTTTTTCCTTCAGGCACAACACTTTTGACCACGCTATAAGTATCTTTTTCTAAAATATAATGAGGTATACCTTGTTCTTGTAGGTAGTTCGGTAAAATATCCTCGGGATATCCAGGTTGTTTTTGGTCTAGATTAACGGCAACCACATCAAAATTAATTGGGGCAATTCGCTTTAATAATAACAGTATATCTAACAGTGTGTAGCTGTCCTTTCCACCAGATACACATACCATTACTATATCGCCATCCTCAATCATATTGAAATCTTTAATGGCCCATGATACTTGTTTTTTGATTTTCTTTTGCAGCTTCTTAAATCTAGTAGACTCAGTACCTTTATGCTCAATATGGCTATCGCTCTGCACTCTTTTATCAGAAATTTCCGTTACTATTTTGGCATTCGCCTCTATCGGGGTAGCTTTTTCATCTTGAACACTTCCACTATTGTCTGTTGTAACAGAAGGATCATATAACATAGCTTGTATATTTTTTATTGGCATAATAACTGGCTTATGATTAAATTTTAAAGCTTAATTATAGCAAAATATCAATTATAGAATGAATAATTACGAGCCTAACTTATCAGCAAAAATCTTGATTGTAAGTCAATACCAATATTTTTAGCACGCAATATTTTTAGCACGCAATCCATTACGAAAAACTTTAATTCATACAAATTAACACCTATAAAAAAGGATTATCCCACTGATGGAATAATCCTTAACTAAAAAATTAGTAACAAGGGTTATTTCGGTGTGACTATCGCAACCACTCGACGGTTATTTTGACGCCCTTGAGCTGTCTTGTTAGTATCCACTGGTTTACTTTCGCCATATCCAGCTGTGGTTAATCTATTTGCATCTGCACCATAGCGTTTAACGAGTTCATTTTTTACAGCTACCGCCCGTCTTTCAGATAAATTTTGATTATAGGGCACAGTACCAATACTATCCGTATGCCCTTCAATAACAGCGATGGTATTAGGATTCTCTACCATAAAGTTCGCCAAATCTTGAATCCGCTGGTTATACATGGGTTGCACTTCATCTTTATCAAATTTAAATAAGACATTCAAACGGAATGGCTTAAATAACTCTACTTTTTCACGTTCAGGTTCTGGCGCGGCAACGACTACTTGCGGTTCTGGACAATCTCCATACACGCGGCTAATTTGATGCGTTTGTTGCGGCATATCTTTTAAAAGAGAGTTTGCTGTTTCAGTATCAATCTTACGCATTGACGGTATCTGAGTCACATCGTCTACATCAACATAAAAAAAGTTATTCTGTTGAGGCGCGACATCAATGATTTGAAGGTTGCTTTCAACTAAATCATTAGTTTTTAAACTTGTTGTCGTTAAGCTAATGTTTTGAGAGCCGCTACAATACAAGACTTGTGAAAAATGACCCGGCTGAAGGCTGACTTGAAACTTTCCATCCACACCAATATTTGTACTGGTTTCTAACTCATCGTTATCAGCTGGACGAATAAAAACAAGGTTACCTTCATTTTGAGGAATCTCGCTATTATTTACTAAAAGAAATGGCTTCTCGCCTGTTTTATCCCACACCACTTGATTAATTTGTCGATAACCATCATCTTTAACGTCATCCGCAATTGCCATCTGACTGAAACCTACTAAGGCTGCCAGAATTGACGTTTTTAAAACTTTAGACTTGGTGTCTATCATAAATATTTCCTTAATTCTCATTAGTAAACTACTCATTATTTTTTCTAAATGAGACCTGTGTGTAAAGGGCTTAGCAAGTGATTAATAAAATCTAAAACTTATAGGTCTCAATAGCCTGAAATTATTATTTAATTACCAATGCTATCACAAGCATTTTTAGAATGCCTTTGCTGTCCGATGCTCAAGTATTTAAAAATGATAAATGGTTGGTATTGATGGTTAAACCTTGCTAAATAGATATTCGACGGTAAATTTATAATGAATATTTCTTAAAGTCTGATATGAAAGGTATTAAATTTTGTAATGAGGATTTAAGGAAACTTAAAATTTTCTTAGGAGGCTAGTTAAGAGATCAGTAATAAGGCTGCTAGATAAGAGACTTTTTTAAATAGTGCTCAGACAGGTGCAAGATTTATTGTTAAGCCTATAGTATAGACTATGCACTATAATATAATAGTAGGTACTATATTTGCACTTTCGTAAGGGAAATATTTAGCATGTTATCTCAAAATAAAAAGCCTAAAAAACAAGCATCTGCAAAGTTACCTAAAGACGAACTGAACCGGGCCTTTGACCCTTTAAAAAATAAACATAACCGTTCTACTAGTAGTAGCAAGGGTTTAAATAGTAGCAGGGGTTTAAAAAAATGGCTTCCAGCCATTATATTTGCCGTATTACTACATGCTGCCTTACTGGCATTATTTCTTCACAATCAGAATAAAATATCAACAGATAGTCATATAAGTGCCGATAGTTCCATTGAAAAAGCAGCTGAAAAAGACGGTTTGAACGGTGTTAAAACTGTTACTAAATCGGAAGTGAATGTTGTCAATAAAAGTCATGAAGAAGATCCATATAGCGACGAAACCGTAGCTCAAAACAAATTAGCTATAGATTCAAACGCTAATAAATACTCTATAGATCAAGATAATCCTATTAAAAACAGTGGTAATAAACCGTTTGGAAAGGAACGAGCTGTTAAAGCGGAAACAGTAACCTCTTTAACCAATAAACAAACTCAATTGAATCCAATGGGTAATCAGGCAGATAGTAATGAGCGTATAACCGCTATCCAGACAGATAGTGTACGCTCTATTAATCCAAATGATGCTGTGCTTCTATCTAGGGATCTTCCTTCATCAAAACGTGAGGCTACTACTCAAGACCAAGAATATGCTGAGAAAGCGAAAGAAATTGAGAGTATAAATGATAAGATAAGTGACGCCATACAAGCTGTAAAACAAAAAAATATTCAAAATATTGAGGCAAGTAAGCGGGACATTGCACCCTCTACCATTAAATCACAGACCCAAAAGCCTGTTGGTAAGATCGTGGTAGATGCGTCAGTTACTTCTCAAAGTAATGTTGATACTGAAAAGCAACCCTCAGTGGATACAATAACGCCTGAAATCTCAGAGCAGAAATCAAGTGTTGCGCTTGAAATAAACCCTGAACCTAACCCTAATAATGTTCAAATCCCTTAAACGTTATGCCCCTTGAAATAGTTTGGTAGTCGAGTCGGAGCTTAAGTGTTTTTTATTACTTATTCGTGTCCTTTTATCATTTAAAGATCTGTAACCTAAAATTAGCTATTTTCGCCTAAAATAAGCCACTATTTTGTTAACATTAGGATTAAATAACATGACTATTCAACCCGCACATTTAACTTAAGGGTACGTTGTATTATCTCATTCTATTCTAAAAAATTCATAACTTTATCTTATGAATAAACGTTCTAACTCTGCACAAATGAACCACTTAATTACTTATCAGTTAATTACTTATCAGTTAATTATATATACCGTAATGACTGCAAAAGTGATCTACGATATGGGTCTACCCGAATGAGTAATATCTCTACCCTGCTCTAAAATATATTGATTCACAGCGTCTAATCGCTGAGGCGTACCCACATCCACCCATTTACAATCTATAACTTCCGCGGTCACTTTCATCTGTTGCATAGACTCCTTTAATAGAGGTGCGAGAGCAACAACTTGGCCCTCTGCCACGCCTGCCACTAATGATGGAGTCATAATGCTGATACCAGCAAAAGTATATTTTTTCCCTGACATTGCAGTGTCACTTGCAAAACCATTATTGATAGCAAAGTCGCCATTAGGGTTATGTTCTGGATTATCAATCAGCAATAAATGCGTTGTCGCTAAATCTTTCAGCTTATAATTTTTTATGGAGGCAAAATCAAATTCTGTCCACACATCACCATTAATAAGTAAAAATGGCTCTTGCCTCAAACATCCTTCCCTTAAGGCTTTTGCAATGCCTCCAGCAGTTTCAAGGGGTTCATCATCTTCAACTGACCAGTGGATTGCCACACCATAGTCGCTACCATTACCCAGAGCAGCCATCAATTTACTTGAAAGCCAAGATGTATTAATAGTGATATCTGTAATACCCGCAGCTTTTAGAGCTTTGATGTGCCACACTATGAGTGGCTGACCACCAACTTTTATCAATGGCTTAGGAGTTTCTAATGTAAAAGGACGCAATCTGGTTCCTTTACCCGCTGCTAATATCATGGCTTGGGTAATAGGAAGTGATTGCTTAGCACAGGTTTTTTTTGTCTGTTCAGAAACCGCTTTATGGTCCATAATTACCCTTTACCCCTCAGTTAGATAGTGTTTTCAATATTAGTCAGTTAAATATCTGTCAGATAGCCTATTAATAAAGATTAGTGATTAAATGACTTAAAAAAGTTTGGTTCAACTTTTTGTACCAACCACTGATAAACTGGCGTTATAAAAACGTTAATCTCTTCATCGCTATTATCATGTAGCCATTGCATTTCACGCAGTAAGTCACGCCATACCTTTGGTATATCCGCTAAATAACGTGACTTTCCATCTCGCTCAGATAGTCTCACAAATATACCCAGCACTTTTAAATGACGTTGCACGCCTATTAGGTTCAATTGAGATTTAAACTGTTTGAGACTGTGTGCGCCATTTGGATGCTGATCTTTAATTCGATGCCAAAAGTATTCAATCCAGTTATTAATATGACTCTCATCCCACTCAACATAAGCATCTCGTACTAAAGAAACCAAATCATAGGTATAGGCACCAATGACAGCATCCTGAAAGTCTATAATACCAAGTGCGCTTGGCTGAAACTGATCTTGCATGAGGTTTCGACTGTGGTAGTCTCTATGCACAACAACTTGCGGCTGCTTTAAAATCTGGTTTGTGAGTTCTTGAGTAAATTTTTGCCACATCTTCTGATCTTTATCTTCGATTCTGCAATCTATAAAAGGTAAAAACCAGTCATTAAATAAAGCTATTTCACGATGTAGCATTGATGCGTCGTAGGGGGGCAAGCTAAAGGACTGTATTGCTAATTCAACTGGAATGCTCTGCAAGTCAATTAGGCTATCAATGGCTAACTTATAGAGTCTATCAATTGTATCGAAATCATTGTTTACTTTATGAGACTCTAATAAATGCGAAAATTCGGTCTTACCAAAATCTTGTAATAGTAAAAACCCACTATCAATATCTACTGCAATCAGTGTTGGTACGTTTATTTTAGATGCTAATAACCGATCAACACGCACAAAGCTTTCAATAGATTCAAGTTGCGGTGGTGCATCCATGACAATATAGCTTGGGTACTGATTATGCTGGGGTAAATCAAGATATATTCTGTGATACCGTCTGAAACTGGCATCACCTGGTAAGCTTTCTAGCTTATAGGTTTGTCCGTTTAATGCATTATCTATAAAAGCAAGTAATTGCTCATATCTTGCATCCGTATGATAAGACACGTTAACAGAACTTAAATTCTCAGTTTTTTGAACATAGGTCATAATAAAATACTTTTAGATATAGGGAAAAATGGACTCAAGTTTGATTTTTGGGCTTTTTTTATGGAAATCATTTAATTAACGAGGCACATCGCTAAACTTGAGGTAAAATGATATGTGCTAAAAAATAACTTAGTATTAGGGACACTCTAACCCATTACTAAATAGTTTTTTTACCTTGTATAATACCGCTAGATACCATATTTGACATTTCAATTTTGAAAATTGTATGAGCTTGCGTAATTATTCGTTATTTTAAAGCCTGTAGTGTAGCTGATTTACATTTTTTTGACTATTATAAGATGGCTCAAATTTGCCAAACTTTGATCGTTTGCAAACTGGACAGGTATTTAATTCAATATATATTTAATTCAATATTTCACATTTGTGATGTAAATTCAGCACCTAACCACGTTAATACCGTACTAATTTACAAATGCTAGATTAATCGTAGTATTATCAAAGCATCAAAACAAATAAGGTTTCCCATTGCTCTATTCTCAACTATATCGCAGTATTCGGTTTGCATATCGTGGCTTGCTACAGCAGCCCCGCTCTGCTCTCGTTGCAAGTATGCCTCTTTTGATGTGCTTACCCTCAGCTTATGCCAATGCCGTGAGCGACTTGGCAAATCTTAATAATGTTCCTAATACATCTGGTGCACAGGATAATCTGCCAGAACCGTATCAACCAGAACTTAATTTGGCTATAAACGGCACTGACATACAAAATCCTGCACCAAATGGGTCAAAGAAAGCCGGCTTAGAACTGACTGAGCCAAATACCGTTGATGTAGAATCCACGCTATTAAATCACGATAAACGTTATTCAGTACAAACATCATCTGCTGCTTTCGTAAATAACCAGCCAATCAATAACTCGCCAATAAATAAAACGTCTGGAAAAAAAACTAATTTAGCGAGTCAGGTAAACAGCAACGGAAAGAGTTCAACCGAGCTGGCGACAACATTTAATACGCAAAGCGCTAAAAAAAGCTTAGACAGACTGTTACAGTTTTACCAAACCTCAAATCCCGCACAAACCAATCATGACCCTGAAGTAGGTTCGATTACTACTGATAATGGTCATAATTTGAATGATAAAGAATCAATTGATGGCGGGTTGAGCGATAACGATTGGTTTAATTCTACTGAGACCACTATCAATGCAACTGACTCAGCACCTATTGCCGCACCAAATGTTTTTAAACGTAAACTCAATGATGCCTCCTCATATCGCTGTGAAGGAGTATGGGTTACTCCCAGTAATCTTGATGGAGACTCGTCTTATCATCAAGCTGTAAACCGCGCTGTGGCCAAAGATGGGCTTAATGCTACTGAAGGTCTACCTTTATATGCTCAGGCTGATTATGGCTATTATGACAGTGTGTCTCGTGTAGAGCTATCCGGTAATGTAGAAGTAGTACAAAATGGGCAGCTAATTACAGCAGATCAACTCTCACTCGACCTTGACAGCGGTGTGGTTGGCGCCACTGGAGACGTTTTACTGGCCGAAACATCTCCTCCAAACGCAGCAACTGAAGCAGCTGGAGCAACTACATCCTCCGTCAATCGCGTCAACCCGACTTCTTCATCCAGCAAACTCGCCGGTAGTGGGTTAATTACCGTAGCAGATGAGATTGCCTATGATACTAACAGCAATGCTGCTACTGCTACTAATGTTGCCTTTGCAAGTATCCCTATGCAGGCGCATGGTTATGCCCACAAGCTTAATAAACCTGATGACACCCATTATCAGCTTGATAAGGTAATGTTCTCCACCTGCCCCCCGACCAATCGAAAGTGGCAGTTAGAGGCTGAACAAATCGATATTGATACCGAAACTGGGCGTGGAGAATCCTACAACACGACATTCCGCTTAGGAAAGGTACCAGTCTTTTATTTACCTTACTTTAACTTCCCAATCGACGATCGCCGCAGTACTGGGTTATTGACACCTAGCGCTAGTATAGACAGCGAAAGCGGGCTTAAAGTTAGTATTCCATACTATCTAAATTTGGCGCCAAATTTAGACTCCACCGTCACTACCGATATTTACACCAATCGAAACCCAATGCTAACGGGGGAGTTACGTTATTTACTAGGCAAGTACGGTAATGGCGAACTAAGAGCGGGTTATTTAGCGAACGATAAACAGTATGATGACAAAGATCGTAAAGGGCTTTATTTCCAACACCAATGGCAGTCTAAAGATATCAAAAACTTGTCAGCAAGTGCTGTTTATAACTATGTATCAGACGCGCAGTACATAACAGATTTTGAAGATTTTGGTCTAACCAATAACTCTCTTAATTTACCCCGACGTGCGCAAGTAAATTATATAAATGACTATGTAAACGGGCAGTTAAAAGTTGAAACTTTTCAAAGCCTCAAAGCAACAGATGCAGACGGCAATGTGATTCAAGATAAAGATAAACCTTACTCACGCCTGCCCCAACTGTCTATTGATTATCGCCTACCCACTAATAGAACCAATATAGAAATAACAGGCGTCCATGACTCTGCCTACTTCAAGAAATCAATTAATGATGGGTCGGAAAATGAAAAAAGCGGGTTACGTATCTATAATGAGATTGGCGCCAGTTATCCATTTGAATCCACATGGGGTTATATCGTACCTAAATTAAGTCTACAGCATCTTTTTACTGCGTATGATGAAGAGAGTAGAATCGTTAATAATGTCAGTGAGACGGATAACACTCAGACCGCTTTTGCACCTAAAGTTAGTATCGATTCTGGTCTGAATTTTTATCAAGCAGGCACACCTTTTGGCTTATTTGATCATAACCTAGGTGGGTATCAATTATTGAGTCCTCGCCTAAAATATACTTACTCAAAATTTAGAGACCATAGCAAAATACCCAACTTCAATACCCGTGTCGCTTCTGTTGATTATGATCAACTATTTTCAGACTCTAGGTTTTTGGGCTACGACCGTATCGCTGATAATAATAATATTTCTGTCGGTTTGAACTATCGTTACATCGACGCAATGGGTGTGACACGTTTTGATGGTAGTATTGGCGATCAGTTTTATTTAGACGAACCACAAGTGGCTTTAGACAATGCTACAAAATTAAGCGATCAAAGCTCATCTGGCGTGGCATGGAACTCAAGCGTTCAACCTTATCGAAATATTTGGTTTGATTTTAATGGTGCGCTAAATGATAAAAATCGTCTAAATTTCATAAATAGTCAGATACGCTATCAGCCTACTCCTTTAAGTCTAATAAATCTTGGACTTGTAAAACGTAAACAAGATCCTAATACCAATCAAGATGCTTTATCCGCTATAACTGCCTCAGCCCTGTTTCCAATTAATAATAATTGGAGGGTCATGGCGCAAGGTCAGTTTGATAATAGAAGTCACAAATTCATAGATTCGACTGTTGGATTAAATTATGAGGATTGTTGCTATGGATTTTCTATATATGGTCGCAGTTATTACAATGACTTAAACTTAGACCTTGAGCCTACAAGAGCGGTTATGGCAGAGTTTAGAATAAACGGTTTGGGGGAAAGTAGAAGCCGTTTAAGTAAGCTATTTATTGATAGGGTGCCAGGCTTCGAACCTGTTGACACCCTATGGAATAAATAACCAATGACTGATACCTTACATTACTTCCTTTAGATTTTATAAACGCTAAAGATTTTATTTTTACTATATTGGCTTCCTTTACTTTATTACAATACGCAGGATAAATATGACAATGGCTAGAAAATCTCTTGAATTAAGTAACAAAAACGTGACACATAGACTAAAAACCATCGTAATTATTGGTAGTTTGGCTCTGCCTATGAATTTTACTTATGCTGATACTGCAGACGCAAATCCAAATGCCCTAAACAGTGACGCTACTTTGCAACCAGCTGCCACTGATATAAATAGTACTGATATAAATAGTAAAGACGGTATCATTGCATTAGTAAACAATACAGCAATCTTAAAAAGTGATCTTCAATCTGCCGTCAATACGACCGCAGCCCGTCTTAAAGCTGATAAACAAAATCTACCACCTTCAAAACGATTGCAAAACGATGTATTAAACAGTTTAATATTACGTGAACTGCAATTGGAGTTAGTTAATCGCTCTGGTATTCAGCCAGATCCGAATGTCGTAAATCAAAGACTAGCTCAATTTGCTCAATCGCAAGGTGTGTCTTCTTTATCAGAGTTGCAACAGAAATTAGACTCAAGGCGTCCAGGTAGCTATGCAGCACTACGCGCTCAAATAATTGAAGAAGAATCGTTGAAAATATTGCAACAGAGTCAAATAGCAAAACGGGTGCGCATTACGGATCAAGACATAGAGGCATTTTTATCCTCACCCGAAGCCAGTCGTTTGGAAGATGCTGAATATCGTACCATTCACATACGCATTCCATTTACAGATGATATCAGCCGGATTTCTGAGAGTCAGAAAAATCAGGCTTTACTCATCGCGCGCCAAGCAAAAGCATATTTGGAAACCTCTGATGATGCCCAATCAGTATTAGATCAATTGAGCCAAGGCGTTGCTAAAAACTATCCTGTTCCTCTACAAGGTGGAGATATGGGCTATCATGCCGCTGCAGGTTTGCCAACTGAAATTACAAATAAAATTCTTCCGCTCGACATTGGCGATGTCACTGAACCACAGCTCGCATCAGAAGGCATTGATATTGTTAAGCTGATTGATAAGCGTGGAAATGAAAACATGATTGTTCCGCAGTGGAAAGTACGTCATTTATTGGTAAAAACCGATGATCAAGTTAATGATGCTTTAGCTGAGCAGAAAATAAATGACCTATATGAACAATTACGTAAAGACGCTAATTTTGCCTCCTTAGCTTCTACCTATTCTGATGATCCTGGCTCTGCAGGTCGGGGTGGAGATTTAGACTGGGTATCTGAAGGTCAAATGGTGCCCGAGTTCGACCAAATGATAAAGCGTACCCCAGTAGGCGACTACTCTATTCCCTTTAAGTCCCAGTTTGGTTGGCATATTTTAAAAGTTGAAGACCAGCGTCAAAAAGATGTCAGCGATACTGTAAAACGCAATATGGCCCGAGAGGCTTTATATCAACGCTTAGCGCCGCAAGCGCAAGAAGACTGGTTACAAGAGCTTAAAGCCAACGCATATATTCAAATCTTTGATTAAATAGGTAGGCCAAACCTATCTCATATTAATGCTAGGCTTGGCTATATAAGCAATACGTAATTAAGCAAATTTTGAGTGTCTTAACGCTTGAAGCTTAAACTGTGAATAAATTAACCTAGGCAAACAACAATTGACCCCCATTATAACTAGATAAAATTAAACCCCGCTCTGTTACAAAGCGGGGTTTAATTTTATAGTATGGCTATTTTAGTATAGGCTATTTAAGTATAGAACTTAATAACGACCCTTTAAAATCCGACATCAGTCCAATAATATTTCTAAAATATTTAGAGTTATAATCCAAGAATCGCTCTTGGGTCAATTGGATTACCATCTTCTCGAACTTGGAACTCAAGGGCTATTCGGCTTGTTTGTCCAGTATTGCCCATAGTGGCAATTTGCTGACCTGCCCGCACTTGATCGCCCTCTTTAACTAATAACTTATCATTATGGGCATATACGGTAATATATTTCTCATCGTGTCGAATCATAATCAGATTGCCGTACTCAGGTAATCCATTCCCAGAATATAAAACTTGCCCCTCTTTACTGGCAACGATGGGATCGCCTAAGCGTCCACCAAACCACATACTATTAATACCGGCATTGGCATCAAAGTTTTTGAAGACAGGGCTGGTAGTAGGGTAACCATATCCTTTTGCAGAACTGATAGAGCTATTATTAGTGCCGTTACTATAAGTGCCATTATAAGTATTTGGGTTAGAGGCTGTACCGGTAACTGGTGACTGATTACTAGGATAAGTGCGTCTAGGCTGAGCTGTTGTAACATTATTACGGTTTGAAGGGGTTGATTTTCCTTCCCAAAGCTTTAGCCATTGACCTGAATAGATTGTGTATCGGCTGTCTAATCTATTCATTGCACCAATACGACGGTAATTCAACCCATAGCGATTTGCAATCTGACTCACTGTATCCCCAGATTTAACCTTATAGTAGTTAGGTACACCACGGGCGTCAACAATGACCGTAGGCCCTCTATTAACTTGATAAGAAGGCTTAGTGGCACAACCTGACAAAGTAAGGACACCACCGATCAAAGCCATTAATAATACGTTAGCTTTTAATGCACCGGTTTTTTTACTATTTAATTGTGTTAATTGTGGGTTATCTTTTACAGTGTCAGATACTGGTAAAGTACTGAACATGGGCTTATTCCTTATGTAATCAATTGACTCAAGTGGTAATATTTTCTTATCTATTAAACGTATTAACTCATTAATTAGATTGAAAGAATCAAAGCGATCTGACAATAAGTGGTCATTAGCAATGAATTTGGTACTGGCATTGAATCTGTCTCTATTCTCTATATAGTTATTAAAAGATATTTATTGAAAGCCTAACACATGACATCATAACAACTTTAATTATGAATTTAAATTATATGAAAGGGTTTAAAGCTCAGACATATGTTTAAATTATTAATCCTAATGGCTCGATTTATTAAGTCAATAACTATTTATCTACTATAACGATTCTTTACATACAACCCAGCTTATTTTTAATATAAAATATTTCAGCTAGTTAAGTCTTAGAACCTTCATTCATAAGCTAAAGCTAGAAAAGTTTTATAAAAAATAAGACCATACAGGGCAAAATTGAGTTGAATAGTCATTATATTTAAGCATAATTTCAACAAAAAAAGTCATTGCTTATTTTAGGCGAAAATAGCAAGTTATAGGTTATGAATACAGGTTCTTAGAGTATATTGCATTAGTGCGCTAGATAGAAACGAAAATGTCTTTGCAACAATAATATTAGAGTTTATGCTTTATTATTGGTAGTTATCAAATTAAGTGGTACTGATGAAACTGAAGAATAAAAAGACAGTTAATAAATGCGTTTTTTGATTTATTTTTATAGTGCCAATAAAGCTTAATGTATTCATTTCAGTAAAGTTAGTTACTGATTATAATTTATGGGTCACATTAGCTAAACATCTTGTGTATGGTTTTATGTAATAATATATCCCAATAGTCAGCAAACCAAATTTTATATTTTTACTTTATTTATATACAACGATTAACATATAAAATGATTGAGGGTTATGAGGCAAGTGTGTAGTTTGAACATTCACGAAGTTGACTGCATAAAGCTACATATAAAAAGCTACTCTGTATAACATTAAGTTGTTTTACAGGTTAGCTGCTTTTAGGGTTTAGGTCTCTGTTTGCCCGTGTAGAACATACTTAATTTAGTTTGATTTTAATAGCACATAAACAAATGGTTGGCATTATGTATAAACAAAAAGAGAGAAGTTTAATGAATCGTATTTCAAGTTCTTTGCGATTGGCAATGGTGTCTACTATTATCTCCACCGTTGCATTAGCCGCTTCTACACTTTCATATGCTGATAGTACCACCACCATACCGGTAGATTTGGCTGGGGCTAACACGTCAAAATATGAAATTGCCGTTTTGCAAGTATTGTCCGAGATTTGTCCACCAATATTAGATCAAAATCAACGTAGTGGGTTTTTTAAAGCTTATGACTACGAATTAAAAAAACAACTGCCTACAATTGATAACCCTAAAGCAGCGATACAATACCTATCCACACAGCAGGATTATAAGAGTATTCTAACCAGTATGCGTAGTTGGACAATGGGCTTTCCTCAAGAAGATAATAAAGCACTTTGTACAGATCTCGCTAACGCTTCTTTTTAGATCCATACACTAAAAGACCGACTCATTTTGAGTCGGTCTTTTTTTATTCTAAGCAGTTAGAAGCGTAACGTGTTTGCTTAAACTCAGCTACTGCCAAGTATTTATAATTTTATGGAGTTTTTAACTGTTATAAAATTTTTTTGAGGCCTTTTTAAGATATCATTACAGCATAAAACAAAATCTATCGGCGGTATTTAGTGAGCTGATTTTATATTTAAATGTATCACACTACTTTACAATTTGATAAAATGGCCTCCTTTTTGACTACCAATTATACTAAGCAAACACAGTATTTTAACCTTTGAGAACTTTAAAATTAATTCATTAGAATTGCATTACTTAAAGATCTGCACCTAACTGATATAAACATGGTATTCGTAATATGACTGCTTCAACTAATAAAACCTCTTTAATAAGCTATATCGCAAATTCTGCACCTATCCGCTCATGGATTACTGGGGCAGGTTTAGCATTGCTTTCTACTACAAGTCTAGCTGCCGTAACTGCGCCTGAGATGGATAACGCCTCTTATGTATTAATGGACTATGACACAGGCGTCGTTTTAGCTGAAAAAAATGCAGACCAGCCCCTCCCGCCTGCTTCACTTACCAAGATGATGACCAGCCATATTATTGAAAAAAAGCTACTGGCTGGAGATCTTAAGGAAGACGAACCCGTGCTAATGAGTGAAAATGCGTGGTGCCGCGGGAGTAGTAGCCAATCTTGTATGTATGTCCCTGTTAATAAATCGGCATCAGTCATTGATATGTTACGCGGTATTATCATCCAATCTGGTAATGACGCTTCAAAAGCAATGGCCGAACATATTGCAGGTAGCGAGGCTGCTTTTGCAACCATGATGAATGAAGAAGCGAAGCAACTTGGCATGGAGAACACAAATTTTGTGAATGCCACAGGTATGCCAGCTGAAGGTCATGTAGCCTCAGCACGTGATCTTGCGAAACTTGCACGTGCTATTATTAAAGAAGGTGGCGATTACTATAATATTTATTCTGAAAAAGAGTTTACCTATAACAATATTACTCAAGGTAACCGCAACGCACTTTTATTAACCGACTCAACCGTTGATGGTCTAAAAACAGGCCATACCAGTGCTGCTGGCTATTGTTTAGTTGCTTCGAGTAAGCGCAATAACATGCGGTTGATTTCTGTCATTATGGGTGCTGGTAGCATGCAAGAGCGTGCTGATCAATCTCGTACCTTGATAAATTGGGGTTTTGGACACTTTGACACCTATGTTGGCGCTCCTGCCAATCAATATGTTGAGACTGTACCTGTCTATTTCGGTAAATCTGATAGTGTGAAATTAGCGACTGGCGAAGCCTTAAAGGTGTTGATTGAGAAAACACAAAAAGATAAAGTGAATACAGTCGTTAATATTTCAGATAATATTGAAGCACCGATTCAAAAAGGTCAAGAAGTTGGCAAGATGCTGGCTGTCGTCGACGGAAAAACTGTTGCCTCTGTTCCTGTAGTGGCTACTGAGGATGTCGGAAAGTCTGGTTTTATAAAAAGCATTTGGCAACACATTACCAAATGGTTTGGCGATTTATTCTAAACAGATTGTCTTAAGTACTTAGGGTTTCTTTTACGTCATATATACGTATATTTGGTGGCTGATTTGCGAGTAATCGTTGCAAATCAGCCATTTTTTTATTATTACAAATCCTCATGTGAAACCTAGGCGTATCTTGCGCAGTGGCATTAAACTAAGCAGCTAGGACTTGAGGAGAATAAAAAAACGAGGCCATATCAATCATTTGTTCTTAGAACCTCTGAACTTTTGCTGACGTTTCTTTAACGATTTAGCCTTAACCGCCGCTGGTTTTTTGCCTATGTAGGGGTTTTTATTCATCTTGAATTCAACCTTGAGCGGTGTTCCTTCAAGCTTAAATACTTTCCTAAATTCGTTTTCAAGATAACGCTGATAGCTTTTTGGCAATGAGCCAGTTTGATTGCCATGAATAACAATGACTGGTGGATTATGACCGCCTAAATGTGCATAGCGTAGCTTAATTCTTCTGCCGCCAACCATAGGCGGTTGATGAGCAGCAACTGCATCTTCTAATATCTGGGTCAATCTATTCGTAGATACTTTGAACATAGAAGATTGGTAAGCTTTATGAATCGATGGGTATAAGTTACCCACATTAGTACCATGAAGCGCTGAGATAAAATGCACTTTAACATAAGATAAGAAATCAAAGCGACGATCTAACTCTATACGTATCATTTCTTTTTTATCGTCTGACAACCCATCCCATTTATTAATGGCAATAACGATGGCTCGTCCTGCATCCAAGGCATAGCCAAGCATATGTAAATCTTGATCAACAATACCTTCTTGCGCATCAATAACAGCGATAACTACGTTAGCATCTTTAATCGCCTGAAGTGCTTTAATAACAGAGAACTTCTCTACTTTTTCGTCAATACGACCCCGTCGGCGCACGCCAGCTGTGTCAATTAATATATAGTTTTTCCCATTACGCTCATAAGGAATATAAATACTATCTCGCGTGGTGCCTGGCATGTCGTATACAACAACTCTATCTTCGCCTAACATACGATTAACCAAGGTCGACTTCCCAACATTTGGGCGGCCAATCACAGCAAGCTTCAAACCCTCTTGTGGCTGCTCTTCCACATCTTCGGGCATGTCTGCGGTTAGGTCATCTAAGAAGTTCATAAGGCCTCGGCCATGACTTGCAGCCATGGGATAAGGTTCGCCTAAGCCTAACGCATAAAACTCTGCTGGGGCGGCATCATGAACACCATCTACTTTATTTGCAATCAGATAAACAGGCTTACCTAAGGTATGCAGTTGTTTTGCAATTTCTGCATCAGCACCCAGCATGCCTACTCGCGCATCGACCACAAACACAATAATGTCTGCCTCATGGATTGCTGTATGCGACTGTGCGGACATGTAATCGTCAATACTGCCTTTTACATCGTCAGCTTCACCTATACCGCCAGTATCAATGACAATAAAGGATTTATTATCATAAGTAGCATCGCCATATTGGCGATCTCTAGTTAAACCAGATAAGTCAGCAACTAGGGCTTGACGTGTCTTGGTCATTTGATTAAATATTGTCGATTTGCCAACATTCGGGCGACCAATTAGGGCAACGACAGGTTTCATGGACATCTTTTATCTCACTTGATTTGATGAAGCTATAACCACTAAGTTGTCATTTGGATCTGGCATTATTATTTATTCATACACATTGTTATTTATTGATGCGTAGTTATTTATTGATGCTTATTCATTGATATACATCACGATATATATCACATAGGTACACAATGCATCAATAGGCTTTAATAAACATCGATAAGTATGTTAAGCATATATAATCTGATCCACATTTGACTTTGTTACTTAGTAGCTATTTGAATTCATTTGAATTTTAACTAGAATTAACCTTGTTTTAGCAATCATTGATAATTATTAGCAGCTATTTGGTAATCAAAGCATCATGACCTATATTTATACCATTTAGAATATACTGGTAACCGCTTATTAATTAATTTTGAAACTGCTTTGTTATGATAACATGGTTTTATCGCACTTATAATGAGCCACACTCTAACTATGTCAAGACGTTCTGCACCATTTGAAGCCCCAAATCATCTTATTGATGACCCAAACAGCAAAGATGGCATAAAACAAGCTAAAGCGTTGCTTTCTACCTTGCAAGTGGATATTGCTAAATTCCGTCATGGCCATTTCCCACCGCAAATTTTAAGGCAAATACGTGATATGCCTATTTACCAAGGCAATCACGATGAGGTTAAACTCTACCAACAGCAATGGCAGCCGCTTATTGATCGCGCATTGGCTTTTTATCCGTCAGCATATCTGCCTCCTGATCATCTGCCACTGCCTGCAAGTCTAGAGATTCCACAATTTATTTATCATGTTCAACGTCTACATTTAACCAAGACACGGGCTAAGGAATCTAAAAACTTTGGATCTATAGGTGCTTTAGTAAATAAATGTGGTCCTTTCTCAGATGAGGAATATAGACGGCTGGAAAGCGTCTTTGAACACGATGATACAGCAAGACTCGTTGCGCATCGAGAGTTTATTGATTTAAGAGCTTATGTATTTTGTCGGAATCACAAAGGCGAGTTACTTGAACCCGAACGGTTGCGTTTCTATCGTACTGGACTGATTATTCATGTCCTACCTGATTTTAAGGTGGTCGACAGCAGACAAAAGCCTCGTAAACGTCGAAATGATGCATATACCAACCTATTGGCAAATAACGGGGTCTGGAAGATTTATAAAAAGAGATAAAATAAAACGCTTTGTCATTTTCTATTTTACGGGTTCTTAAACATACCTTTTGGACATACTATTTGGTTACAAAGCCCCTACCACCTACGTTTTAACTTAAGGACAGTTAATGCTTTCAGCCATAACTATTCAACCAAATTTGATGCTGCAAGCCATTATATTTTTAGGTGCAGCATTATTGTTGGTACCTTTAGGCAAGCGGTTGCATATCTCAACCGTACTAGGCTATTTAATCACGGGCCTTATACTGGGCCCTAGCGTACTAGATGTAGCAGGTGATGCGGAAAGTCTGATGCACTTCTCTGAATTCGGCGTGGTAATGCTGCTGTTTGTTATCGGTCTAGAATTACAACCATCACGACTGTGGGCTCTACGGCGTTCAATATTTGTGTTCGGTGGGCTGCAAGTCGGAGTTACCGGAATTATCCTGATGGCCCTTGTCTATCAGTTTGCTGGCCTTAAGCTCGATACTGCTTTCATTGTCGGATTCGGCTTGGCGCTCTCTTCAACCGCCTTTGTGTTGCAAGTATTGAGTGAAAAAGAGCAACTTTCTAGTACGCATGGCCGTGAAGCGTTTACCATCTTACTCTTTCAAGATATTGCTGTTATTCCTCTACTAGCCGCCATACCTTTTTTATCAGGGGTGCGCCAGCAAACTTACGACTTAATGTATTTTGGCAAAGTAGTGGCAGTATTCGGCGGATTATTTTTAGTCAGTCGTTACGTTGTTCGTCCATTCTTTAAATTTGTGGCGTCAAGCGGTGCCACTGAACTGCTTACCGCAGTTGCTTTATTTATCGTTATGGGTGTCTCAATGTTGATGGGTCAAATTGGTCTATCAATGGCATTAGGCGCATTTCTGACCGGCGTACTGCTAGCTGACTCTGAGTATCGTCATGAACTTGAATCTAGTATCGAACCTTTCAAAGGATTGTTGCTTGGTCTTTTCTTTATGTCAGTAGGTATGCTGACAGATGTGAAACTTGTTCTCAGCCATCCCTTCGTCATTATCGGTTCTGCCATTGTGCTAATGCTAATTAAGTTTGGAATTATCTCTATTATTGCGCGGCTGTTAGGAAACCGCGTACCGACCAGTATCCGCCTCGGAGTAACGCTGGCACAAGGTGGCGAATTCGCATTTGTCTTATTTGGTACAGCAGCCACACAAAATGTACTCCGCCCTGAACTTGCGAATATGCTCACGCTTATCGTAACTGTATCTATGGCGCTAACCCCATTAGCCTTTGTATTATTGGATAAAATTGGCGAACCTATCTTTCAAAAACGGCAGCCAAGTCGAGAGTACGACAGTATTCCTGATCATGAACATCCTGTTATCATTGTAGGATTTGGTAGAGTGGGTCAAATTATCGGCCGAGTCCTGCGTATGCAGAATATCGAATTTACGGCGATTGAAAGCTCAGCAAACCAAGTCGATTTTGTGCGCAAATTCGGTAACCAAGTCTATTATGGTAATCCACAAAACCCACAAATTTTACGTACAGCGGGCGTGGATAAAGCAAGACTATTTATCATAGCAATCGACGATATTGAGCAATCTATCGCTACCGCTCGCTTTGTACATAATCACTACCCTCATCTAAAGGTATTGGTTCGTGCGCGTAACCGTGCTCACTTTTATCGCCTACGTGAAATTGGTATTACTCAAATTTGGCGTGAAACCTATTTATCTTCACTAGATATGTCACGTGAATCTTTAGAATTATTAGGGTTATCTCCTGAAAAAGCACGCGAAACAATTACTGCCTTCCGTGACTATGATGATAAATTGCTTAATCAACAACAGGCAATATATGAAGATGAAGCCAAACTCATTGAGTCTGTACAGTCCTCGTTGCAAGAGTTGGAAAGCTTATTTGATGCAGATCATGATGAAGGCAAAAAGTTGGATTTAGAGGAGATTGAAACCGCTGTTGGGCTACATAACCCTTCAAATTAATTTGGTTTTAACTGCGGGTTATTAACGGGCTGCCTTTCAAATACTGACATATAGCCCTTACACAAAGTTAAATGCATTTTAGAAGAATGACTGGCAACAGCCCTTGATTAGAGCAGTACATCATTTTGGTCATTCTTCTGCGCAACTCTTAGGCTTCTTCCTCTCGCTTAGAGAGGTAATGCATTGCCACTGCACATCCTTATCACTTGATGGACGATACATAATAAACGTCTGCCCATTTAGGTTACGGTTTGGAAAAGGAACATCGTGTATGGTGGCGATCAGCGCACAACTGCTCTGCTTTTTACCAAGTGCATCCGTATGTTCTACCACCTGCAACGTCATATTTTTACCAGATGTATTTAGCGTTATCCCTACAGGGCATTTACCCTGTACACGATACATGTCTTCGATGTGACTCGTGACTGTACGAGTTGTTAAAAACGTATTTTGAATAATGCCGTTTTCTTTAGGTTTCGCATAAAGCGGCAGAAACTGCACTTGTATGACGGTTAGTAGAAAGGCAAACAATCCAAAGGCAATACCGAGTCCAAGTTGACTGACCCCCCCTTCACGCTGCAAATGGGATTTTTGTTGTTCTAAATCTTTAGGATATTCTGTAATCGCATCTGCAATCTCTCGGCGGGCCATACGATAATAATAGGCATCTGTCCATCTCGCTACCATGACCGCCCAAAAGATCCATATTACCCCAGCGATACTAAACCGAGTCATCATGTGATATGCGCTTGGTATAAATGGGATCAACGCAAATTCAACTGCACTTAAAATGATAGCGATATTCAACTGGATAAATGACCAGCCAGCCACTGTATACACGATTGAGTCCAAATAACGCTTACGGTATAGCAGCCAACCAAAAGTGGTAAAGAAAGAAGCCCAGTGCCATTTGGCCGATAAATATCCTTGCTTATCAAACTCTGCAAAACGTTTCAGATAATACGCCTGTGACCGATTACCAATAAACCACTTATCAAGCTGTTCTCGCTGAGCTGGCGTGAGCTGCTCTTGATAAAAGGGTGGCGGGGAACTCTCTTCAATAAAAAGCATGTCGGCGAAACCTTTTTTGCAGACATAAAACATACACATTGTGCTTATACCAGCAGCTATTACTGGTTGCGCATCGTTTTGTATAACAATACACGCTATAATACGCCAAAATTTATCCTTTTTTTAGTATCTTTTTGCCATCGCAATTAACTTTGTTCTAACTCACGTTAAACCATAACAAGTTAGCACAGCTCACGGCTAAACCTAAGATCATCTTTGACTGTGTAAGTTGCTCACTGCTTGCTATTTTGTGTTAAGAATTATTAAAAGCATCAAAGTTGCTTACGCATTTTTTGCTTACTGATTTATAGTTACTAATAGGTTTAAAGCTACCTAATAAAGTTAAACACAAAGCTAGCTTTTAAAATGTAGTTAACTTCAAAAAATAAGATAGTTTTAAAATAAAAGTAGCTTTAAAAATCTAGGCAACTGCAAAATATAATTTAATAACGTTAATAATGGACGATAATTTAAATATGAGCACCGATAATAGATCCCACTCTAAAACCCCTAGTTCAATTGAAAGCCTTAACAAAGAACAGCTTATTGACGCTGTAAATAACCAGTCGCATAACCTTAAAGCTGATAGCTCAAATATTAATGATGATACCGCTAGCCACAGTGACCTCAGCCAAACTAATTCGGGACAAGACACAACAAGACACCACCGTTTTATAAACACCTTTATGAAGCGCCGTACGCATGTCAGTAAAAATGCCGAACACGCTTTGACCGATCCGGCTTACAAAAAGTACATCATTAACTCGGTAGATGAGCGGGGGAACGGTTTATTAAAAGATATTACTGATTTGCGTGCTCTATTTGCCGATATAAGTGAGACACCGAATGGTGCTGATGCCCCTTTAACTTTTGAAATTGGCTTTGGTATGGGTGGCTCGCTCATTGAAATGGCGATAGCCGACCCTTCCCGAAATTTTGTCGGTATTGAAGTCCATGAACCTGGTATTGGTAAATGTGCTTTTTTGGCGGGAGAAAATAATCTCAACAATCTTAAAATTATAAACGGCGACGCCATTCAGCTCATGCAGCAGCTACCAGAAAATCATATAGATCGTATACAGCTCTACTTTCCTGACCCTTGGCAAAAGAAGCGACATTACAAACGCCGCTTTGTCAGTCCCAAACGTATGGAGATTGTGACACGTGTGCTTAAATCTGGAGGCTGGTTCCATACCGCAACCGACTGGGAACATTATGCTTTTTGGATGCTAGACGTCCTCGATAATTTTGATGGATTAACCAATACAGCAGGCCAAGGTAACTTTACACCCAGACCAGACTTTCGACCTTTAACAAAGTTTGAGCAAAGAGGCATAGATCGAGGACATGGGGTTTGGGACTTAATATTTAGTAAAGATTAACGGCATCTGGCTATGACCTAGACCAAGCAACAATCTAACGACAATTTAAAGAATTAATGAGTAGTGTCTTTATTGTGAAACATCGCTGTTGTAAGCTGGTTAATCCCTCCTTTTTTAGCCATGTTTTAGTCATGAAATAAATTTTATATTTAACTCATTGATTCATTATGCAGAATAGAACTAGGTCGTTAATGCACGGATTATAAAGCTCACAAGAGTTTTCCCCATTAACTGTGGATAACTTTGTGGATAAGCCACTACTTGACAAGATACACCCCTGATAAAACCATGCATGACATAAAATTGTTCATTTTTCATACAATTATTTATTCCTTTAAAATCAATTAGTTATGCACTAACAGTCTTTTAGATTATAAAATAATAATATTTTTTAAAATTATTTTATATTCATTATATGTTCCACGAATTGACCCTTTAGTTTTAATTAATCTGTGGATAAGTTATAAACATATCGTATTTAGTGTTGACTTTTTAACTTTTATACACCTGTCACGTCAGAGAGAATTTTACGTAACTTATCCCCTTTTAACCCAAAAACTAAACCAATAAATTTTATATATTCTAACCTCCTATAAAATTAATATGTTTTAGATAGATAAGAGAAAAATTAAATGAAATTACGTATTTTAACAGTGGGTAGTAAAATGCCCGAATGGGTCATTAATGGATTTGATGAGTATCATAAACGTATCCAGCCCATGCTTATTACTGAGATGGTAGAACTACCTGCTGCTAAAAGAACTAAGAACCCTTCTGAGGCTAACCTTGCTCAGTATCGAGAACAAGAAGGAAGAAGTATTTTGGCGGCGCATCAAAGTAATGCTCGTGAGAAGCTGTGGGTATTGGATGTTAAAGGCAAAATGTTGTCTACTGAGCAGTTAGCGACAAACTTGAGTGACACCATGCAGCTTGGGGACGATGTGGCACTGGTTATTGGTGGCGCTGATGGGGTATCGCCTGAAGTGCTGAGAGCAGCAGATTTTAAATGGTCTTTATCTCCACTTACTCTCCCCCACCCTTTAGTGCGTGTGGTGTTGATGGAGCAGTTATATCGTGCAATGAGTATTAATAACAATCATCCTTACCACCGGGGGAATTAACACAGTGGGAGGTTGTGTTGTTGTCATACGCATCATAGGGTTTTAATGTAGAATTCTGCATGGTCGGTTATACCTAGTATCTCTAGTTGTTACTACAATTAATAATATATTAAAGGACTTATCGGCATACTCTGAATTAATTTTGCATGCTTTGATGTATTTAAGCCGGTAGTTCCCAATTAATATTAAATGCCTAGCCCAACGTATCACATACATAAAAACAAACTTTAGTGTATAAATTTACATTACTAAACACTCTATTTACAGTTTACGATTCAAGTATACATTCCGTGTCATTTCCTTACCAAACTCAACCTAATCTTTATTTTTATGGTGCTATTATCCGAAAAATCAGCTACTAGTAAATTCGATACTGTAAATATAACTGTAACTATAGTTTAACGAAAACAATAGTTTAAACGACAGACTGTGTATTTGGTCCTAATTTAAATCTTTAATATCACTTTCGTTACACTACACTCCAACACACTCCAACCATTCATTAATAGTTTAGTAATATTGACGAGGATACTAAAATGATTCCAACATATACCCCACAGCGACGTCCATCATGGCGTGGTGTATTAGCAGGACTTCTAATGGGTCTAATTGTGGTCATGGCCATGATTGCTTTAGCACTGGTATTAAGTTCTTTCCTACCGTTTAGTTTACAAGGTACAAGCATAGCTGCTGGTATTTATACTGCGATTACCGCTTTAGTTAGTGCCTATGTCGCAGGCTTCTTTGCCGTTAAATATTCAGCGCCTGAAACTCTTTTTGGTGATGGTACTGAAATTGACCCTAAAGATGCCACTTTAACAGGTATGTTAACAGCGGCTTCAATGGTTGCTTTAACGACTATAATGGCAATCAATGGGGCAACTAGCATTTTATCGACTGCCACAAGTGCAGTAAGTAGTACGGTTAGTACCGTAGCCAGCACTGCTGCTACTGCTGCTGGTGGTGTAGCGAAAGCCACTTCTGGTGCTGTTGGTAGCGCCGTTGAGCAGTCAGATGTGAACGTGCAACAAGAAGCAAAACAGATTTATGACAAAGTGACTGGCGATATTAGCCGTAGTGATATTGAAGGTTGGATAGCTAAAAATACTCAAGGTCTTAACCAAGATCAAATTAGTGCCACGGCTGATGTGGTTGAAGAGATGGTAAACGAACAAAAAGCTGAGGTACAAGAGCTTGACTTGACTAGCCTTGAAACTTGGAAAAATATCGATGAAGTGGCTAAGAACCGTTTAGCCGATATTGAACAAACGCTTAAAAGTGATGAAATCATCACTCGTCTTCAAGCGGAAGGTCTAAGTGAAAGCGAAGCGCAAGAAGTCCGTAATGAAGTGGTTGCTTCATACAATGAGTACAAAACTGACACTGAGCAAATGGTAGCAACTGCCCAACAAAAAGCAGATCAAGGCTTACAAAAAGTGGATCAAGCGCTTAATACCGCTGAAGATGTAGCACGTAAAACAGCCTTGTATTCAGGCCTATTCTGGTTGATTAGTACGCTATTGACTTTCATTGCTAGTACTATGGGTGCTCGTAGTGCGGCCGCTAATTACCGATTAGATAAACCCATTGTTAGAATGGGAGATAACATCCGTTAATTGATTAGATGGGTTAATTGAGTAAGTAGGTCGTTTACTGCTTGATAGAAACTGTCTATTTCAATCCTATTAAAATAAAGGACATACCTTTAATTTAAACATTGCCCTAAGATTTTGAAAAGCATCCTGAATTTTCAGGGTGCTTTTCTTTTATTCATTATATTAATCTTTAACATTATATTATTCTCTTAATATCTATATTCCACCTATTTATAATGATTATTATATAGTCAGCGAACTACTGAACGGTTACGGCGTTAACCTCTTTAAGCCTACTCCAGTAGTACTTGCACTCGGTTGCCTTGTAACCATTTTAGAATTCTTTAACTATAGTTAGAATTGGACAAGGACAGAGCGTATTAGCCCTCGAAGTCAAAAAGACTCCCTAAGATGCTACACCCACTAAATCAGGTATAAACTGATTCAACAAGATAATTGACCAATAGATAGATTGATTGTTTATTAGATAGAGGATTGGCGTTAATAAATAATATTTGCTTTTGGTTTAATTGGGCGTATATTTTCACGTAGCTTGTTTTTTCACGGATACTGGGCTAAAACGTCTAGTCTACGTTTACCAGACCCTTTAGCGGGGTAATGTTAATGAAGCGGTTATAAGTTATACCGAGCAATGAGTAGTAATAACAACCATCCTTATCATCGGAGCAATTAAGGGATAGATACATTGAAAGTAGAGACAAGTGACTTGGTACAATTCAACAAACAACGTCATAACCCATAACGCTATAATAAAAATTAGACTAATATCTTAGTAAAAAATACTGCCACTAGAGCCGATCACAATTTCTTTGTCAAACTCAATGGCTGCTTTAAAAATACAGCCCTGCCCCCATAACTAGACCATGACACATTCATATTCTGCACAGTCTTTAGGTTCACAATCTTTAGGTTCACAGTATCTTAGTATGGCAACAAGTAACCCCGCACGCAACTTACTGAATCGTAAATCACAGGCTAGGCAATTGACCAGTCTGGAGGCGATGGCTATTTCTGAACCTTATGCGACTCTGCCTAGCCTGTTTATCTCACACGGTGCGCCTACTTTTGCCCTTGAAAAAAATGCCACTACCAATGCACTGGCTCGAACAGGGCAAAATTTGCCGTCTCCTAAAGCCATCATCATCATGTCAGCACACTGGGTATCGCATTCTTTAGAAATTGCCAGTAACCCCAAACCCCAAACGTGGCATGATTTTTCTGGATTTACCCAAAAGCTATATACCTTAAACTATCCCGCTAGCGGCCATCCTGCTTTAGCAGAGTCGTTATCGTCACAACTGAATAAAATGGGGATGCCCAACAGCGTGAACCCACTGCGACCTTTAGATCACGGTGTCTGGGCTCCTCTTCTTCATCTATATCCAGACGCAAACATCCCCATTGTTCAGATATCTTTACCCAAAAATTTTGATGCCTATGCCTGTTATCAATTGGGCAACTTATTTACCCAACTGCGCCGCGAACAAGTACTAATCATTGGTTCGGGCAGCATTACTCATAACTTAGCGACCATAAAGTGGGATGCCAAAAGCGAAGAGGAAAATGCACTGGCCTTTAAATATTGGCTGCTTCATATGCTCAAAACAGATATTGCTACTGCCTTAGACTGGCAACAATTTACTGAAGTTAATAAAGTCCACCCTACCCCAGAACATTTACTACCGTTATTTTTTGCACTTGGGTGTGGTCAACGGGTTTCGGTAATTCACGAGAGTATGGCTCATCACAGTTTAGGTATGGATGTGTATCGCTTTGACTAACTAGAATACGACCTAAAAGCCCATAACCAATTCGCTACACAAAGTGAGCGACTAAAGCTTTAACTTTGTTAAAATCTATTTTTATTAGAACTCAACTTCATTTTAACCCTATATCATTTTAACCCAACTTCAAGCGAGGCCATTAACTTGGGAAACAATAAGCTAGAAACTACAAATCAAAATGCAGTGGTATTGCTCTCTGGTGGTTTAGACTCCGTTACTTGTCTGTATTGGGCAAAACAACGTTATGCTAAGGTAACCGCTGTCAGTTTTAATTATGGTCAACGCCATAACAGTGAGCTGATAGCCGCTAAACGTATCGCTAAACAAGCCGCAGTGGATCATAAAATTATTGATATTGATATCGCCCAACTTGGTGGTTCTTCATTAACAGATTATGATATGACGGTTCCTGATGGCGATACTGATAAGTTCCCTACCCACACAGACGTCATTGATAACGATGCCATTCCTAACACCTATGTGCCAGCACGTAATACCATTTTTTTATCTTATGCGTTAGCGGTAGCGGAAGTTACTGACTCTAATCACATTGTGATTGGTGTGAGTTCAGTAGATTACTCTGGCTATCCAGATTGTCGGCCTGAATATATCCATGCGTTTGAAATTATGGCAAATCTAGCAACTAAAGCTGGCGTGACAGGTCATAAGCTACACATTCAAACGCCTCTACAAACACTGACCAAGGCAGAAACTATAAAGCTTGGCACTTCTCTTGGCGTGGACTACTCACAAACCGTTTCTTGCTATAAAGCAGATAGCGAAGGCAAAGCTTGCGGCATTTGCGACAGCTGCACCCTACGTAAAAGAGGCTTTAAAGATGCGGGTGTTCCCGACCCAACTCCATATCAGGCTTAAATAGCAATATATCTAAAGTAGGCAACGATAGTCAGATAAAATCATGGAATCTGGTAGGCTGTTACCGATGCTTAACATACTTTTTCATTTTAATAGCAAAAAGCAGTATTTTTATAGGCATTTGCTTGCTATGGTTTAGTTCTGCTATTTTTAGTTGTTTGATACTCGAAATTAAGAACCTGTATTCATCAGCTAAAGTTAGGATATTTTTAGAATAAAATGAACCAATACAAGGCACTTTTAAGTTAAATACAAGGCAGTCTTAAGTTAAAAGCGCGGGTTGCATTCTATTTAATCCTAATTTTAACGAACGAGTGGCTTGTGTAAGACGAAAATAGCCAATTAAAGTTTGTGAATACAGGTTCTACTAATTCTCAACAGTTAATAACGCTTGAAATGTAATAGCTATTTTTTTACCTCCACATATTATTTAGGACTATTTATGACATTTACTTCAAAACTTAATTTACTGCCCATTCTTTCACTAGGCACTTCTGCTATGTTGATGATGTCGTCAGCGAATGCTTTAGACATTAAACAAGAGATGGTCAATAGCTGCGTTAAACAGGCCGTTAATGATAAAATTGCCGATAAAGAAAATGCCTCTAAACTATGTAGCTGCACGGCTGATGTTCAAAGCAAAATGACTGTTGGTCAAATGTGGGAAGCTGAAAGCTATGCTAAGAGCGGTAAAAACCCAATTACCCTGCCTTATATTAAAAAAATGCAACAAGACATGCAAAAGTGCTCAAAAGGGTTAAAAATAAATAACCCAAGTAAAGCCAAATAGTTATTCAGTCACTGTTTACTTCATTATTAATTCACTGTTAAATAGCTATTTAAGACTGTCAAATTAAGACTGTTAGACTATTTAACAGTGAACCTATTTTTATATTTAAACCGAATATGAACGCTAAAAAAGCAGGTTTTAATTATTAATCGCCTCTATCTATGAGAGTGAGTATTAAACATTTCATATAACGACCTATTTAAGACAAGGACTGATCATGGCCAAATCGACCGATGAGACAATTACGCTTCCAGAATTTACCGTGCCTATGGTACGAAAGATTGATGACAACATGATTGAAGCGGATATTAGCTTAAAAGATTTAATCGACAACCGTAAAAAAGGGCTGATTTTATACTTTTATCCACGTGACAACACTCCCGGTTGTACGGTTCAAGCCATTGATTTTACATCTATGCTTTCTGATTTTGATAAACTGGGTTATGACATCATTGGCGTATCAAGAGACAGCATTGAGTCACACAAAAAGTTTATAGACAAGCAGAATTTGCAAATTCCGCTTATCAGTGATAGCGATGAAAGGTTATGTCAACACTTTGATGTGATAAAAGAAAAAAATATGTATGGCAAAAAAACAATGGGACTGGTGCGCTCTACGTTTGTGTATGATAGTAAAGGTAAACTCACGCATGCTCAGCGTAATTTACGAGCAAAGGGCTATGCTGATAGACTGTTAGAAACATTGGCTTAAGTTCTAAGGATTACGCTGTGAGCGTTAAACTCTAAGGCTAAATCATTTAAGTTATTTGCCTTAGGTTTTGAAGCTTAATAATTTAGACCTAAGCTGTTAGAGTTAAGTAATTGCAATTGGTATAGATTATTCGTCTAGCTAAACTAGGCTGTCAAATGCGCTCATCAAACATAATAAGAGCCCGATCTGCTTTTAAACATTCCATACTTAAACTAAAAATAGTCAATTGAGGGATTATCTTGTTATGACCGAAACAGCAAGTGATACAGGTAAAGCTATTCGCCATGTTGATGCCGCTATTATTGGCGCAGGCACAGCAGGACATAATGCATACCGTCAAATCAGTAAAGTAACCGACAACCTTGTCATTATTAACGAAGGTATTTGGTCAACTACCTGTACCACCATGGGCTGTATGCCAAGTAAATTATTGATTGCAGCCGCCGAGCGTGCCTATCATGCTAACCATTCTGATGAATTTGGTGTGGAAGGTAAAGCGACGATCAACGGCAAGCAAGTCATGCAACGGGTGCAACGTGAGCGCGACCATTTTGCCAGCTTTCCGCTTAAAAATGCTGAAAGCTGGGATGAGAAAAATAAGATTTATGGTCGAGCCCTATTTACTGAATCAGGATTAATAGAAGCCCATACTTCAACGGGAAAGGTGGAGTATATTAAGGCTGACCATATCATAGTCGCTACTGGCTCAAAACCTTATATCCCTGAAGGCTGGAAAGAAAGCTTAGGCGATACCCTACTAACCTCAGACATTATTTTTGAAATCGCTGATTTACCTAAATCAATGGCTGTCATAGGTACTGGCGCTATTGGTTTAGAGCTGGCACAGGCAATGAGTAGACTCGGTGTTCAGGTGGCTATCTTTAACCGTGCCAAGCGTGTGGGCAGCTTACCCGATGAAAAAGTTAACGAGAAAGCTATTGCATGCTTGTCCAAGCAACTTGATTTGCGTTTAAATACAACGATAGAAAAAGTAGATCGAGAAGACAGCGAAAATGGTTCTATAGCTATTATTCACTATACTGATGAAGACGGTAAGCGTCATACATGGCGGGGTCAAAAAGTCTTAGTCGCTACGGGCAGACGCAATACGATTCACACACTTGGTCTTGAGCATTTAGGCGTCAGTCTGGATGATAAGAATCGCCCTATTAATATGGATCCCATTACCGGTAACATTAAAGATACCATTGATGGTACTGATGTCTATATTGTGGGCGATGCCAATGCATTGATGCCAGTATTGCATGTAACCAGTAATGAGGGATATTTTGCAGGTAGAGAAGTGGCTATGCTTATTACCAATAAAGCCAAAACCGTTAGTATGAGTGAAGCCATTGCGAGTGACCCTGACTGTCCTTCTGATGCTACTATTTTAAATGACGTGACTCCGGATAAAGCCAACAAACCTACTACCCCAATGTCAGTTATTTTCAGCTCACCGCAAATTGCAAATGTCGGTAAGTCACTATCTGAGTTAGAGGCTGAAGGGTTAGCGCATGTCATAGGAGAGGTTAGCTTTGACAATCAAGGTCGCAGCCGTATCATGGGGGTAAACTGTGGATTACTGCGTATTTACGCCAGCCCCGATAGCGGTCTGGTTTTAGGAGCTTGTATGGTAGGTCCTGACGCCGAATATATTGCTCATATATTAGCAATGGCGATTACTAACGATATAACTATCGATGGCTTATTGGCAAGTCCTTTCTACCACCCAACAATTATGGAAGGATTTCGTACTGCGCTGCGTGATACGAGAAGTAAGATTCAATCCTCTAGCTTATAAATCAGTAGCTGGGCTAAATCTTTCGTTTAAATATTATCTGTTTTACCTCTATTTAAACCACACCCATATTTAAGTAAGACCTCTATTTATCTATTAAAACACCCTGTTATTTAATTAACAGGGTGTTTTTTATGATTATAGTCGCTAAACTTATCAACCACTACGTTGTTAACCTCGTTTGCTGTACAACTCTACTTGCATTCAACTGCCTAGTAGCGAATTTAAAGTTCTTTGATTATTATAATTCAGTACGCCCGTTTCTCATTAGTCCCTTACTATAACCACATGAGGACTAGCATAATCCGTTTTAGTGGATTTAGAAAATAAGCGATGTAGAATACTCAGTATAAGCATGATTTAATGTATATTATGGATTATATAAATCTGAACACTTCTTCTTAAATGCACACTTCTGTTAAATGCATAGACTGAATGGGTAAATAGGTTGAATTAGGAAATAGGACAGGCAATGGCAAGTAACACGAGCTCAAAACTTAGCGCATTTTTTCAAGAAATTATGCACGATTTATATTCGAGCTTATATCTAGCTATTGGGGGCGATCTAGAAGAAGGAACACATGACTGGGCATCGCGTGGGGCAGAGCTTGCCAGCACTACGATTAAAATTCTCATTCTGCTGGTCGTATTAGGCTGCTTTTACTGGCTGATTATTTATGTCATTAAGCACAATAAAGAGCGTTTTAAGCTTAGTGACAAACGAATGAATATTGTCCGCTCAACGATTCGTTACATTTGGTTTGTCAGTTGCCTTATAGCAGTCATGAGTCAGATAAATATACAACCCTCCACTGTCAAAGCAACTGCTAAGGCCAGTATTTGGGCAGGCATTTATTTTGTGTTATGGACCTCGTCTGAACAAGTTATTAGCCGAGTGCTAAAGCATTACGGACTTAATGCATCAATTGAACAACTACTCAAAAACGTATTTTCAGTGCTCATCGTGGTATTCGGTCTTGCCAGCGTTATGGCTCAGTTTGGTTTTGATATCGTCTCACTGGTAGCTGGTTTAGGTATTGTTGGCTTGGCAGTCGGTTTTGCCGCCCAACAAACCATTGCTAACTTTATTTCTGGAATAACCATCTTGCTTGAGCAGTCCATCCAGGTAGGAGATTGGATTAGCCTCGATGATAAAGAAGGCCGTGTTATTCTAATCTCACTACGTACCACCCATATTTTAACACGCGATAATATAACCGTCATTATCCCAAATTCAACAGTTGCCTCATCCGAAGTCACAAACTTAACTTCCAAAAACTTCATTCGTTTCGATATCAAAGCGCGTATAGCATTGGAGGCAGACATAGATGCCGCACGTCAAGTTATCCTGAAAGTTATTGAGGGTATGGATAGCATATTAGAGCGTCCTGAACCCTCTGCAACTATTAGTGAGATTAGTGACTTCGGGGCTGTCTTTATTGTGCGCTTTTGGGTAAAACCTGCTGCTGTCGCACGTATCCCTCGTATTAAAGAAGCACTTCATGAGCAAATTAAAAACAGTCTACAAGCAGCGGAAATTGCCATCCCATACCCGCATATGCGGATTTTAATGCCTAAGGATGTTGACTATCCTATTGCAACAAAACCCTTTGAGGTTACTACTCATGCAGGTAATGATGTCGATTAGTTATTAACCGCTCCTAATTCAGCTAAATTATGCCATTTTAGGTGGGTTAATTTTCTATTCTCTTAGGTTAGTATGTTAAAATCATTACCTAAAAATAGCGTGCAAACCTATCAGATTATATAAAAACACTTAGGTATAAAATCCTGAATCTTGAGCTTTTGAACCCTTATAGTCAGCGAACTACTAAACGGTTACAGTGTTAACCTCGTTACGCCTACTCTAGTAGTACTTGCACTCGGTTGCCTTGTAACCATTTTAGACTTCTTTGACTATAGACTTAACATTCTTATATTAAGAATCCTTAAAGCTGCACTTCAAAACTATACTTCTAACTCTGTTAGCTACAATTGTTTTAAAATAAATCCCACAATGGCTGAAATAACAACATACCCTGTCATAGAAACATTCAATGTCATAATAAAACACAATGTAAAGGCCTAATATGTCCACCCCTATATCTGAAAACAACACCAGTGATACTGAGCTAAGCAATCATCAAGACGACATCCAATCACTTAATACTCTGGCACCAAACAAACGCTACGACATTATCATTACCTGTGCCGATGGTTTAGAAGCACCGCTGCAAACTGAGCTGGATAGCATGGATATTACCAGCGAGATGAAGAGCACAGGTCGTCTTGCAGTGTCCGCTACTTTAGAGCAGATCTATCAGATTTGCCTATGGTCTCGTGTGGCTTCTCGGGTATTATTGCCAATAAAGAAACGCAATATCAATAGTGAATATGACGTCGCTGAGCAATTAAACGGTTTAGCAAAATCAGTAGATTGGACCACTTGGTTTGGGCTGGATAATACATTTGCCATTCGCATAAGTGTTGATAAACGAGTCCAAGTTAGCCAGCAGTTTGCTATGTTACGCATTAAAGATGCCATTGCAGATACCTTTACTGAAAAATTAGACGCTCGCCCTGATGTCGATAGCAGTAATCCAGACTTCCCAATTTACGCTACCGTCAATGAGAAACATGCTGAAATATACCTCGATTTATCAGGTACCAGCTTACATCGCCGTGGCTATCGTGTGGCAATGACGGATGCACCGCTTAAAGAAAACTTGGCAGCTGGGCTGTTATATAGCGTAGGCTGGCATAAAAAGAAAAACAGTTATAGCGCCTTAATCGACCCTATGTGTGGCTCAGGCACATTTATTATTGAAGCATTACTCATGCACTGTGATTATGCAGTTGGCGTTGATAAAGCAGAATCACAATTTGGCTTCTACCATTGGCATGAGCATGACAGCGATCTATGGCAGCAGTGCGTTACTGATGCACAACAGCGTTTCCATGATGGTTTAGAGGAAGCGGCCAATGGTAATAAGCTACCTACCATATTGGGCTTTGATGCGGATGCGGGGGCTATCACAGCAACTCGCAAAAATTTAGTTGCTGCTGGACTAATAGAGCTTATTCCGCATATCACTCTAGAGCAACGCTCACTCTCGCAGCTTAAAATTGCATTAGCTAAACCCTTAATAGATCGTAAACTCAAACGTCCACTGGTCATTACCAACCCCCCTTATGGCGAGCGTTTAGGTGACGTTGACTTCATCAAACCGCTATATCAAGGTCTAGGCTTGACCTTACAAGATATTTTCTCTAAGCAAAAATATCAGCCTATGCTAGGGCTATTAGCGTCCCATGTTGAGCAAGCCGATGTATTACCTATTGCTGACCCTCAAACTCTGCGTTGCCATAATGGTGCGATTACGGTTTATTTCCGTTATGGTCAGATAATACGTAAGGAAGGCGAGAATTTAATCACGCGCTTTGAAAAAACGGAAATTAAAGTAGATGAGGCACAAGACTTTGTTAACCGTCTACAAAAAAATGCCAATCACCTTAAAAAGCTTGCCGCCAAAGAAGACGTCACTAACCTACGTGTCTATGATGCCGACTTACCAGACTATAAAGTTGCCATTGACGTCTATGGCGATTATGTACATGTTCAAGAGTGGGCACCCCCAAAAACCATTCCGCCTGAGACTGCTCGTAAGCGTTTTAATTTAGCCTTAATGGGCATACGTGAAGTGTTCGGTATTAATCGTGAAAATATATTTATTAAAACCCGCTCACGTCAAGTAGGTAATACCCAGTATGGTAACCCTGATTCTGCGAAGACTGAAGCCACTGCAAAATCTAGCAAAGAGACGGAACACAAACCCAATAAAGACAATCGCAATCGCTATAAAGGCAATAAATATCAGCTAGCCCGTGAAGAAGCCAAAAAGCAAGAAGCACAGCGCCTCGCTCAAAAGAAACGTAAAATGCATGTGGTGGTTGAAGATGGGGCTTATTTTTACGTCAATTTTACCGATTATTTAGACACAGGGCTGTTTATTGACCACCGCAATATGCGAAGTATGATTCGTGATGCCAGTCGTGGTGCCGACGTGCTTAATCTCTTCGCCTATACCTGCACTGCCAGCGTGCATGCCGCTCTTGGCGGTGCAAAGTCCGTTACCAGTGTCGATTTATCACAGAACTATCTTGATTGGGGCAAACAAAACTTTGCGCTCAATGGATTGGATGTGACCAGTAGTAAATATCAGTTTATAGCGTCAGATATTTTTGATTGGATTAAAGACAATTCAGATCAGTTTGATGTTATTTTTATTGACCCACCAACTTTTTCAAACTCGAAAAAGTTTCAGGGCACCTTTGATGTGCAACGTGACCACACGGCATTGATTAACCGTGCGATGAATCGTTTAGCAAATGGCGGGGTCATCTATTTCTCCAACAACTTCACCAAGTTTGAAATGGATGAAGCGTTATATGATCGTTATGATGTGACCGAAATTACCAATCAAACGATTGGATTTGACTTTAACCCTAAAAAGCCTATTCACCATAGTTTTGAGATTCGTCATAAATTGTAGGTTTAGCCAACTCTCAGTTTTTGATAAGTCCAGTATTTTTAGAAAGACTGTAGTATTAGCTATTCTTATTAGTAGCTAATCCTGCCAACCGCTTGTATCTATAAGATTAGGCGCAGCGGGGACTAAGGTTAGAGGCGTTCCATTATCCAAGCGACCCCCTCTAACCAAGTCCCTCGCAGTGCGCCTAAACTTGTAGGATACCGCTCATGTCAGGGCTAAACCGCTCTATCTTTTCACACTCACGTCAGTTTAGTCGGCGAACTTATAAAGAGTTACGGTGTTAACCTCGTTTAGTAGTTCGCTGACTATACTTGAATTAATATCAATAAAATGACCCCCAATATTAAATAATAATGGGGGCCATTTTATTGACAAAGTAGCTTTCTAAAAATACCTGAAATCGGGATAATCAACCCATAAAAATTAAGGTTATAGGCACTCCTCTGTTGCAAAGCAATGCATCTTACCTCTTAAAAAACGGTCATTCATCTCTTTTAACTCTGTAAAGGTTAGTTCCCTTCCTTTCCCAAAGGAAGGGTTGGGGATGGATTTCTTAACCTAAATAAAAACAATGGCTTACAAAAACTCTTATTCCGAATTTAGGTTAAAAATCATTCTTTATGACGCGATACAGACGGTAAAATATTACCAGAATCATGCTAGTATTTCTCATATTGATTTGGCTTCATTTTATTTGGATCAAACCATTGTTGATTAAAGGTTGGGTTGTTTTGATCCATCCATTGTGGTTCGGTTACCATTTTTCCTTCTTTATTTATATACTTTATATATAAAGGACTAGCTGATGGATAGCTATTAACTACCTGCGGGGTTGGGTTTGGGTTTGCTCTTGCCTCTTCCTCCCAAGACTTAATCGTTGAGCAATTACTTAAGGTTAGCGTTGAGAATATGAATATAGTCAGAAGTGAACCTTGTTTAAATGTCATCACCATCTCCGAAACTTTGTAAGTAATATCAATTATATACGCCCATTGTGACTCTGTCATTACCCCCATAATCTGGGACGGTCTCAATTTGAGTATAGCCATTTAATTCAAAAATACCACTGACATCCTCGCCTTGGTCATGCCCATGCTCAATGGCCAATAAGCCACCACTGACCAAATAATTTTTGGCTTGAGTACATATTAATTTAATATCTGCTAATCCCTTATCCTCAGCTACCAAGGCGGTTAAAGGTTCCTCTTTAAGTTGACTCAGATGTGCATCTTGCCCTTCAATATAAGGGGGGTTGGAAACAATCACTTCAAATTTCTGAGCTTTGCCATCTAAACCTTTTGTAAATACTGAAAACCAATCACTTTCAAAAAACTCTACATTTTTGACTTCATTTAATAGTGCATTTCGTTTGGCGACTTTTAAAGCCTCTTTAGAATAGTCAATCGCAGTTACTTGCCATTGATTTGGATATTGATTAGTCAGCTCTAAAGCTAAACTAATCGCTATACAACCTGATCCAGTACCCAAATCGAGAAGCCGTCTTTGAATCTTATTACTATCCAAGACATTATTACCAATCCATTCCAAAACTTGTTCAATTAAAACCTCTGTATCAGGCCGTGGAATTAACGTATGTTCATTGACCTCAAATTCAAGAGACCAAAACTCTTGTTTCCCCGTCAAATAAGCCAATGGCGTGCCAGCCTGCATCTTGGCTATACCTGCGTCAAACTGTGCTAGTTCATCTGAGGTTAATATATAATCGCCATCCGTGATTAAAAATGAGGCTGGCTTATGTAGAACATGTAATAGCCAGTCAGTTACCCAATGTGCTGGGATATCAGTATAACTATTCAGAAAGCTATTAAATTTGATGCTTTTAATCGTTCTAGCTATCACACTACTCTCGTTTGTTAATAAGTTAGACTTAAGCTAAGTCATCAAGAATTTATTTATAGTTTTGGCGGTTCTACAGGATCATCATTTTCGCCAATAACCACATGCTTATCTACCAAATATATTAGAATCAATACTGGCAATCCGATACAGAATGTAATAGTAAAGAAATTAGCAAAGCCAAGGTTTTCTGAAATCCCTCCAGAATACCCCCCAAGAACCTTAGGAAACAATGTCATTAAAGATGAGAAAATTGCATATTGAACCGCAGTAAATTTAATAGAGGTTAATGCGGATAAGAAGGCAACAAAGACAGCTGTAGCAAACCCAGCAGCTAAGTTATCTATAATGACAGCAAAATACATATAATTTAAATCACCCGGATGATAAGTGAGCAAAATAAATAATAAATTTGTGGCACTTGCCGCTATAGCACCAAGCATCATGACATGCATCATTTTCATCTTTTGAGCAATAAGTCCACCTAAAAAACCACCCAGGATGGTCATTATCAACCCAAGAAATTTAACAGCGTCTGCGATTTGTACCTTTGTGAAACCCATCTCGGCATAGAATACATTGGATATTACGCCAGCAACAATATCAGACACCCGATAAAATCCAATTAATAACAAGAGTAATATAGCTTGTTTGCCATATCGCCTAAAAAAGTCGGCAATAGGATCTACCCATAATTTTTTTGCTACAGATTTCTTAGCCAGCCCAACCGTAACGAGCCCATAACCTACAATCAGAGCTACCGCTAAGCTCCCCAATAAGCGAACAGCTTCATGAATGAACTTTAAAAATACGCCTTCAGCTTCACCTAATACATTCCCAATAGCAATGAACGACCCAATAAATGCGAGAACAGAAATAACAAACAATAATACAATTCTCAAATTATCATTATTCGATTGCACAACTAATGATACTTTATTGATTATTTTAGGCTGATTAAAAATATAATAAAGTAGCAACAATGGCGCACATGCAATAACAGCAAAAAAGTACATATTTATATTTGGTACTATAGAAGCTGGTACTAAAACTAACTCAGTATCTAAAAACTTTTTAAAGAAGGTACTTATTAATACAAGTAAGCCATAAATTGACCCAGGTATCAGCAAAAAACCTGCATAAATACTAAATATTCTAAGGTTTTTTCTTTGCTTGTCACGCTGCAATGTTTCAGCGGAAGGCTCATATCCTGCAAAGGTGGTTAATAGCGCGATAGACATAATGGCAGCCATTATATAATAAGTGTAACGCCATGCCTCATAGCTATAGTGCTCTTGTGTTGATCCAAAATATGTTGCTAAATATAACGGACCAGCACCAGCGACAATCATGCCAATACGATAACCAGATACATAAATCGATGATAGAGTGGGTTGTAATTCAAACGTAGATAGCTCGATTCGATAGGCATCAATAACAATATCTTGAGTGGCCGATGAAAAACCTAATAACACTGCTCCAGCTGCCATAACCCAAAGAATATTTTGATCAATGGGGTTAACGTTCGCCATTATAATAATAGCCAGAATTATTAAGAGTTGTGAGACAATCATCCATGCCCTTCGTCTACCTAACCATTTTGTTAATACTGGTAACGGCATCGAGTCTATTAAAGGTGCCCAAATAAACTTAAACGAATATCCAAGTCCAGCCCATCCAAACATGGTTATGATACTTTTTTCAATTCCCGCTTCACTTAACCACAGTGATAAGCTTGAAAATATGAGCAATATTGGTATACCAGCTGCAAATCCTAGAAACAGCATAATCATAACTCTTAAATCAAGAAATGATTTAAACGCTTCTGACCATGATTTTTTGGTTGGATTATTTCTTGAAGGGCTAGCTTGTGAGGCAGAGGACATGTTAAACCTATCATTAAATCATAAAGAAGTGGGTAAAAGCGTAATATTACTTTAGTATAGGGTTTTTGACTAGAGATAAAAGCAACTGAAGAAACCTTATTAGATTTTATTCGTTAGTTATCTCAATCAAATCATTGTATAATCGTAAGTTATCTGTTAAATATTAAAGAGCTTATGAGATCATTCAAACCATGAGTGATTTAAATCAAAGCGATACGGAAAGTTTTATGGCCATTGATGAAATCCTCAACCAAAGACACCTACAAATTCAGTTAAAACAGCTAGAGACTGTTTGGCATACGGTTATTAATGGTTATAACCTTAGCCAAGCGGCCTCTGTGTTACATACCAGCCAATCAAGCCTATCTAAACACATATCTGCACTTGAGAATCAACTCAAAGCAGATGTATTCGTACGTCAAGGCAAACGATTGACTGGGCTAACTCAAATTGGTAAAGATTTATTACCGCATATCGAAGCCATTTTTACCGAAATGCGTACTATTGAAAACTTAAGCCTTGATTATAATGACCCTCAAGTAGGCACGTTAACCTTAGCAACCACGCATACACAAGCCCGCTATGTTTTACCAGATATTATTAAAGAATTTAAGCAGCAATATCCAAAAGTTCAGTTAGTATTACAGCAGGCCGATCCAGAAACCATTACCAATATGGTTATTCGAGGACAAGCAGATATTGGTATTGCGACAGAATCATTATTGCAAAATGCGTATCTTAGATGCCACCGTTATTATGACTGGTCTCATGTCATTATCATTCCTAAAGACCATGAGTTGGCCAAAGCAGAAACAGTTGATTTACCAACTTTAGCCAGTTATCCGTTGATTACCTATCACGGAGGCTTTACTGGGCGTAGCACGATTGATAAAGCATTTAAAGAGGCTGGTCTTGAGCCAGATATAGTATTAGCAGCATTAGACGCCGATGTGATTAGCACCTATGTGGGAGCCGGCCTTGGCGTGGGTATTATTGCCGAAATGGCATTTGAGCCCAGTCATTATCAAAATCTTACCGCTATTCCAATAGATCATTTTGGCCGTTTTACCAGCTGGATAGCTGTGCGAGATGATGCACAAATTCGCCATTTTGGACACGCCTTCATTAAATTGTGTCAAAGTCAGTTTAGTAAGTAAATACGATGATTTTTTGTATTTACAACCTAAAAAGGAGCCCGTATGGCTCTTTTTTTTATTTACTAAAACTGAATTTACTGAACTTATAGCAAAATATAGATTGACTGGATTTATGCGACTGGTTTTATGCAAATTAGCAGTTATTTATTGTGCTCTTTAACTACCATACAGCTTAACTACCATACAGCCAGCGCAAATAAACAATAAGCAGCCGTTGTTAATTATACAACTGCGCAAATTTAGTTACTGAAGCGGTATGTAATTTTATAAACCTTAGGTTTTATAAAGTACGCGTTAGGTTTTATTAAAAAAATAGCATTGCCCTTGAAAGCAAATACTAAGGCAGTCATATATTTAGATATATAGTATTTAGGATTATAGTATTTAGGATTATAGTATTTAGGATTATAGTATTTAGGATTATAGTATTTAGGATTATAGTATTTAGGATTATAGTATTTAGGATTTACGATGAAAGCTATTCCTCTATCTTTTTTAGATTTAGCCCCTGTTCCTGAAGGCAGTACGACTGCATTAGGGGTTAAACACACTGTGGACATGGCAAAAAGAGCAGAAGCCATTGGTATGAATCGATACTGGATGGCAGAGCATCATAATATGCCCGGTATCGCCAGCGCCGCGACATCTGTCCTACTTTCTCATATTGGTAGCCAAACAAATAAAATACGTATTGGATCAGGTGGCGTCATGCTGCCAAACCATTCTCCCCTAGTGATTGCAGAACAGTTCGGCACATTGCAAGCGTTGTATGGAGATAGAATTGATTTAGGACTTGGTCGAGCACCAGGTACAGATGGTGCCACCTTCAAGGCGTTGCGTCGTCAAATCAATGATGCAAGTCATTTTCCGCAGGATGTTCAAGAACTTCTATTCTTTTTAGGCAGTGACTCTGCCAACAGCCCAGTTCAAGCTTTCCCAGGAGCAAATAGTAATGTGCCCATTTGGATATTAGGCTCCTCCCTTTTTGGGGCAACATTAGCAGCCCAACTTGGACTGCCTTATGCCTTTGCGTCACACTTTGCTCCCCGAATGATGACCCAAGCCATACGAGTATATCGGGATAGCTTTAATCCCTCAGTTTATCTTGATAAGCCTTACGTGATGCTTGCGGCTAACTTATTACTAGCGGATGATGATGCAACGGCACGCTATCACTTCACTTCAGCCCAGCAAAGCTTTGTACGCCTACGCCGCGGTGGACGCGGGCAAGTCCCAAAACCGATTGAGTCAATGGATGGTTTTTGGAGTGATAGCGAGCAAGCCATGGTTGAAGAGGCTTTAGCCATTTCATTTTTGGGTACGGTGGCCAATGTAAAACCCCTACTCCACCACTTTATAGAAGAGCATAACCCCGATGAAATGATAGTCACGACGAATATTTATGACCAACAAGCACGCCTGCGCTCATTAGAATTAGTGCCTAAACTTGGGATTTTTGATTTAAAAACATAACCATCTAGCCTTTTTGGCTGTACGAGTTTTGGCTGTACGAGTCTTGATATGTAAGAGTCTTAATGAATGGGCAGAATTACATCATTCCCATTCCTCGTAAAATACCCGCACCGATGGCCATACCGAATAACGAGACAACGGTGGTAAATGCCAAAATATTTGCCGCCAATACCTCATTGCCACCCATTGCTTTGGCCATCACGTAGCTGGCGGCTGCTGTGGGTGATGCCACCATCAAAAATAGCACACCCATGTGTACCCCTGATAAGCCAAACCATAAACCCACGGATACTGCTACGATTGGAGCAATAAAAATGCGCCCAATACTCGCCTGCATAGATAACCCTGAAGGGTGCAGCATTGATTTCAAATTGATGGTTGCCCCTGCACAAATTAAGGCAAGAGGTAGCGCCACTGCCGCTAGCAAGTCGCCAGTCTGATGTATGATACCCGTTAGTTTCGGCAACCCAATTGCTTTATAGATAAAAGCGGCGACCAAAGCAATGATAAGTGGATTGCTGACTAGCTTTTTCAACACTGTAAAAAGACGGTCTTGCCAATGAATACCGCTACCTATAGACACTCGGCTTAAGGTAATGACCGCTAAAACATTAAAGAAGATGGTTAATAATCCCATATAAACCGCAGCAACGCTGAGTCCTACTGATCCATACGCATTAGCCGCTGTGGCCAAACCTATAATTGCCATATTACTGCGAAACACACCTTGTACAAACACGCCTTTGTCTTCAGGCCTTGTTACAAAGTATTTAGCATACAGCTCCGCACCAAAATAGAGAATGAGAGTGGCTACCACACCGGCCAGTATTAAGGTTAACTGCTCAGCATAATTAACCTCGCTGTCTGCAACACTAAAAAATAGTAAACACGGTAAACAATAGTTGAACACCATTTTTGAAGCTTGATCAATAAAAATAGGACTGACTTGCCCCTGACGTTGCATGAAAAAACCCAACCCCATTAAAAGGAGGTTGGGCAATACAATGGTTAAGGCAAAAATAATAGCATCAGTCATTAAAGGCTCGCTGATAAAGGCTCAACTAAACGCTCATAAATCCAGTAAACAGTCATCAAAATGTCGTTATCCATTACTCACTCAACGCTGACTTAGCTTTGCGCTGTTTTTTGAGCGTCATACCCAGCAGCTGGATTGCAGCTGGTGTTACCCCACTGATGCGCCCAGCTTGAGCAAGCGTGGCAGGGCGAACGGTTTGCAACTTTTGCACAATCTCAGTCGATAGCCCTGAAATAACTGAATAATCAAACTCCGCAGGCAGCTGTGTATTCTCAAGGCGTTTCATCTGGTCAATATCTTCTTGCTGACGGTCAATATAGCCTGCATATTTAACGGAGATTTCAATTTGTTCGCCAACATCGTGAGCCACTGTGCCGCCAGTTACTGCCGCGATATCATCAAAGCCTACGTTAGGGCGTTTCAATAAATCGTAAGCGGTTGCTTCTTTTGACAGCTGCTCGCCCGTATTGGCACTAAAAGTTTTCCCCATCTCATTGGTTGGAGTAATCCACAGGTTTTTTAGACGTGCCGATTCAGCGGCAATTGATTCCATTTTATTTTGGTACGCTGCCCAGCGAGTATCATCAATCAATCCAAGCTTACGGCCGACTTCGGTCAGACGTTGATCGGCATTGTCTTCACGCAATAACAGGCGATATTCTGCACGACTGGTAAACATACGATACGGCTCTTTAGTACCATGGGTTATTAAGTCATCGACCAATACCCCTAAATACGCTTGGTCACGTCTTGGTGTCCAAGAATCCATCACTGGGTTGTCTTGGGTAGAGAGCGCCGCGTTGATACCGGCGAGTAAACCTTGAGCACCCGCTTCTTCATACCCCGTCGTCCCATTAATTTGACCAGCAAAATATAGGCCATCAATGGATTTAGTTTCTAAGGTTGGCTTTAAGTTTTGCGGATTAAAGTAATCGTATTCAATAGCATAACCTGGACGGGTAATATGAGCATTTTCAAAACCCACCATCGTACGGATAAACTCAATCTGAACATCAAATGGCAGACTGGTAGATATACCATTTGGATAAAGCTCATGAGTAGTTAAACCCTCAGGTTCAACAAAGATTTGATGGCTATCTTTATCGGCAAAGCGGTGAATTTTATCCTCAATCGATGGGCAATAACGAGGCCCGACCCCCTCGATTTTACCTGAAAATAATGGCGATCGATCTAAATGCTGACGAATTATATCGTGTGTCTTACGGTTGGTATGCGTAATATAACAATTGACTTGCTTAGGGTGCATGTCCACATCGCCCATGAAGCTCATTACGGGCAATGGCGTATCACCTGGCTGCACTTTCATGGCGCTAAAATCAACGGTTTTAGCATCAATTCGGGCTGGCGTTCCCGTTTTTAAACGACCAACAGGTAATTTTAATTCACGTAACCGTTCAGCAAGCTTTATAGAAGGTGGATCCCCTGCACGCCCACCTTTGGAATTTTCAAGGCCAATATGAATGACACCGCCTAAGAATGTACCTGAAGTTAGAACGACCGACTGGGTACGAAAAATAATACCTGTGGAGGTAACCACGGCACAAGCTTTACCGTTTTCTACCAAAATATCGTCTGCACCTTGTTGGAACAAGTCTAAGTTAGGCTGATTTTCAAGCGTATGACGAATGGCCGCTTTGTACAAAATACGATCTGCCTGAGCACGAGTGGCACGAACTGCTGCCCCTTTTCGGCTATTTAGGACACGAAACTGAATACCAGCTTTATCAGTAGCCAAAGCCATTGCACCGCCCAGCGCATCGATTTCACGCACCAGATGCGATTTACCGATACCCCCGATAGCAGGATTGCAACTCATTTGCCCTAAGGTCTCAATATTATGAGTAAGCAACAGTGTTTGCACCCCCATACGAGCAGAGGCAAGTGCCGCTTCAGTACCGGCATGACCACCGCCAATAACAATGACATCGTAAACTTTAGGATATTGCATAAATGCCCACACCTTCCAGCCCTAAGGATGGTTATTGATAGTTATAACGACTCAGTTTAGACACACCAAGCGTTGAATAATAAGAAAACTTAAACGTCGGTTAATACTTGAAATTATTTAAGACATTTAAAACTCAATGTCAGATGTTAAAAATAAATGACCTATCTACTACAAACTGACTTATAAGAATGATTTCACACCGCATTAAATTATATCATTAATCCCGAACCATTATTAGCTTCAAGCTCATTAAGACATTTGCTAAAATGTAAAAGTATCATCATATTTTGTAAAATCCACCTAATTTATACTTCTTATTAATAAGGGTATGTTATGAGATATCTTATTAAAGATACACCTTCATAGACACTCATCCAACTTTTAATGTATTTTTTTGTGAGCGATGATGATCCGACTAAAGATACCTGTCTCTAAGGTTAGGTAGAGAAACAATTAAAAGTAGCGAAACCATTAAAAAATGATAGTAAACTATCTGCTAAAGATAGTATAAAGTTAGGTAAAAACAATGAATATAGGGCTATCTATTTAACACGTGCGTTAACACATATAAAGGTGCAGTTGAAAGGGATGGCAACGTGTTTGAGGCAGACTATGAAACAACTGATGGCTATCAAACCAGCTCAGATCCTAATCCCGTAGAATGCCTGTAGAATGTGAGCTATTTAACGATATTGCAGCACATTATCTCGAGTCTGACATTAAAGACTATGGCAAACTTAACAACATCTCATAGTATTTAACCAACTATTTGCTATTTTAAAGAAACATTAAGTAATTTGGTCTATTAAATTAATATGTCCAAAAGCCAATATCTGTCTAAAAATCAAATATTGGCTTGTTACTATTGGCAGAATAGGGTATTACCGTATTACCAAACCGTTTTAACCGTTTTATAGTTATTTATTATGTTATACCTTTATGAACAACCTAAAATAGTTACCAGCCAACTGCGCGCTTATAGTAGAGTTGTATACCAAAGTGGATTTACACAGTAGCCCTTTAGAATTCATTCACTATATATTAGGGTCTGTTGAACATTCAAATGTGGAACTGGCGGGGCTGATGCTAAAATTGCCCCAAACGTTGTTATAAACCTAGCTAAGGTCTAGACGTTATCGTCGGTTTACACCTAGTTTGGAACACAACTTTGATAAATGGGTAGCTATCAGCAGTCCTAATATTTGAATGTTCAACAGACCCTAGTATTAATGACTTGCTTAGCATACCTAGCTTATGCCTAGATAACCCTTAGTTAGATACAAACCAGCATCATGATTCGTTAAAACATTGACTGGTAACCTCTAATAAAACCTTACTTATAATTAATATCGCCTATCTTGAGGATAGTATGTACTCCATAAAAACTTCAAATTTTAGCAAAGCAAATTCCTCCCGCCCTTCATTTTATAAATTTAAAAATTATAGGTTCCAAAAAACTCGCATGCTTAAACCTTTAATAAACACCTTATTTTTATCGGTTGTATTACCTTGTTTATTTGCCTGTAGCAATATATCAACCTCTTCCATTCACACGCCAAGTACGACAGCATCAACCATTAATTCTAGTCAACAACCCTACACCCAGATTAGTTCAGACAACTCACGCCATGAATATCAGCTTGATAATGGACTCAAAGTCATTATCAAAGAAGACCATAGAGCGCCTGTTGTAATGACGCAAATATGGTACAACGTAGGATCAACCGATGAGCCTGATAATAAAGGCGGCATATCACACCTGCTTGAGCATATGATGTTCAAAGGTACTGAGAAAGTATCAGGTGCAGATTTTGATCGGTTAGTTGCAAAGTTTGGCGGTAATCATAATGCGTTTACCAGCTATGATTACACAGGCTATTATGAGATGTTTCCTAGCAACCGCTTAGAATTAGCGCTTGAGCTAGAAGCAGACCGAATGACTAATTTAAAGTTTGACAGTCAAGAATTTATGGATGAATTTACCAAAGAACGTGAGGTTGTCATGGAGGAGCGCCGCCAGCGTACAGATGACAACCCACTGGCGCGTTCTTATGAGAAGTTCCGTGTCCTGGCATTACCTGATAGTCCAAAAGGTCGGTCCGTGATTGGGCCTATGAATGAAATTGCAAATATTAATATAGATGATTTAGAAGCATGGTACAAAAAATGGTATGTCCCGAATAACGCTACTTTGGTCATCGTTGGCGATATCACACCAGATGTTGCAATGAAAAAGGTTCAGCACTATTTTGGGAGGTTACCGCGTAAACCGCTCCCAAATCGTCCCTCTGTTAGTCAAAAAAACATGCGCGGCTACCAACAAAAAAGCATAACCGAGACGATCAACGTCCCTACCTTGATCATGGCTTTTAACGTACCCACATTACCGAGTACAAGAATATCAGATAAGTCAAAAGAAGCTGATATTTACAAACTTCTTATGCTTCAATTTGCCTTAGACGGTGGACATGCCGCAAGATTTGAAAAAAATCTTGTGCGTGACCAAGGTAAACTGGCCTCAGTCATGTCATATTACAATATCTACGAGCGGGGGGATGGTTTATTCTTGGTGCAAGCTACACCCCGTGAAGGTGTTAGCTTGCAAGAGGCACAAGATGCTATTATAGCTGAAATTGATAAGTTTAAACAACAAACTATTGCACAAGATGAGATTGAACGTTCACGTAATAACGCATTAAAAGGTTTTGTTTTCTCGCAAGACAGCATGGCCGGTCAAGCCCAGATGATTGGTAGCCTACAATCTCGTGGAATTGATGATCGCCATATGAGTCAGCTGCCCGAAAAGCTTGCGAAGATTAGCAGTCAAGATCTTAATGACATAGCCCGTAAATATCTTGTTAATGATAACTTGACCGTCATGCATATTGAGCCACAAAAAAAAGCTAATATAAAGTAAAGCCAAAATAGCAATTTTGATGACTCATGTTGACCTTTTATACTCAATGTCGAAAATATTGTCATATGGTCCAGACAAATAAAAGTCTTCTCATCTAGTATTTAAATGAGCAAAAATTAAACCCTCTATTGGCAATGCAAAACGATAGCAACGGATTAAAAAAATGAACTCAGTTAAGCCTGTTTTAACCCAAAAAAAAGAAATTAGCCAATTAAATCAAGCCATTTTGACGGCTACTTTAGCGTTTACCTGTATCGTCTCTAGCACAGCGGCTATGGCGACCACCCCTGATATGCTCAGTGATGAACACTCAACCTCAAATGTTGATACGTCGCAACCCATTATTTCTATCAAAAATCTTGATAGTCTTAAGAATGAAGATTCTTTAGACATGCAGATGCCAGAGTTTCAACGTTTCACAACCAGCAATGGCATTCAAGTTATATTTTTTCAGACAAATCAGTTGCCTATCGTGGATATTGAAATTCGCTTTAATGCCGGTAGTGCAAGAGATAGCAGTATCCGAGATAATAGTTTTGGATTGGCTAATATGGTGGCTAATATGCTGACCAAAGGCACTATAAAACTAGACGAAACTCAGTATGCTGAAGCAAGTGAGCAATTGGGTATTGAGTTGGATGCCGCTGCCTACAAAGACCAGCTTATTGTTAGCTTACGCAGCATGTCAAACAGCGAGAATCTTTACCCTGCACTTGACCTACTGAGCCAAGTAATGACAGAACCTAGGTTTGATGCAAACGTTTTGGAACGTAATAAAGCCCAACAAGTGCTAGGGCTTAGGCAAATGAATCAAAACCCCTCTTTTATTGCCAGCACCACATTTAGCGAAGTGTTATATGGTAATCACCCTTACGCTCACTCCTCTTACGGTACGGTCAGTAGCGTACCTACTTTAACCACAAAAGATTTGCAACAGTTCCATAACAAATATATTGTCGCAAAAAATGCCACGTTGAGCATTACTGGAGATTTAAGCTTATCAGACGCAAAAAAAGTAGCAGAGATTGCTAGTAAGAACCTACCTTCTGGAAGCCCAGCACCTAAACTACCAAAGCCAAAAGCTATGGATAAATCAAAGTGGGTACATATAGATTACGATAGCGATCAGACAAGTATTGTGATGGGTCAAATTGGTTACGCCCTTAAGAGTGATGACATCGCCTTAAAACGTCAATCTGCCTTTGCTATCGGTAACGATATACTCGCAGGCAGTGGGTTCAACTCACGCTTGATGGGTAAGGTACGAAAAGAGCTCGGTTACACTTATGGCATTTACGGCAACATGAGTGCTATGCAAGTCGAGGGGCCTTATTCTTTTAGTTTCTCAACGCGTAATGAAAAAGCGGATGAGGCGATTGCCGCTACCTTAGACACCATTCATCAGACGCTTGAAGAAGGAGTAACCAAAGAGGAGTTTAATCTAACCCAAGAAAGTCTGATTAATAGTTTTCCTATGGGTTTTGCCAGTAATGCAGGTATAAACCGTATGCTAGGTTTTTTGAACTTTAACCATTTACCAAATAGCTATGTAAGCGACTATGTTGATCGGATTGATAACACCACTATTGACTCTGTTAATCAAACGCTTAGTGAGACTATTGACCCAGATAGATTTATCATTGTGACCGTAGGCAAGCCGCAAATAGATAAGTCATCCCCCCTGCACACACTTAAATAATAAATGATAATACTAGCTAGCGTAGCCAAATTATAAGACGGTATGAGTCTGAGTTAAGATGTTAGCAAATTGCCATTAGAATCTAGTCATAGGGTAGCCTACTTGTGAACAGCTAACCTACCTGCTCGAGCAATTCAACGACGCTTTGCAATCGTTGTTTATCTTCTGTACCGTCTTTATTATTAAGGGTATTAGCAATATTATTGCTATCGATAATATGATTTTTAATATTGCTATTGCGGGGATCACTAAGATTATAAGGCGATAATTGTGCATGTAATTTAACCACATCGCCCATTACCAATAATGCTGGCGTAGGCAATTTCGCAACAGCTTGCTGCGCGACAATACTTTCAAGTGTCCCAATTAAGGTTTTCTGGGTTGGCAAGCTGGCATGGCTAATAATTGCGAAAGGTGTGCTTGGCGCACGTCCAGCTTCAATCAAGCCTTCTGTTAAGCTGGGCAGGCGGTGTAACCCCATATAAAGTACAACCGTTTGCGTAGGGTCTAACATCTCTTTAAAATCCTCATTTGGGCTATGGGATCTTTTATACGCAGTGATAAATTTAACCGACTGAGCACAATCTCGATGGGTCAAAGGAATAGCAGTACTGCTAGAGGCAGCACTAGCAGCGGTAATACCCGGAATAGACTCAAAATAAATTCCATGCTGTACCACTGTCTGCAACTCCTCCCCACCCCGACCAAAAATGAAAGGGTCGCCCCCTTTTAAACGTACCACACACCTACCAGCCTTGGCATGCTTAACCAATAACTGATTAATATCTTGTTGTGGCATCGCATGATTGTCTCGACGCTTACCGACAAATATTTTTCTAGCCCCTGTCGCACACATATCTAATATGTCTTCTGATACCAAGCTATCATATAGCACCACTTCTGCTTGCTGCATCACTCGATACGCTTTTAAGGTCAGTAGCTCAGGATCACCTGAACCTGCTCCAACCAAATAAACGGCCCCTTTTTCAGTCTGTTTGGGGAGCATATCACTGTACAGAGAGGGAAGTAATTCAGTTTTAACATTATCTGTAGTATAAGGTTTAGAGACCAAAAGAGCAGTAACCCCCGTATTCATAGAGCACTGCTTATGCTCATTAACATTGTTATCGTTAGGGTTAATATCATTGTTCGATATCATTGCCATACTTTTTGTACGTAATGTAAAAGGTAGTGAAGAGAATGGGGTCATGCTTGGTCGCTCCTACGAATATTCAGAGTAAACGGATCTGAGTTTATGATGAATCGTACATGATTGGCTATAACTGATCAGATCCTACGCAAAACTTATTTGTAATACCTATAGATTTTGGGTCGCTAATTAGTTATTTAGAAGTGCTCGTTCAATTAGAAGTCAATTGATATGTCATAGTTGTTAAAAGTTATCAAAAAGCTATGATTTTAGAATGCCAGTGCTAAGCATACTGTTTAACAAGCGCATTGATTTGACCAACACAAGAACCACAGTTGGTTCCTGCTGCACATAACTTTCCGACACTTACAGCATCTGTACATTTATCTTTTTTTATGGCATTAACGATTATATTTTTACCAACGCCCATACAGGCGCATACGATAGGACCGGGGTCGACATAACCGCTAGCGGGGCGTCCAGCAAGTAGCCATTTAACCGACGGTACTTCACTCATATCAACAAAACAATTATTTAACCAATGGGTACTAGGCAACTGTTTATATTCAGGTGCAATATAAACCGCAAACAATAACCGAGAGATGGGGGTAGTCTGTACGTTATTTATAGCTTTAGTTGCATCGCTATCTAATTGGCTATTAGAAGACTGGCTACTGCTTATATCACTATCAAGATTGCCCTGCCGGCATACCACCAAACGTAACTCTCTAGCAACGCTATCAACCATAATACTGGTATCTAATAGTTTTGGTTTAATCATGGCTTTACATACATCGGCTTGAGCAGAACTAGATATTATTTTATTGATAAAGCCTTGCCAAAATTCAGATTTTAACCAAGCAATGCTCATGCTTTGTTGCGGCGTAGCAATATTAATTAGAATACTGTCTTGCTGCCGGCTAAGACTCCAGACTATATTAGGGTATTTAAAGTGAGGCGTTGCATTGAATGGTTTTTTATCCTGAACTTCTTTTGAATTATTAGACATACCTTTTGCAGCAAAAAAACGCAATTGTACTAAAACAACGTCTAACCACTCAGGGTGCACTAAAATACGGCCGACTGTGTGCATTGCGATCGCTTCAACAGTCACGGCTGAGTTTTTAAGTTCAGGTTGCGATGAAATAGGGTCTATTTTATTAGGAATAACCACACCTACTCTGGAAAGATTGGCAAATGCTTCGCTCCAATGCATTGGCATAAAGGCATCGCCTTTTCGCACATTATCGCTAATGTCAACTTGAGCGATAACCTTATTAACATCAGTTAACTTTTTGTCTTTGGAATACGACTCAAAATGTACTTGCGGCACTATAGAGACAAAGTGTTCATTTGTTAACCCTAACTCCTGAGCATCCTCAGGATGCAGGGTGATCATAGGCATCGTTTTTTGTTGATTCAATTTTGGTGCTAGACCCGTTCGAGTCATGGTATGCCATTGATCACGCAGTCGACCAGTAATTAAACGCAAGTTTATTGAGCGACTATTAATAGTATTAAAATGTGGCCATTTAATATCAGTTAACCCATCATGAGCCATAGCATCGCGCGAAGGTTGACGTTTAAGCTTTGTTAATTGTTGATAATCTTCATAATCTTTGGGTAGAACCTGACGCTTATTCATTCTATTAGAGTAACGATGTATTGCTCCAGCGCCTTGTGGAGGCTCTATGCCAATAAATTTAGGCGCTGAATGCCTAAAACTCTTAGCAATAACGTTAATATGTTTACCACCCCATTGAAACGGCGACATCAGCTCATAGCTATTAGGCGTCAATTTAGCCATTGCAGCTATTGTAGTGGAAGCTAAAGTAGTCGAGGTTGGTGTAATGGAGGGTGTAATGACAGATTTAATAGAGGAATCTGTTTTTGCAGATGATTTGTGAGACTCAACGGGATCAGACCGATCGGACGAGTTACTCTCTACTAAGCGGCCTATCTCACTGGCTAAATCAAGATGTCTTGGGTATTTGCTATTCTTATAACTGGTAAGTGCCACATGTTCATTAAAGATTTCACTTGGGTGCTCATAATCAAAACCTTTGAAACCCATTCGCTTTGCAACCTGCGATAAAATCCACCAATCAGGCTTGGCCTCGCCTACGGCAGGTAGAAAACTGCGTTGCCGAGAAATACAACGCTCAGAATTGGTAACGGTTCCCGACTTTTCTCCCCACCCTTGTGCCGGCAAAACGATATCCGCACACCGTATGGTGTCACTGTCTTTTGAACATTCTGAGACAATGACCAAATCACATTTAGCAAGGGCATGTCGAAATTTTTCAGCTTCTGGCAAGCTGACGACAGGGTTAGTGGCTATAATCCAAATAGCTTTAATACGTCCGTCTAGTATGGCATCTGCGGCCTCACATGCGGTTACCCCTACATTGGAAGCTATCTTTTGCGGGGTTTGCCAGAACTGAGCAACTGCTTCACGATGCTCACTATTCGCTAAATCCAAATGCCCTGCAAGTAGGTTGGCGAGCGCCCCTACTTCACGCCCTCCCATAGCATTGGGCTGACCCGTCAGTGAAAAAGGAGATGCACCCTCAATGCCAATCCGTCCCGTGAATAGATGCGTATTAATAATGGCATTGACTTTGTCCGTACCACTGCTAGATTGATTAACACCCATACTAAAGGCTGTCACCGTTTTAGTAGTGTCAGCTACCATTTGATAAAACTGCTTAATCGTATCGGCGTCTACTTGGGTTGCTTTGACGACTGCCTCAATATCCCATGAGTCAGCCGCTCTTAATGCCGCTTCTATATTTTCGCACTGTGCGACGTAGTCATCATCTCGGCAACCACTTTCTTTAAGGTATTTAAGAAGCCCATTGTATAAATGCGTGTCAGTGCCTGGGGCAAGTGGCAGATGCAAGTCCGCAAATTCACAAGAATCGGTACGACGTGGGTCGATCACGATGAGTTTTTTATTGGGGTTTTGCTGCTTGGCTTTTAAAAAGCGTCCAAATAAAACGGGATGACACCATGCCATATTTGAGCCGACAAGCACCAATAAATCGCAGCTTTCAAAATCAGTATAACTGCCAGGTACTAAATCTGCTCCGAAGGCACGTTTGTGTCCAGCCACAGCGGAAGACATGCAAAGACGCGAGTTTGAATCAATATTGTTACTCCCAATAAAGCCCTTAACAAACTTATTGGCCACATAATAATCTTCCGTTAATAACTGACCTGACACATACAACATCACACTGTCAGCACCATGTTCGGCAATGGTATCCGTTAATCGAACCGCAATATCTTCAAGGACAGTATCCCATTGTGACTGTTGACTAAAAACACCTTGTTTCTTTGATTTTGCTTGACGCATGGTATCCGCTTTAATGGCACCGAACGAGGATGGCATAGATAGGTGTTTATTTTGATAATAAGGGGTTGTTAAGCGCCGATCAGTGCTCAAAGTCTCTGCTAAATTGCTGCCCTTAGAGCACAATTTACCAAAATTGGCAGGATGCTCTGGATCGCCTTGTACATCAATATTACCCGTAACCGTGTTTACCGTCACTAATACACCGCAACCAACCCCACAATACGGACAAGTTGTCCGTACTTTATTTATGACGCTATCGTTTGGATTACCTGCAACTCTATCCTCACTAATCGTTAGTACAGGAATGACATCCATACGACTAAGCGTAGACTGCTTACCAGAAGCCTCGTTTAGAGAAATGGCTGTATTCAAGCTGTTTAAGCTATTTTGAGTTACATTAGTACTGTCATTGGTCATTGTGTACATCTGTTTGTCATGCTTATTAGTGTGGATTGTTTTTTCGCTAATGTTGATAGTATTCTCACTCTTGCTGCAGTATGTATTTTCAATCTGTATATTATTTAAAAATAATGCCGATGCCTTTAGCACCTTCTATCTTTTTTACCATCTATCTTCTTACCTTCTTTATTTAGACCTCTTTTAACAAGGATTAAAGAAGGTTCCCTCTTAATGTCATGTCCTAAGTTCTAAGGTGCTGTTAAAACCTAGTCCCTTACGCCATTAGTTTATTAGTTTATTAGTTGCTCAGTGTGCTATTGCTTAGACTGTTATGATTTGAAGAATCACTACGTAATAAAGGGCTGATGGAATCCATTGAGCCATCCTCTATTATGTCCGTCTCAATGGTAACCGTAGCAGCCCCATTATCTATTTCATGTATAGATTGAGAGCTTGCATCTAGCACTGATCCACAATAAGCGGCACCATAAATCAACGAGTCTTTAATATCAGATATGTCAATTTCATCATTTATCAGCTGACTATAAAAGTTCCCATCACTTGTTTCGCCGTACAATACCACCCCGATTAAAAAATTATTGCGTATATACAAACATTGATAATGATTGCTATTAAACTGACGATAGATAATTTTTTCGATACCCTCCCTTTCAGTATCTTTAAACTGGATTTGTCCTGCAGAAAATACGGCTACCCCAGAGACTTTTAATTTTAAAGATAATGGCGCACTAACAAACGGTTGCCATTGCGACGGGCTCGCTTGATGAATCATTACACTTTTTAAGGTTTCCACATGTTGATTAACTGAAGATACCATGCCAAAAAGCTCTTCATTAATTTCAACACACTCGCCAATGGCGTATACGTTGTCACAGCTAGTTCGCATATAGTTATCGACAACGATACCTCGATTCACTTCAATACCACTATCTTTTGCCAACTTGGTATTGGGTATAATACCGACTGCCATCACAATAAAATCCGCCTTAAGAGTACGGCCATCTTTTAAGGTTAGCCCTGTGACCTCTCGTGTTTTGTTGATTTCAATGGCACTAGACATGGCTGATAGTTCCAGTCTTACCTGACGCTTAGTCAGCTCTTGTTGTAACATTACCGCCGCAGTTAAATCTAACTGACGATTTAAAACATAGCGATCTACATGTATTACACTCATCTTTGCGCCTTGTGACGCCAGAGCACAGGCTACTTCTACCCCCAATACACCACCGCCAATAACAAGACCTTTCTTACCTTGTTTCGCATACTCCCTGAGCACAGACATATCAGACACTTCACGAAATACGTGGACATTTTTAGCATCATGATTGGGTAACGGTATCACTCGAGCCTTAGATCCAGTTGCTAATATCAATTTGGCATAACTCAAGACTTGTCCATCATTAAGTTTTAGTAGTTGCGAATTGGTATCAATGTGATCAACACTAACACCTGACATTACCTTAATACCCAGACGTTCATATTCGCCTTTATCATATAAATAAGTATCATCAAACGCAGTCTCTCCTGCCAATACGGGCGACAACATAATACGGTTATAACCCACTTCTGGCTCTTTACTGATTAAGGTAATACGTACAGGTGTCTGTCTAGATTGGATAGATTGCCATGCAGTAGCAAGTTGTACAGCCAAACGGCTGCCTGCCATCCCTGCACCGACAATGACAACCTCCTCAAATGAGGATTGAGGTTGGTATAGAGAGGGGGATAAAGTTGATTTGCCATTTAGTAAATGGGTGCCACATAATGACTGTGAATGAGCAATGACAGGATCTGACATAAAAGACCTTAGCTACTGATGCGGCGACTGAAATAGGCATTATCAACCAGTTTATAAACAACGCTGCTGCCTTCAACAATATCAATGACAAAACTAGCTTGTTGGTAAATACTTGATTAATAAAAGTATAATGATGATACTTTGTATCAAGCAAATGCCATGCCATACCAATAATGGGTTTCGTTTGATCAGTGGTTGCGGATCAGATAATGACGCACTATTATCCGGATTAAAGTCTTGTAAAAACTCGCCAATTGCTTGATGACGTGCATTGGTATTACGATGAAGTGCTCTTAGTAACGCTTGCTGACTGGTCGCTGGCACCCGTTTTTTTTGTAGCAAGTCTGTAGGAACTATTAAGGCATCATGAGCACTCATTAACCTTTGAGAAGCAAAGGGACGCTCTCCAGTTAATAACTCAAAACCAATAACTGCAATTGAAAATAAATCAGAACTTACCCCTTTTGGTGCATCAGTGTAATATTCTGGTGCAGCATAGTGTAAATCTCCAACAGGGGGTCTGGTGTTGTCTCTTATTATAGAAGATGCGACAGATCCAAAATCAATGAGCTTTACCGCACCCGACTTTGTAAGTAATATGTTTTCTGGTTTGATATCTTGATGCAAGAGATAATTGCGATGCATAACCCGAACTGCCATACCAATCTTAGTCAGTAAATCATAGGTTTGCCATACATCGCATGGGCCATTGCGTTCCATAAAAGCCCGTAAACTCTCCCCCTCGATATACTCGGTTAAATGATATAAATAAGTTGAACTTGCTGGTACTGGATAGTAGCGCAGCAATCCTGATTCGCCCAGCCCCGATCCTACTGGTACTTGGGTATTATTTTCGCTACTTTTTGGACTTTGATTTGGGTTGGCTTGATTGTAAGCGACTTCGCCTGCACGACGGTGTTTTGAGAGACTAAGACCAATTTTTCGTTCTTTTAAAAAATCACGCAGATAATGGCCATCGTCAACTGTCATAAGACTAGGCGATTTTAAAGCATATTGATTCCCTACATTATCATGCACCAGATAGACTTCACTACGGGCTGTTCTTGCAATAATACTATCCACTATGAGACCATCGACTTGATCTCCTACCTCAAGCCCAGTAGGCAGTTGATAGCGAGTTGGTGCAATAGTAGAGTCAGAAAATAAACGCGCTTCACTATCATTTAATGACCTATCATTTGATAAGGTAGTACTTCTATCCAGTTGAACATTGCTATACTTATCATCACTAAGATCTTCATTATCATGCTCTTTACGCTTATCTGCGTCCATTTGCCTACTCTGGGTCAACATTAAGCCATCTATGTCATCGCTTATGTTTGATTTATCTTTATCTTTATCTTTATCTTTAAACACAGTTAAATCACTTTTATTAGTAAATACCGTTAAGTTACTTGGCTTATTGGAAGTCACTGTTTTTTTACTGTTTATTTTGAGTTGAGCTTTAGACTCGGTGTTTGGAGAAGGTGGCGCCCCCATACCTAGCATAATCATACTTAAGTTATCATTGCTGCCCTCAGTCAACGCAATATGGCATAAATGGCGACTCAGCTGCCAGTGAGTTAATTGATTCCAATCTGGCGTGTTCTCTAAATGTGAGACTGCAGCGCTAAATTCAAACTGCATTTCAACGGGATCTATAAATTCATAGACTCCATCAGTCATGAGCGCCAAGTATTCATTCTGATGTAGCGTAAATACCATTTGCTGTAAATCTAAACGGCTATCAGCCCCAATAGCAGCCGATAATGCCCCTTTGTCTTGCCCATGATGAATGCGATGATCCTCGGTAAGCACAGTCAAATTATCAGCGCCAACACGATAAATTCTTGAATCGCCAGTGTGAAACAGATGCACACGGTCGCCAATACAAAGCACGCCAGATATAGTGGCGAGCAAAGGCGGCACCCGCTGATAAGCTTGAGAGAAATACATGGAGTCGTTGGTTTTAATCAGGGCAGACTTAATAATCCCTGCAACACTATCATCATCTAAGATGACTTTATAAGCATCTTTTCCGAAATGACTGGATTCGATGACACTCTGTTGTTGTAATTTTTGTAGCCCTTCAATGATAGCCTCTACCGTTATTTCAACTGCTATTTGACTGGCCTGCTTAGGGAACTGGCAGGCACTTACTCCATCAGACAATACTGCCAATACAGGTAACTTACTGGAATCAATAGCTTTTTGAATATTATCAGCAGGGCTTTTATCAGTTAAAGAGTGGTAACATTGGTTAATATTGGTTTCATGATTAAGGTCACCCTTCTTACGAGGATAATTGTCAGTAATTCTGGAGTCAACATTATATTGATTAGCAGATTTGATTAACGGCGCAATTAGAGAGCTATTGTCCCGTACGTTATCTCTAATTTCAGTCTTATTACTAGCTTTTGGAAAATATCCTGTCAAACAGGTAGTAATAATCAAACTGTCCTGATTCTCAGACTTACGTCCTGCCATCGAATAAAAATCAAGCCACCAACTTGCATGTGAGACAAATTGGTGGCTCGATTTAATTTGAGACTGATTCTCACTCTGTTCAGCAGGGCCATTAATAATACTCAACTGTTTCTCCTGATAACACATTCATCCTAACGTTTAAGAATAGGTCTGCTCAGTGTTAAACCACTTAACAAAACCTGTTTAATTAGAGTAGAACCTGTATTCAAAGCCTATAATTGGCTATTTTTAGCTAAAATACACCACTACTTGGTTAAAATTAGGATTAAATAGAATGACTATTCAATCCGAGCTTTTAACTTAATCGTGCCTCGTATTGACTCATTTTATTCTAAAAATCTCCTAACTTTGGCTTATGAATACAGTTCTTAGTATTGTTAATAAATCAATGGCCCACTCTAATTTCAGCGAATGACCCATCTGGCATTTCTTCTAAGATAACTCCTGAGGGCTCTTTTAAGAGGAATAAAGCTAAGAAGCCGACAACTGCTGTCGCTGCAATGACCATAAAGAATACTTGATAACTTACTAAGCTCAATACAGTGAGATAAACCACTGAGCCAACATTACCATAAGCACCTGCCATACCCGCAAACTGGCCTGTCATGCTTCGCTTAATTAACGGTATGACTGCGAATACCGCACCTTCACCGGCCTGTACAAAGAATGAGCAGAACATCGTAATGATTAACGCTAAAAATACAGGCCATGATGAATCCACTAATCCCATCAAGAAATAACCAATCGCTAATCCAGCCGTTAAAATAAGAAGCGTACTCTTACGACCAAATCTATCACTTAACCAACCGCCACCTGGGCGAGACATTAAGTTCATAAAGGCATAAGATGACGCTAATAAACCTGCAGCGACGACCGATACCTCAAAAGTTTCAAGGTAAAATAAAGGTAGCATAGAGACAACCGCTAACTCTGAACCAAAGGTAGCAAAGTAAAGTATGTTTAGGACACCCACTTGTTTAAAATCGTAACGCTGTGCTTCAGGTATAGGGGTGGTAAATACGTCCTTATTAAAGCGATAGCTACTAATAAACTCATAGACATATAATAATGCTAAAGCGACATAGATAACATTGACCCAAAATTGGCTTAATAAGTTTACCCCTATTGGCGATAATTTCCATGCCAGCAGCGCTAGAGCAAAATACATGGGAATCTTAAACACCATCATTAACCAGAAGTCACCTTTTGAGGTCACTGTCATCGCACCATGCTTCTTAGGTTTAAAGTAAGTATGCCCCTTTGGTGTATCACGAACCTTCGCATAGAAAAGAATACTGTATAACGCCATTACTGCGCCAGAAGTCGCACAAGCATAACGCCAGCCTTCATCACCACCGAACCATGCCGCAAACCCAATTGCCATCGTCGGTAGTAACATTGCTGCGGCGGCCGAACCAAAGTTGCCCCAACCGCCATAAATACCTTCAGCAGTACCGAGTTCATTAGCAGGAAACCAATCACTCATTAAGCGAATACCGACTACGAAGCCGGCGCCAACAAAACCTAATATGAAGCGTGATAAAGCTAAGGTCGTATAATCTTGCGCAAATGCGAAAGTAAAACATGGTATAGCGCCTAGCGCTAAGATACAGGTGTAGACAATTCGAGGGCCGAACCTATCGGTCAACATGCCGATAATGACCCTTGCTGGAATCGTTAAAGCAACATTTAGAATTAATAAGGTTTTAACTTGTTGTTTTGATAAGTTTAATGTGTCACCAATGGCTGACAAGAAAGGAGCATGGTTAAACCATACAAAGAAGGTTAAGAAAAATGCCATCCAGCCTAAGTGGAGGATTTTATTTTTTCCAGCGAAAGATAAGATGTTCAACTTACCTTTACTTGGAGGGACGGTATTAGCTGATGACATACAGGCTTCCTTAAATCGGATGAGAAGTTATGATATGCAGCTTTGAATTTAGCTACACAATAGTTACCTTTTGTTAGTTAATCTAAATAAAAAATAATCTAAACAAAATTTATGAACAAATCAGTAACCTTGTTTTAAAGTTTGCAATCCCTATGCCACCCGCTTTTTTAATTGACGAATCACAATATCTAAACCCCTTCTTATGCTATATATAGTGCCTTCTCATAGTCCTTATTTATATTGCCTCCTACCTCTGTTTCTGGTTAATTCGTATGAAACAATTTTTCGTAATCATCCTATCTAGAAACTATTTGCAAATGCATTCCTACTTATTGCATATAGTCTAAGCAGCTAATCTGAGTGCATGATTAAACTTTAATATTTCTGCTATACAGTATCTAGGTTTCGACAAGATTTATGCTCTTTATCAATCTGCTGATAACACCTATTTATATTAATAAGTAATACATTTATTACTAGTCGTTATTGATAACCTCTATAGTTTGATATCAACTCAATAAAATGCACTTTAAAAGCGCAAAAGTACAGCTAAATACGAATTAAGCATCAATATAGTGCAATTAAACTATTGACGATTCATTTTTACCTTTCTAACATAAATTAATATAATCCCCTACCTTCTGACTGTACTATCATTTTTCCTCATGCTTTAAAACCCTTTATAAATAGGCCTAATACCTACTGACCAACTCCCTAATCTTATAATTTATCGGTGTTATGACAAACTGACTTTCATGACGGTCATTTCGCCTTTTATAACCACTGGCACGAATATTGAATGCAGTTAAGATAGGCACTAGGTAGCAAGCCTCCCTTTACCACTAGCCATTCATACAACAGGCCATTCCTTATCACAATCTAACCCTGACAACAAACTCCCCCTTAAGAGTTATTGAGACTGCCACCTAACCTCTACCTAAAGGATATAAACATGAGTAAGGCAACTATGAGTAACACAGCAAATAATGAAGAGTCACAAGGCAAATTAATTATTGTCGGTAATGGAATGGTCGGCCATCATTTTATTGAAAAAGCAATTGAACTTGGCTTAAACAAACAATACGACATTCATGTATTTGGAGAAGAGGATCGTCCTGCCTATGATCGTGTTTATCTCTCAAGCTATTTTGAACACAAAGATGCCAGTAAACTAAACCTAGTCGACTTAGCAGATTATGAATCAGCAAACATTACGCTCCATCTGCAACAGCGCATTGTCGATATTGATAGTGACCGCAAAACCATTACTACCGCACAAGGTGATAAAGTAGATTATGCCAAGCTGGTATTAGCCACAGGCTCCTACCCCTTTGTTCCACCTATCGAAGGCAGAGACCATTCACATTGTCAGGTATATCGAACCATTGCTGACTTGAATAACATTTTAGAAGTAGCCGAGCAACCAAATGTCAAGAAAGGCGTGGTGGTGGGGGGTGGTTTACTCGGTCTTGAAGCGGCTAAAGCATTGGTAACCCTTGGCCTTGAAACCTACGTAGTAGAATTTGCTCCACAGCTGATGGGGGTTCAGCTTGACCCTGCGGGCGGCGACATACTTAAAAAGAAAATTGAGGCTTTAGGGGTTACCGTTTTAACAGGTAAAAACACCAAAGAGATTATTCATAATCGCCGTGTGTCACTTAACTACGATATTCACCAAAAAGACAAACAAGACGAAGTAAACCTAGTTAAAGAAACCTGTCTTACTATGCAATTTACCGACGGTACTGAGCTCGATACCGATATGATTGTATTTAGTGCCGGTATACGGCCACAAGATGCCATCATGAAAAATAATCCTGAGTGCGGCGTGCAGATAGGCGAACGTGGCGGTATATTAATTAACAACCATTGTCAGACTAACAATGATGACATTTATGCCATTGGCGAATGTGCAGTTTGGGAAAATAAAATATTTGGTTTAGTTGCGCCTGGTTACGCAATGGCAAGCATTTGTGCTGCTCAAATTGCCGGAGAGACTGACAAAACCTTCACTGGTGCTGACATGAGTACCAAGCTTAAATTGATGGGTGTTGACGTAGGCAGTATCGGTGATGCTCAAGGCAAAACTGAAGGTTGCCTAAGCTATATTTATCAAAATCCCAATGAAGGCATTTATAAGAAATTGGTTACTAGTAGCGATAATAAAAAGCTACTGGGTGCGGTAATGGTTGGCGACACAGAAGATTATAACAACCTATTACAACTATTCTTAAATGATATAGACTTGCCCTTACATCCTGAAAGTTTAATTCTACCTAATGTCGAAAAACCGGCAATGGGTGTTGATAACCTACCCGATACCGCAACCATTTGTTCATGCTTCAATGTCAGCAAAGGCGCTATATGCAACGCCGTAGATAATGGCTCGTATTCTTTAATAGATGTGAAAAGTGAGACTAAAGCAGGCACAGGGTGTGGTGGCTGCGCGCCAATGGTAAAAGATATTCTAGCGTATCAGCTTACCGAACTTGGATTTGAAGTGAATAATAACTTATGTGAGCATTTTGATTACTCTCGTCAAGATTTATATAACTTGGTACGTGTGCATGGCTATAAGACCTTTGATGAGCTGCTTACAGGTCATGGTCATGGCCGCGGCTGTGAAATATGCAAGCCTGCTGTTGCCTCTATATTATCTTCTTGTTGGAACGACTATATATTAAAAACAGAACTAGCCCCTCTACAAGAGACTAATGATTACTACCTTGGTAATATTCAAAAAGATGGTACCTACTCTGTTGTACCCCGTGTGGCTGGCGGGGAAATAACGGCTGACAAGCTAATAGTATTAGGTCAAGTCGCCAAAGACTTTAACCTGTATACCAAAATTACAGGCGGTCAGCGTGTGGACTTATTTGGTGCTCGTCTTGAACAACTGCCAGACATCTGGGAACGCTTAGTCAATGCTGGCTTTGAAACAGGGCACGCCTATGGCAAATCGTTACGCACCGTTAAATCCTGCGTGGGTAATAACTGGTGCCGTTATGGAGTGGCTGACAGTGTTGGCCTAGCCCTAACGCTGGAAGACCGATATAAAGGCGTACGCTCACCGCACAAAATTAAAATGGGGGTATCAGGATGTACTCGTGAATGTGCCGAAGCCCAATCAAAAGACTTTGGGGTAATTGCTACCGAAAATGGCTGGAATCTTTATGTTGCCGGAAATGGCGGCATGGTGCCCCGTCATGGCGAGCTATTTGCTACTGACCTTGATACAGATACTCTAATTAAATATATCGACCGCATTACCATGTTTTACATCAAAACTGCCGATAAATTGCAACGCACCTCAAAATGGCGTGAAAGCTTGGATGGCGGTCTCGATTATTTACAACAGGTCATCATCGACGACAGCCTCGGCATCGCCCAAGAGCTTGAAGATCAAATGCAGCTCCTCGTTGACAACTATGTTTGCGAATGGAAGGCGACCATTACCGACAAAGAGAAACTCAAACGCTTTCGTCATTTTGTAAACAGTGAACTCGGTGATGACAACGTCGTATTTGTGACTGAGCGTAAGCAAATTCGCCCAGCTACTGAAACCGAAAAGAAAGCACTGGAAGCAACGGTTTAATACGTCGTCACTAAGTTAAGTCACGTTATCTTATCACATTGCCTAACTATCCCACTGTTTAGGCCACTTATTCTCACATAACTTATTTTCATGCAACTTATTGTCATTTATTAGATCCGGTAATAAGTTGCGCCTCCTATTGAACAACACACTATAAAGGACAGTCTTATGACCTATCAACATATTTGTAAGCTTGATGACATTATCCCAGATGGCGGTGTTTGCGCCCTATTAGAAGGTAAACAAGTGGCTATATTTCGCACTAAAAATGACGAACTGTTTGCCATTGATAATTTTGATCCTTTTAGCAAAGCCAATGTGCTATCTCGAGGTCTAATTGGCAGCACTATGAATAAAATACAGCGTGAAGACGGAAGCATCGATAAGGGTGAGACCCTTTATGTCGCCTCTCCCATCTATAAACAACGCTTTGACTTGGCCACGGGTCAATGCTTAGATGATGACAGCGTTAAGTTAAGCATCTTCCCTGTTGCCCTTGAAGGAGATAGCGTGTTAATCAGTTTAAAAAATGAGGTGCCCGCTTAAAAGTTTAAATAATAAATATTGAATCAAAGTAAGGTTTCAGTTTTAAAGTCTTGCTTATTTGAAAGCCCTAATATTTGAAGGTCACATTATTTCAAAGCTGGAGTGTTTAAAAGTACGATAACTTACTTATAGACCTTGATTTAGCTTAAGGTTAGCTTAGTATAATTACTATTTCATTAAATTAATCAAAAATGTCGAAAGATAGGGGTTTTGGGATAAAATTTAACTTTTTACCTACCTTCTATTACCTACCTTTAATTAGCATTTTTGATTTCATCTAACTGATATATTTAAGCATTATGATACGCTTATAATATTATATCTTTTAAGATTAAGGCGTTAATAATGAAAAGACGTGATTTTTTGAAGCTAAGTGGCCAAGTTACTCTAGCAAGTGCTGTCCTTACCCAACTGACTGCCTGCTTACCTGACATAGATGACTTAGGCTATGAGGGTGCTATGCCTTTTCTGCATAGTGTTGCTAGCGGCGACCCCTTATATGACAGAGTGATATTATGGACGCGAATTACCAATGATGGCAGTATTGACGCCCCTGTTATTCCAGTTGGTTATGTGGTTGCCACCGATCCAGAATTTAAAAAGGTCGTCGCGAAAGGTAAAACCACCGCCAGCCTTGAAACTGATTTTACAGTTAAGGTTGACCCTCTTCTGCCTGAAGCGAACACCACCTATTACTACGCCTTCGAAGCACTAGGATATATTTCTCCTGTAGGTAGAACTCGCACAATTCCACATCCCGATACACCCGCTAATGAGGTTGAACGTATACGTTTGGCCGTCGTCTCATGCTCTAACTATGGCTTTGGCTACTTCAATGGCTATGCCGATATTGCCAGCCAACCTGATATAACCGCTGTCTTACATTTAGGCGATTATATCTACGAACATCAGCAAGGGTTTTACTGTGACCCTTTTCTCATTAGTAAACGACCCTTAGACCCTAAGCACGAGATTATTAGCTTAGAGGATTATCGTCGTCGATACGCCTGTTATCGCACCGATATTGATTTGCAAGAATGCCACCGTCAGCACCCCTTCATTGCTGTTTGGGATGATCATGAAATTGCAAATGACGCTTGGAAAGACGGGGCACAAAACCACCAAGCAACAGAAGGCGATTATATAGAACGTAAAATGGCAGCGGTTCGCGCCTATCATGAATGGATGCCTATTCGCAGTGATACCAGCAATCAACTCGACCCCCAGCTGCGTATCTATAGGCGCTTTGAATTCGGCAAACTCTTTGATTTAAACATGCTTGACACCCGTATTTTTGGCCGTCAAAAGCCTGATGCGGCAGCCAGTAACGAGCCAGAACGACAACTGTTAGGGCTTGAGCAAGAAAACTGGCTTTATCTAAGTCTTTTAAAGAGTAAACATCGAGGGTCAACTTGGCAAGTCTTGGGTCAGCAAGTCATTCTTGCACCATTCAAAGGCAGTTCTGCCACCTTTTCAAGTGATTTATGGAATGGTTATGCCAGCGCTCGTAAGCGCCTGCTAGATTTTATTGACATTAATAAAATTAACAACACCATAGTTTTAACCGGTGATTATCACGCTTCATTCGCGTTTGATATATGCCAAGATCCCTTTAATAAACAAACGTATAACTCAGACACAGGTAAAGGCTCAATTGCGGTAGAGTTTGTCTGCCCCGCCCTCACTTCAGGCACCTTTCCTGAAATTGCCGGCCCCCTACTCAACCCGCATCAAAAGTTTAATAACCAATTCGATCACGGCTATATGCTTCTTGATATTACCAAACAAAAATTCCAATGTGAATGGTATTTTGTTAGAACCCTAATTCGCCGCAATGCCATTTGCTATTATGCCAAAGGGTTGTACACGCAGGTTGATACCAATCATCTGGTCGAAGGTCAGCAAACAGCGCCGATGTTTAACCCACCCGCCCTATCGCCGAGCAAAAGAGCAGAAGGTGTTAAAAAGTCTCAGCTGTCTTAGAATGATCAGCCGTCTAGGATTGCTTGTTTAGCATTACTTTGACTATAACAGACATGGTTTTAACTTTAAGACATTTAATGCAAGCCCAAAAAAAGATGAGCCCTAAAAAGGACTCATCTTCGAATCATGGTTTACAACATCAAAGAAGGATAAAGTTAAAGAAGGATAAAGTTGATTTGAGCACTTAAATAAACCAAATTACCCGCCTCTATCGTCTACGCTAGTTTAGCTCTACCACAATATCATATGTTAGTGGACCGTTGCGATATTCGCTGCCTTCATAACTTACTCGCACCACATATTTGTCATTTTGTTCAACCTCAAAACTACTGTTTGAGAAGTGATGTGTGACCGGTAATATTAAGACAGCGTCAAAGTCATCTGGCTGAACGTCAACAGTAATACGATCGCCTTTACTAGCGAAAATAAAATAATCGCAATAGTTCTTTTTTAAGACCTCTTTAGTTCTGACAATTCTGTTTGAATCCACTTCTGTGGCAATTAGCTTAGGACATTTATCGTGACGACGGGCAGCAAAACGGGCTTGGCTTATCTCCAAAGATTCTGAAAATGCTTCTTTTGTCTCATCTGCTGTAGAGGGTATCTGCACTGGCTGAACCACCTGAGGCATACTAACATCATAGTGATTTTTATCTGCGATCATTGGGCTAATGGGAGCATTTGATCGAGTTAAGTACCCTTCAGAAATTTCAGGCAAACCCACTATAGACGCATCCTTCCAATCCCCTTCTTCGGACTTCAAAGGTTTGCAGGCGCTTATAATGAGCGTAAGCAAGAAGAAACTCAATACAAGAGGTTCTGATGGTAATTTAGATTTCAAACAGTGCCCCTTTTTTTAATAGCAATCTTTAATACTAAAATTTATATAGTTAATTTGTTAAAATGATTGCTTATTATACCATCTATGGTGTCCTAATAAGATATTACATACAGTTTAGTTACATTTTATAGGTTGACTTAAATTATAAATAAATCTAGCAGTTAAGCAGCTTTATGAGATGTATAAATATAAAATCATCATAATAAAACCATAAAATGGGCGTCATGATGTGAGTTAAGCTTGTCTGACATCTTAGCAATATTTCATTGTTTCATTGTTTTGCTAGCGATAATCGATATTATGAGAGTTATAGGAGTTATAAGAGCTATGAGAGCTATGAGAGTTAAGAGTTATGGGAGCTATAAGATAAGCGGTATAAGAATGTATTGATGAAAAAAAGGGGTTGCACAAGATAACTCAAGCACCTTTATACTTGGCCTTATTGAAGACAAATTGAAGTTGTTAACACTGCTTATAACTCATCTCTTGCAATCTATTGAAAGATATAGATGAGTTATAGTCAGAAGTGACAACGTATTGGCATCCTCTGCCCTGTTATTTTATCAGCGTATATGTTGAATTTTATTAATACTCACTCTGCAACATTCGCTAAGTTCGCTAAGTTCGCTAAAGTTAGTAATACCCTAATGTTATCTGGTCACTGCTTCTACACCGCTAGACTTTGCTATTAATAGTGTGTCTGCTTGATTGGCGGCAAAAATACCATTACACACGACACCAACGATATTATTGAGTGTTTTTTCCATATCACTGGCACTTTGAATATTAAGGTGATAAGTATCTAAAATAACGTTGCCATAATCAGTGACAAAGCCTTCACGGTAAACAGGCTCTCCCCCTAGTTTAACAAGCTCTCGTGCCACATAAGATCGGGCCTGTGGCAGTACTTCAATAGGTACTGGAAACTCACGCCCAAGTTGAGTAACCCACTTACTGTCATCAACAAGACATAAAAAATTCTTTGAAGCTGCCGCCACTATTTTTTCACGAGTGAGCGCCCCACCTCCGCCTTTGATAAGCTGTAGGTTTGGATTTACTTCATCAGCACCATCAATATACAAGTCAAGCTCGCCTGTAATATTTAAATCCATTACCTCAATACCTAGGGCTTCAAGTTTATTTTGAGTAACTTTTGAACTAGCAACCGCACCTTTTAGCCTAACTCGTGGTAATAAGTCAATCAGACAGTTGACCGTACTCCCTGTTCCCACACCTAAAACCATACCATCATCAATGTACTTAAGTGCCGCTTTAGCGACTTCTTGCTTCAGTTTCAATTGTTCACTCATATTTGCCCCATTGAATGTTAATTATAAGGTTCTGCATGTTTTAGTTGGGTTTGCTGGTAAATACCTTACTTCATTATACAGCTATATTTTAGTGATTTAACCTTCATTATTTTTAAAGCATATGAATACCTGTCTAATAGCTAATAAATCTAGTGGGGTAAGTAATTAATCTTTAATTATAAGGGTAATAACCAATTGGCATAGGTTAATTGGAGCCTAAACCTTGCACGATTGTTAAAAACAGCATAGGCTTATCAGTTATTAAAATTTCTTTAAATCGAGTCTCGCAGGATTATCTATGTTATCAAACTGGGTTCGCAACATTCTTCAAGCAACTGTATATGAAGCCGCTATACAAACCCCTTTGGACATCGCCCCAAAACTATCCTTTCGTTTTAACAACGATATCCGCTTAAAGCGCGAAGATTTGCAGCCTGTATTTTCATTTAAACTACGCGGTGCCTACAATCGTATTAGCCAGTTATCTGATGTACAAAAATCCAGTGGCGTTATCTGTGCTTCAGCCGGCAACCATGCGCAAGGGGTTGCGTTCTCGGCCAGTAAACTTGGTCTTAATAGTATTATTGTGATGCCTACCACTACGCCTGAGATAAAAATAGAAGCTGTGAAAGCATTAGGCGGCAATGTAGATCTATATGGAGATAGTTTCGATATTACTAACCAATATGCTATTGAGCGTTCAAAAAAAGAAGGGCTGACCTATATTCCACCTTATGATGATGAGCTGGTCATCGCAGGTCAAGGCACTATTGGCCTTGAAATCAATCAGCAATGGCGAGATATGGACTATGTGTTTGTGCCTGTGGGTGGGGGTGGTCTCATTGCTGGTATTGCTGCTTTTCTAGGAGATGTGGCACCTCACGTTAAAGTCATCGCTGTGGAGCCAGAGGGTGCAGCGAGTCTAAAGGCTGCACTTGACGCCAACGAACGGGTTATCTTACCCCAAGTTAGTTTATTTGTTGATGGTACCGCAGTTGCTCAAATTGGCGACCTACCCTTTCAGGTGGTCAATATGCAAAAAAACGATGGCTCAGGTAAATTAATTGAGTCTGAGGTGGTTACTTGTAGCAATGACGAAGTTTGTGCTGCCGTTAAAGATGTATTTGAAGAGAACCGCACCATCGTTGAGCCGTCTGGAGCACTGGCACTTGCTGGCATGAAAAAGTTCCTAATGAAGCACCATATAACCAATAAAAACTGTGTTGCCATTATCTCTGGCGCTAATATGAACTTTGACAGATTACGCTATATTGCTGAACGTACAGAAATTGGCGAGAAAAAAGAAGCTATTTTTGCTGTCACGCTTCCAGAACGCACAGGCGCTTTCTTGGAGTTTTGTCGTAGTTTAAAAGGTCGTAATATTACTGAATTCAATTATCGCACTCGTAGTAATAAAGCACCTGACTCTCTACAGCCTGCCACAATATTTGTCGGCATTGCGCTAAAAGAAGGCGAAAAAGAACGTCAAATCATTGCCACTACTTTAGAGGAATCTGGCTATGACGCTCAAGACTTAACCGATGATGACATTGCTAAATCTCATATACGCTACTTAATCGGTGGCCATGCTGGCGTAGAGGATGAGCAAATCTTTAAGGTTAGTTTTCCTGAACGTCCAGGAGCATTGTTAAACTTTTTAGAAAAGCTGGGTCAAGATTTTAATATCACATTGTTCCATTACCGCAACCACGGGGCAGCCGATGGTCGGGTATTGGTGGGGCTACAAGCCTCTGATACCAACTCGCGCGCGCTACAAGATACGCTTCAAGATATTGGATATGAATGTACTCCTGTGACTGATAACGTGGGTTATCAAATGTTTTTAAAATAAGTTAGCATCTAGACTAACTCGTTTAAACAAGTACGATAATACGTTAAAATCTTTATTCTATAATAGGACTGATATTTTAGAATAAAGATTTTATCCAACTTGCTTAGTTAGGCTATAACTAAAGCCCTTAAAAATCGATGCAAGACAACCGAGTAATAGTACGATAATGGTAGGCTAAAGGTTAACACCGTAGAGTTTTACAATTTGACCGACTATACTTTAAAAAAGTTCAGATTTATATTTATAAGGTAACTCATACAAGGTAAACATTAAAAGCATACTATGTCGAAACAACAAAATACGCCTGCATCTACCGCTAAAGTGCGCTTAGATAAGTGGCTATGGGCAGCACGTTTTTATCGTACTCGGAATCTTGCTAAACAAGCAATTGAAGGTGGTAAGGTACACTTTGCAGGAAGCCGAGTGAAAACCAGTAAAGAAATCAGCGTTGGCGATGAGCTAACCATTCGTCAAGGCTCAGCCACAAGTATGAGTGAAAAAAGCATCATCGTAAAAGCATTATCTACCCAGCGGGGTAATGCTACGATTGCCCAAACACTCTATGAAGAAACTGAAGAAAGTATCAAACGGCGTGAGTTCTACGCTGAGCAGCGCAAGTTGGCTAATTTGGCTCGACCTGATACAAAGCCAAACAAAAAACAGCGCCGCGACTTAAAACGCTTTAGATATCAAAACGATTAAATCTTATATTATAGTAGGTGCTTTTTAAACAATCCGCCCGCAAAATTTAGCTGATATGACTAACTTACTCACATAACTTACTTACCATCACTTACTTAAATGACTAACTTAAATAGCTAACTTAAATAATTAAGCCCTACTGTTGGCATGAAAAGCTTGTTAAAATAGTGGATTATTTAAGTGACAATAATACACCAACCTTTTTTTGCACCTCCCTTTAAACATGAGTAGCTAATGCCTATTTCTAAATCAGTTTCTAATTCAGCACCCAAATCTGTTTTAATGGTTTGTCTTGGTAATATATGTCGCTCCCCCACTGCTGAAGAAATTCTGCGTCAGCGAGCTGCCATTGCAGGTCTGTCAATGAAAGTTGATTCAGCAGGCACAGGTGACTGGCATATTGGCTGTAACCCTGACCCACGTGCGCAAAAGCATGCTAAAGAACACGGCTACAATATTTGCAAGCTAGTGGCTCGTCAAGTAAGCCCTAAAGACTTCTACGACTTTGATTTAGTGCTAGCCATGGATGCTCAAAACTTAGCTGATCTTGAAGTTATCAAGGACAGTGCTGCCAAATTGTATCCTCAGGAGTCTCTCGCGACACTCACTTTATTAAGTGACGTTGATCAAAGCTACTATAAACAAAATGTGCCTGACCCATATTTAGGAGTCCCTGAAGGATTTGACGATGTCATTACTCGTATTGAATCCTCTGTTGATGCCTGGATTGATAGCTGGAGAGTTTGACTAATGTCAGCTCAACAACATGACTATTGATATCGTTAAAATGGCAAGAAAACAAGGTTAACATCGCAGCATTTAAAGTAAAGTGCCTATACTTTATTTAAATTATAGATATATCCCTCTTATGGTATAAATATTTTATGACCAAACACATCCCAGTCTCTGCTCCTACCAATGTAAACAATGCGTGCTCTAAACAGTTACATAATGCAGATTTGTTAACTTTGAATACCATGCGTCTTGCCTGCATAGCTGAGCAGTTCATAACGTTGAGTGAGGAAACCGATGTCGATTTGGTTATTGGTCAACTCATAAATCTTGGCAAGCCAATGTTTATTTTATCTGGTGGTAGTAATGTTCTGTTGCCGCCAAAACTTGATGTCACTGTTATAAAACCAACCATGAAGGGCATTAACGTTTTGTTGGAAACGCCAGAGTATGTTGACATTGAGGTAATGGCAGGTGAAATTTGGCATGAGCTTGTGGTCTCTACCGTGAACAGAGGCTGGTTTGGCCTTGAGAATCTTGCTTTAATTCCTGGCCTAACGGGAGCTGCTCCAGTACAAAATATTGGTGCATACGGCGTGCAGTTGGAGGATTGCTTAACTCATGTACGTGCTTATCATTTGCCTACTCAAAGTTGGCATGAGTTTGATACTAATGCGTGTGAGTTTGGTTACCGTGATAGTAAATTTAAGCGTGAGGCTGGTCAGTGGTTCATAACTCGGGTTGGTTTTCGCCTTCATAAAGATAGTCACAAAGTAAAAGTGGATTATGGCGATGTAGCCACACTGGCATCAAGCTACGCTAATGACAGAAGTACAAGTCCATCTAAAGACAGTTCAGTAGGCAACATGACACCAGCTGATGTTATGCAGGCCATTATTCATATCCGTCAATCCAAACTTCCTGACCCCAGTCAACTGCCTAACTGTGGCAGCTTTTTTAAAAACCCTGTCATACCAACTCAACAGTTTTTAGCGCTCAAAGAAGTTTATACTAGTATTGTGGGCCACACAGTTGACGATACACACACTAAAGTAGCAGCTGGCTGGTTAATAGATAATGCAGGCTTAAAAGGACAGGGTATAAACCCCATCTTAACTCATGATAAACAAGCCTTAGTTTTGGTTAACCATGCAAAGGCTAGCGTAAATAAACCCGCTACCCAACATGACGTTTTCGTAACTCAACAGGTCATCCAACAAGTGATTAAAGATAAATATAATATAAGCTTGGAGCGTGAACCTGTATGGGTAGATAGAGTTGCCAGTTATGAGACAGTACCTTAGACCCTTGCATACAAACATTTATTGCAAAGTTCATTTCAAATCCTGACTTTCCTGTTGAATGATGACTTTTCTTTTAAATCACTTAATTTAATAAGGCATTAAGGCTTGCTCGCCATGTGGACTGCCCTCAAACAATATACTTTATGTCTAATAAGGCGACTGTTTTGTTGTCTCTTTATCGCAGCAATGATATCTGTCATATTATACTTGAGTTTATTTACCCCCATTTTTTCCTCAGCAGGGCTATCTTTACTCAATAAGTTACCCATTCCAGATGCACACAAACATCAAAAGAATTTTACTATTAAGACAAATTTCATAGAAAACCCTGCGCCTCATAATAATAGTCAATTAATATTGGAGGATATTCCCTCTGCCTATGTTGTTTTAGGTGGAGGTTTAACCGAGTTAAAACCTAATAATGATGAATATATGAAGCCCCAATCTTCGAAGTTAGAGGCTGATAAAGCTCAATCACAAAGCGCCATCGTGTTAAATCAGTATAGCTTAAGCCGAGTCCACACGGCATATATTAACTATAAGCACTTACCACTGCCTATTGTATTAACAGGCGTAGAATCCCCCTGGATGAGTGACTGGCTATTAGAAAATAATATTCATAATATTATTACTGAAAATGCGAGCATGAATACTTGTGAAAACGCCCGCTTTACCGCCAAACGATTGAATCTATCGAATGTCTATCTCATTACTGATGCCTACCATATGACTCGAGCGCGTCGCCAGTTTGCATTGAATGGTATTCGCTCAACTCCTCTCGTCGCGCCATTACCTGCAAAAAAAGGATGGGCAAACCCTAAGCAGAATCTAATACATTCCCGACGTACTATATATGAGTTAGCTGCATACGTTCGTGACATTTTCATCCCTCAAAAAAACTGCCGTACTGCTGAAGAGGTTAGCCTCAATACATTGATGAAAAGTCGTAAGCCTAATTCAAATGAAGCATTGTAATAAGCATATGTGTTAGATTAATTTGTTTTATTTAAGAATTACTCTAAACAATCAATTTAGTTTGAATGCAATAGATGCTAAAATACCCTATTGCCTTAATGGTCTTATTTTTTAAAAAATCCGTTGTACCATCTACTTTGCTATAAGCAATGTTGGAGAGTTTATGGAAAGTATGTATTTATTAATACCGCTCAGCCTGATGTTATTTGTCGTGGGCATATGGGCAGTACGCTTTGCTGTTAGATCTAATCAATTCGAAGATTTAGATAACGCTTCCCAGCGGGTTATTTTGGACGATAGGCAAGAGCGTCGCCAAGCATTAAACGCCAAGGCCGAAATTAAAATACCAACAGAAGATCAAGATAAAACCAAGCAATCAAATAATAAAGATCAGAACCTGAATAACAACCTTGATAACTGATGATCAATTTTTGTTGTACAGATCTAATTTTTGATTGCTTTGAGTTAAAACATTAAATTAATCACTGTATAAAACACTCGGCCTACCTCTCATAAAGTTCGTATCTTATTTTACTGAACTTGATTAATTAGGATTCATTGTATGTCAGCCCCATTACTTGTCGCCGCTTTCGCTATGGGTTTTTTTGGTTCGCCGCACTGTCTAGGTATGTGTGGTGGTATTGTTACTGCGTTTGGTTTATCGATGAACGAAGTCAGCCCGTTAAAAAAACGTGGCCTCATTGCAACTTATCACTTTGGCCGCTTAATTAGCTATTCAATATTAGGGGTAATCGCAGGTTTAATAGGTACTAAAGTTCTGGAACCCCTTATGATGGGTAACGCCACGCCAAGAATATTGCTGGGTGTTGTGCTGGTAATTATTGGACTATCGATGCTTGGACTACGATTTTTGAATAGTCTGGAAAAAGTTGGTGCAAGACTTTGGAAAAAGCTAGCGCCAGTTCGTCAAAAGGTTTTTCCATTAACCACCTTCCCAAGAGCCTTAACTGCTGGTTTATTATGGGGATTTTTACCCTGTGGTCTGGTTTATGGTGCATTATTGATGGCTGTGGTTGGCGGAAGCGTCTCAACTGCTGCTTTAATCATGTTCGCTTTTGGGCTAGGCACAGTGCCCATGTTAGTTGCTACGCAAGAAACAGTGGGCTGGTTACACAAGCAAATAGGGAAGTTTAGACTGCGTCAAATTAATGGCGTCATTATGATTCTATCTGGTTTGGCGGTTATTGCCTTGCCTATGTTAATGAAAAACATGAATCATGGTCATATGCAACATTCTCATCAAGCTATGGTAAGTGATAACACAACGATGAATCACTCAACTATGAACCATGAAGGTATGGATCATTCCAATATGGCAAGCCATGCACCAATGAGTCACGACGCTGAGACGCCGAGCCTCATACCATGACTAACGATAGTCATTATGATATGTCACATAGCTCAAACTAAGAAAGTCTAATTAAATTGTTCTAACTTTAATTTTGTGTCAAGATGCGTTTCTAACGCTGGCAGGTTAAACGCATCGTCTTCACTAACAAAACTGATACTAATACCTGTTTGGCCTGCTCGTCCCGTACGACCAATTCGATGAACGTAATCATCTGGTTGATCGGGTAAGGTATAATTAACCACATGACTGACATCATCTACATGAATGCCTCGCCCCGCCACGTCAGTAGCTACTAATACTTTAGCCTCACCATTCTTAAATCTATCTAAATAACGCTCTCTTTTGTTCTGTTCAACATCTCCAGAAAGCATAACCACATTATAATCTTTATTTAATCGATTATAGAGTCGTTTAACTTGATCTTTTCGATTAGCAAAAACGATCACTTTTTCTGAACTCTCATCGTCCAATATTTGAGATAGTGCCCTATATTTATCAGATTCGGTAAGCAAATAAAACTTTTGCTCTACCAAATCACTGGTTTTATGTTCTGGCTCAATCTCAATAAATATTGGGTTTAATAACCATTGATAAGCTAAATTCATTACATCTTGATTGAATGTGGCTGAAAATAAAAGACTTTGTCGATCTGTATTGGCAGGCATATAACCAATAATACGCTTAATATCAGGTATAAAACCCATATCTAACATTCGGTCTGCTTCATCCAGCACAAATACCTCAATACGATCTAAAAAGACAAAACCTTTATGAATCAAATCAATCAAACGACCGGGTGTTGCTATTAAGATATCCGTAAACGCCTTTTCAAGCTGGTGAGTTTGCTGCTCATAATCAATGCCGCCCATCACACAGACACTATGTAGCTGAGTATGACGAGTCAATATAAGGGCATCTTCAAAAATCTGATTGGCAAGTTCACGCGTTGGGGCTAATATCAAAGCACGCGGTTCACCTACATATCGAGGTTCATCATTATCAAACGGCTTTGCTAATAAAGCCTCTATGATAGTGATCAAAAATGTAGCTGTTTTGCCAGTGCCTGTCTGCGCTTGACCAATGGCATCTTGTCCAGCTAAGGTATAGGGTAGAATTTGCGATTGTATTGGCGTCAGTTCCGTGAAACCAAGTTCACTCGTGGACTGCAAGATACTATCACTTAATGCCAAATCACTGAATTTAATAAAATTATCCACTGAACTTCCTTATGCTTAAATACCCGTTAATACAACTTTGGATTTATTATATTCATCAACCACCGTCAGTATATCAAACCTTAATAATAAATAAGTATAATAACGAATGGTAATAATTATTGATAATAACTATCGATAATAACTATTGAAAATAAAAAAGCCGACACACTAGACCAGTTGCATATAATATGCAACTGGTCTAGTGTGTCGGCCATATAGCGGTCTAACAAAACCAGCAAACAATATTTGCTAGACAGCATTTGCTTAAAACATCAGTAGTATTTAAAGTATCGCTAATGGTAAAACGTTATTAATCAAAAAACCTGAGTTTCAGCAAAAGTATGTCTAAAACAAAGATATGAAAAATCTAATTTAACTTAATATATAACGTTTCTAAAACTATCTTTTTCATTGCAACTTATTTTTTAAAAGTTACAATAAGCAATCTACATCAAATAAATAATCAACAGGGCTAATCTTAGTCTTCAACTTTAGTAACTTCTTCAGCTTGTAAGCCTTTGTCGCCTTCAGTAACAATAAACTCAACCTTTTGACCATCGGCAAGCGAACGATAACCATCGCCCTGAATAGCACGGAAGTGAACAAAGATATCTTCCCCACTATCACGTTGAATAAAACCGAAACCTTTTGAATCGTTAAACCACTTAACAGTACCTTGCTCACGAGCTGACATAATTTACTTCCTAAACTTAATAAATAAACTTCAATTTAGCCCCAATTGCTAATTGTATAAATTAAATTTATAGCTAAAACTGGGTGTATGTTGTGATGGATATTATATCCACTGATAGATAATATTAATTATTCATCATGTTTCTTAAGATAATATGATTTAATAGTACCAGTGAAACATTTTGACATAAATATTATCTATAACTAATCATATCATGACAATATGACAACACAAAGAGTTTTAACATAAAATTCACATTTGTTGTATTACTTTCATATGGTAGTTTAGTAATAATATGAATATATGACCTCTATTGGTTTAAGTTTAGCGCTTACTTAGAAAGGTTTTTGACCAACGAAGGAGATAACTATTAAACCAAATATTTAAACCGTTATTTAAACAATTAAATACAGACAACCCGTTAGGCATCCTAACTTTAAAAGCAGTATACTCTTAAAATAGAATTGTGTTAATTAAACCTCTTTATTCATTTTGACCAGCTGAGATTACAATGCCCCCTGTCAAAAATCACTTAAATTTTAACCGGCGACTATTGCTTATAAATGGCCCTAATCTTAATTTATTAGGTAAAAGAGAGCCCGATATTTACGGGACAACCACCCTAAAACAGGTTGAAACTCGCTTAATCAATATGCTCCAAGCACACAAAGTAGAGTTAATTTGCCTGCAATCTAACTCAGAGAGCGCTTTAATTGATGCCATACAGCATCATGGCCTACTCACTGATAGCAACGAGCAAGTCGACGGTATCATCATTAACCCTGCTGCATTTACCCACTCATCTGTAGCGCTGCGTGATGCCCTACTCGCCACCAACAAACCTTTTATTGAAGTTCACTTGTCAAACATTCACAACCGTGAAGCCTTCAGAAGTCAATCATATTTTAGTGACTGCGCTTTAGGAGTAATTTGTGGTTTAGGCCATCTCGGCTATGACATGGCCGTAAGTTATTTTATCGCTCAATATACAGACATGTAATGAATAAGCTGATATAACTAGCAGCCTATCAACAATTAGGTTAGACGGACAAGGCATTGCAACCATGGCAACATCAGGCAAACGATTCATCAAACTTGCAGGTATGACCGCAAGTATTGCGGGTAAAGCGGCAAAAAATTCTTTTAGACATTTGTCCAGCGATGAGGCTAAACGTAATCAAGCGCGTTCTGAAATGCTGCAAGATGTTGGTATACAGATTGCCGACACGTTAGGCGAGATGAAGGGGGCAGTGATGAAAGTGGGGCAAATTGCTTCCCAATACAAAGATGTGTTTCCCCCTGAGGTCGCTAATGCTTTAGAAAGATTGCAAAAAAATGCACCACCCATGCCTTATTACCAAATAAAAAAACAAGTTGAAAATGAGTTAGGCAAACCAATTGAACAAGCATTCAAAAGCTTTGAACAACAGCCTTTTGCTGCGGCTTCTATCGGACAAGTTCATAAAGCGATATTACCGAACAACGACCGTGTGGTAGTAAAAGTACAATATCCTGATGTAGACAAGAACTGTGACAGTGACCTTAAACAGGTACGTATGGCTTTGAAAATGGCCGGTGTACTTAATATGAGTCGCGAGTTACAGGAGCAGATATTTCATGAAATCAGAAATAGCCTGAAAGATGAGCTTAATTACGTAAAAGAAGCGCATAACTTGGCCATATTTGCCGCTTTTCATGCTGATGATACCGGACTTATCATTCCTAAAGTCATTCCAAGTCATTCAACGAGACGTATTTTAACTTTAACCGAAGAACTTGGGGAATCATTGAGCGTTGCTGCCACTTGGAAAAACAGTGTAAAACAAAAAATAGCAGAGCGACTGTTTCACTTCAGTGCAGGACAGCTATTTAAGCTGTACCGTATGCATTGTGATCCGCATCCAGGCAATTTTGCTTTTCGGCCAGATGGTAGTGTCATAGCCTATGACTTTGGAGGTATTCGCTCCTATAGCGATGCTGAAATGCAGTTATTTAAACGTTTTGCCAAACATGCGCTTAAAGGTGACGTTACCGCTTTAGAGCAAGATCTTATCGCCATGGAAATCCGTTGTGAAGATGATGTACTAGTACCTGGTCAATACTATCAGCAGTGGTTGGAAATAGGGCTCCAACCGCTTTCTATTGCCCCCTACCATACCGGGCCATTCGATTTTAGCAACAGTCAGGTACATTATGAAGCGGTCGCTCAGGCTAAGCAAAGTTTGAAATATTACAAGCAATTTCAACCCTCATCAACCACCCTAATGCTAAACCGTACCGTAACAGGTCAGTACTGGAATTTGGTCAATTTAGGGGTTGAAATTGATCTTAGTCCCTTAGTTAGGCAGTATATAGATTTCTAATACCCATATGTTATGTTCTAATATCAACATGTATCGTTGCGTGTTATTGGCTAACTCTATGAGTTAAATATTCGGTTTTCACATGGCGTTTCTATCTGACTCTTTAAGTTTAAATCCTTGACTGGCTCTTATACCTCTTTATGATGCAAAAATTATTATATAGACCATTCAATCAAAGTGTGAATAGACCTTGATGAGTAAGATAATGTTTGATTTTAAAGTTAATGATAATCATTTACTTTTTGAATGTATGCGTTTATAATACTTATTAGTTAAAGGGTTAATGGAGATCACTAATGTCAATAATTAATTCCGATAACTAATAATAATAATAAAAACCAATAATAGTCTTTGTCTCCATAGCCTGCTGAGGTTACTCAGCAGGTTTTTTTGTTTTAAACTTTGCTTATATCTACAACTAATCAATATTGCGTGTTTTTTGTTTCAATAATCTATCCAATCAGAAGTATTTAAACTATAATAAAATTAAACATTCATTTTAAATATATCTTTAAGAAGAAAGTCATGATGAATAAAAAGGTGCTAAATATTCAGCCACCATCACACCAACCTATATCGCCACATCCCATATTTAATTTTGGTTTTCGAATATTTTTTAGCGCAGGTAGCCTCTTTGCAATTATCACTATTCTAATTTGGATGTTTATATATACCGGTAAAACCAGTATAGATGTGACTAAAATAAACCCTTTTTATTGGCATGGCCATGAAATGTTGTATGGCTATGCCATGGCCATTGTTGCAGGGTTTTTACTCACTGCTGTTAAAACATGGACTGGCGTAATGATGCCATACGGTTATCGCCTTATGGGTATATTCATATTTTGGGCTATAGCCCGCATTAGCTGGGCATTTATAGGGATCAATATAGGCAGCAGCTCTGCATGGCTATTTTTAGCAATGCTAAGCGACTTAATTTTTATGCTGCTTATGATAGCGGCAATTGCTCATGCAGTTTTAAAGGTAAAGCAATATAAACAGATAGGCATTGTCTCCAAGCTGTTATTACTTATTATTGGCAATGCGCTTAGTTATTATGGCTTTTATAAGGGAGATATTAACTATACAAGAATAGGCATCTACGTTGGACTCTATTTAATTATAGGCGTAGTGCTTACCATAGGACGCCGTGTGGTTCCTTTTTTTATCGAACGTGGATTAAGTTGTGATAGTAAAGATGAAGTGAAGGTAAAAAACAGCAAACTGCTCGATATCCTAAGTCTAATTTCTTTCTTTGTATTCATGCTTGCAGATATCTTTTTCCCTATGCCTTATCTCATAAGCATAAGCGCGTTTACTGTATTTATCGTCAACTTTATCAGGCTTGTGGGTTGGTACAACCCTCGGCTTTGGCAAAAGCCATTGTTGTGGTCACTCTATATGGCATTTTTAGGAATGTGTATCGGCTTTCTTCTCTTTGCCCTACAACCTTGGTTTAACTTTAGTCACAGTTTAGCCGTTCATGCAATAGCAATTTCTGGAATCGGTATGATGACCATTGCAATGATGGCTAGAGTGTCACTGGGACACACTGGGTTAAATATCCATAATCCCCCTAAAACTGTGATTTTAATGTTTTGGTTAATGATAATAGTGTTTTTATTTAGAGTCATTATGCCTATTATTTCATTAGACCAATATCTAGCTTGGATAATGATTTCACAAACGGCTTGGATAGCTTGTTTTGCATTATTTTGTGTCAGCTACCTTCCCATTTTGTCTAGACCAAGAAAAGATGGACTGTTCGGTTAGTCTTATTACGATCAAATTGAATGTTCTAAGTTGAGACTGAAATGCACGGTATAAAAAACAATAACGTATCGACACTATAACCAAACCATTTTAAACTTATGGCAAGCAACCCGAGAGCATCCTCTACAGTAGGTAGTACGTACGGCTAGTGAATGGTCAAGGTAACACCGTAATAATTTAACCTTGGGTAGGACTATACAGTAAGTAACTGTAACCCTATATTCATAGTGCTTGTTCCACAGTTCGCAAGCCATAGCACCTAATCTATAGTGCCTTTTACCTCTACCTCTCGTTAGGGTAAGTGATACCTCATAAATATCTACTGACATACACTGAATGCACTAAAATTAATTTATAGGAAATGGCTTATGCGTCTTACTAATTATAGTGATTATGCACTACGAACCTTGATGTATTTAGCGTCAATGCCTGACTCAAATAAACTGGCCACTATATCTGATATTGCAGAAAGTTATAACATCTCAAAGAGTCATCTCACTAAAATTATTCACCAGCTTGCAAAACTTGGCTATATAACTAGTTTGCGCGGTAAAAATGGTGGTATAAGCCTTGCTAAATCAAGCAAAGATATCAATTTAGGAGAAGTCCTGCGCCATACTGAACCCGATTTTGCTACTGTCACCTGTTTAAACAATTATAAAGAAAAAGAATCCATAAGCTGCTCTATCAAACCTGTTTGCCAATTACAGCATGTATTTTATAAAGCGACTAACGCTTTTTTGAGAGTAATGGACAATTATACGTTGGCTGATATAACAGAAAACGATGCGCAATTATGGCAGCAATTAAGATTAACTGCTGCTCCAAAATAGCTTAATCAAAAAAAGCTAGAGGATAAAACCCAAACTCATTAGCCAAAAGAATGACAACGTCAGCTGACGCAATCTTAGTACATTACCTATCATTTACCGCTCATCACAGCCCTATCATGGGACTAAGTGGTTAGCACTCCTGTTGCATTCATTACCAACGATAGGGTATCTACGGCTCCTTCAAACTCTAGGGCATGTTAAATAACTTAAGATGAATGACGCTTCCCAGATAAACTCTAGAAAAACAAACATAATATAAATTTTTAACGTCGTCATCGAAATGTCTTAATAATTGATTTTACTCTTATTTCTTAAACTCGAATTTATTGATTTAAAAAAGCCACAGGATTTTGTCCGATTGCGTTGCCAATAGCTTTCTGTGCGGTGGGGTTCTCTATGATCGCTGCAATAGCACAATAGGTTGTCAACTCTGCTATATGGATAGACAGTAATGCCTACCAAACTTCTCATTGAAAAGGTGTTCCTTTTAAATGCAGTTTAATAGTCTCTTTACAGTTTGTCTGAAAGCTCATGCGATTTTCAAAGAAAGTCATAACTTAACGATGTAATCCCATGATCTTCGCAATGAATATAGCTTATGGACACTTATTATAAAGAGCTTCCTACCCTTGTTGCTCGTCATCACAAAATGCGAGGTAGCAAATGCTTTTGTTGATTGCGGCAATAATGTGTTATATCAAAAGCCTAATAGGCCTCTTGCGGTGGTAAAAGCCAAAGCCAATAAACATGCGATTGGTAAAGGGATGCAACAGGCTATCGATTATACACGCATGCTAGATGTACCTTGTAGACCAAACCATTCTCAATAATTTTCAGCCGTTTAACACTACCATGAAGAAGATTGCCGTGCACACGGTAGACCCTACTTACGAAACTCAGCTGGGTTTATATCAAGTGTTAACTGGCCCTGAATAGGCAAAAAAGCCTATAAACAAGTAAACCCTAACTTCTTTGACCCTAATTATATTACTCTAGCTCCTCAATCAGTGCCTGCATCTCTTTAATTTCACGCTGCTGTGCCTCAATAATATCATCTGCGAGCTTCTGAACTCTCGGGTCTTCAATGTTTGCCCGTGAGCTGGTCAAAATGGCAATCGAATGATGGGGAATCATCGCTTGCATCCAATCCACCTGCTCCACTGTTTGTTGAGAGCGTACACCCCAAAGCCCTAATGCGAAGATCACCACACTAATACCATAGATCAAGAGATTAAGCTTAGTGTTCTTGTACATATTACCCATAAATGCCAGCATTATTACTGCCATGCCAGCGCCCATATATAGAGCCATATAAGCCCTAGTTTCACTAAAATAAACGTGATCCCACTTATAAGTGTTTAAGTACATCATCACGTACATTATCAATGTTGAAGTAAGGATCATTAACGTGAATTTCAGATAAGGATTCATACCTGAATCTGAATAATGTGCATTGTGCTCTGCTGCCTGTTTCATTATCGCCTCCTGATAACGGTGATTAAAACCAGAAACTTGACCCAGCTATCACACTGCTTGTGTCTACTGATTCTCCATGTGCTCGGTGCTGCCCTCGATTTGCACCCAGTGCTGTCTCGTAACTGACACCAATATAAGGGGCTACTTGACGGTTTAGGGTCTCATAGGTAAGTCTAACTTTACTCTCAAGTTCATTAAACCCTTTTCTTATATGTTGTGAATCATCATCTTTACTAAATGCGGTGATTTCTACTTCGGGGTTTACGACCCAATGTTGTGTGAGTCGCCATTCATATTCAGCGCCTGCATTTAATCTAAGTTGACCATTAGTATATAAATAAGCATTGGCTGAAGTTTCGATGAAGTAGGGTGCTGTCCCTTCAATACCTGCCATGACAGCGGCGTCATCCAATGCCGTATCATAAGCCACACCTAAGCGACCATTCCAAAAGATACTTAGTGGTTTCCAATAAGACAACGAGGATAAGCTATCAATTGCTGTATCATCTTTCGTTTGTGCACTACCTTCGCTTTCAAAAATAACACGCTTTTCATCAGTACCATACCAAGCAGTTGTCTCAAAATTAATATTGTCCTCATCAAAGTTATAACCCAAATCAGAAACAGATACCCCCCATGTCGGCATATCGCCCATCATCATAGGTTTGCCAAACTTGCCATAATCAATGCCGTTGGAGTAATCAGGGCTACGGGCACTTTTTGGTGGTTTACCACCTTGCATGCCTGACATATCCATCGAGCTATGATCCATACCTGACATATCCATCGAGCTGTGATCCATGCCTGACATGTCCATTGAGCTATTATCCATGCCTGTCATGTCCATCGAGCTATGACCCATGCCTGACATATCCATCGAGCTATGACCCATGCCTGACATATCCATCGAGCTGGGATCCATGCCCGACATTTTAAGTGGTTGTAAGTTAGCCTCTGCAGACGACGTTGATGCCAATGCAACAGAAGGGGTTAAAACCAGTGACACCATACTAAGCGTAAAATAACCTATCTTATGTGTTTTCATCTGATGGCTCTGTCTAAATATAATTTTTAGGAATTAAACAACGGCGACTTCTCGGAACATACCTGCTTCCATATGGTATAAAAGATGGCAATGCCAAGCCCATCGTCCATGCTCACCAGTAACATCAAAACTCATTTTTTGAGCAGGATGCACCAACATCGTATGCTTTCTGACTTGAAACTCGCCAGATGGTGCTCGCATATCACTCCACATACCGTGCAGATGCATGGGGTGCATCATCATAGTGTCATTGACTAAGGTAATACGAACTCGCTCGCCAGGTTTGATATTAACTGGCGCCGCATCGCTAAATTTAACCCCATCAAACGCCCAAATATAGCGTTCCATATTGCCAGTAAGGTGCAGCTCAAGCTCACGGGTCGGTTTTAATTGCTCAGCAAAAATGTGATCATCCACACTACGTAACTGGCTATAAGTCAGTACGTCTCTATTAATATGACGCAGATTAATACCCGGGTCATCAAGATTCACTCTAGGCGTGTCAACACGCATGTCTGTTTTAAAGTCATATTCGGTATGGGCGTGGTTGGCTTTAAACTTACCACTCATTTCACCCATCATATCGGCCATGGTCAGCCACTCTACGCCATCCATTTTAGGGATAGCGGCGGCAGGCACATGTGCATTATCTTTGGTGGCAAGTGTCGCTGTCACATAACCTGTACGATCCACATTTTGCGCAAAAATAGTATGCGCATCTTGAGTTGGCGTCACAATAACATCGTAAGTTTCGGCTACACCAATTCGGATGTCATCAATACTAACGGGTTCTACATCGACGCCATCTGTTGCCACTACTTTCATCTTCAAACCCGGTATGCGCACATCAAATATGGTTTGCGCTGACGCATTAATAAACCGCAGTTTTACAGGTTGCCCTGCTTTAATTTTTTGATACCAAGCTTCAGTTGAGGGTCTGCCATTAATAAGATAAGTGAAGGTGTTTTCACCCGTTAAGTCGCTAAAATCAGTGGGCATCATGCGCATCTGATTCCACATCTTACGCTTATCCATTGCTGTTTTAATATCAGTCTGGGCAATATCCGAGAGTAACTTTTTAAAATCAGGAAGGTGGTAGTTATCAAAATCAGCACGTTGTTTTAAGAGCTTTAATAACGTATGCGGATCTCGAAAAGTCCAATCACTCAGTACTACCACATGATCTTCACTAATCGGATAACGCTCACGAGTTTTCGGCTCAATAATAATAGCGCCCAGCATACCGGTTTGCTCTTGAAATCCTGAATGCGAGTGATACCAATAAGTGCCTGATTGCTTTAGGGTAAACCGATAGGTAAAGGTACTTTTAGGAGGGATACCTGCAAAACTAATACCGGGAACACCATCCATTTCAAAAGGCACTAATAGCCCATGCCAATGAATGGAGGTGGTCTCGTTCATCTCATTGTGGACTCGAATCGTGACTGTATCGCCTTCTCTCATTTTCAGAGTCGGCGCAGGCAGTGAGTTATTAATTAATGTCGCCGTGGTTTTTCTACCAGCGATGGTCACAGGTGTTTTGTTGATATATAAGTCAAACTCAGTACCCGTTAATACAGGAGTTTGTTCAGCAGCTGGATTGAGATGACCACTATTGATACCGCCCAAATTGTTACCGCTTAGGTTAGAGTTTGCCCAAGCGGGGCTAATAACGGTACTTCCAGCCACTAATCCAACACCAGATAAAAACCTTCTACGGTTCAAGTTATGTTTGTTATTCATAAAACAACCTAATTAAGATATGAATCAGAGTGATTCGAAGAGATAAATCCAGCATTATGTCAACATAAAGGGATAGAATTTAATGATAATAATTTGAATAGCACACCCTTAAAAATGAACCTTGCTAGCTATTGTCATGCCTTAGACCTGCTGTTCGGGGGATTCGACGGAGGCAAACACCTCATAAGAACCATCTTTATTTATCACGAAAACCTGATAAGGCATAAATTTACCCTCAAATTCCATACCAGGACTACCCACTGGCATACTAGGAACTGCTAACCCGATAGCATCAGACGGTGGATTCGCTAAAAATTGAGCGATAAATTTTGCTGGGATATGACCTTCGAACACATAGCCATCTTCGGTGACCGTCGTATGGCAAGAGCGTAATGCTTCAGGTACACCATAACGATCTTTTACCAAGTTTAAGGCTTCAGGATGTTGATAGGTAGATTGTAACCCCAAGTTGTTGGCGTAGCTGATCCATTCGGTACAACAGCCACAATTGGCATCTTTATAAACAGTGGCACTGATACCTTGTAATAAAGCGCCACTATTATGATTTTCATCAGATTTGTTAAGCTTAGGTTGTTTTATTGCTATATTATCAGAAGCAGTCCCTGTTGATTCTATCGCTGAGTTGGAATTGCTTGGCGCACCACAAGCGGTTAAGGATAACATCAAGCCAAATAGTATTGACGCACTTATGGATTTAACAGACCTAATATTAGAGTTTTGCATACTACTACCTCATCTGTCATTTTAATGCTGCATATCACCACTCATGTCGTTCATAGAATCATCCATCATGTCGTTCATAGAATCATCCATCATGCCATCTATTGCTTCACCCATCATTTCTGCATCGAACTTAGTGGTAAGCATGGTATATTGATCAGCCGTTAAGTTGGGTAAGGTTTTGATAAAAGCCATCATTGCCCACATCCTGTCATCATCGTGCGTTGCTCCCCATGCAGGCATACCCGATGCCATAATGCCATGTTTAATCGCCCAAAATCCCTGTTTAGCGCCTTCATCGTCTGCAAATCGACTGACGACACTAGTATCCGTAAAATTTGGAGGTTTAGGATATAAACCTAAGCTTAAATCAGTTGCGGAAACGTCGGGTGATAAATGGCAACTGGCACACATATCTTTATAATCGGCACCGCCTGCACTTATCATTGCAGGCTCATTAAGTTTCGGAACAACAATGTCTTTGCTGGCATGTTTAATTGAATTGATTCGTGCTTTTTCTATTAGACTATAAACGATTGGGCTATGTTCATGGTCAGCACCAACATTTATTCGTCCACTTAATAGGACCGCGTAAGCGACAATTAACATAACAACTAGGGTGGTCACACCCCCTAAAATGAACTTTATCATTTGAGTCCTACTTAAGTAATTTAAGGGGTGTTCATTAAAGGGCTATTAGTAAAAGGCTATGAGATTTTAAAAAAGGCTAAATATTACATTCCGCTTTATCCCCTGAGATTCCCTTGAGCTACATCAGATTTGATTGGGAATTTTTGAGTTTGAAGATAAAGCTACTTGCTATCGGTTGAGCTAACACAGTGCTTGGCATACATCTGTTGCATTTTACTCATATTTGCCATCATTGATTGCATAGCAGGGTCATTCATATCCATTTTGCTATGATCCATATTTTTCATCATTTGCATGTGTTGGCTTATTTTCTCGCAATTCATTTGGTCTTTTTGAGCATGCAGTTTAGGATCATGCGCCATGGCACTTGTCGCAATCGTTAAAGTAGCGACAGTGGCTAAAATCATATTAAGTACTTTCATTGGAATTACCTTTTGTAGAGTTTAAGGGTTGCATTAAGATTGGATTAGAATCTTTTCATAGTAATGATACGGTTTGTCTAATGACACCAACATGACGTCAACATTACAAATCTGTCATGTTGAGGGCAAGATGCTATTAAATTAGGTTCTATTGTTCTAACATGAAGACTGGTTATTAGGACTTACGCAAAATATGATTGAACGATGTTATAAAATGACTTGTAATTATTTTTGAGAGGCTTCGCTCTACCTTTAGACGATTTAAAAATGATTGCCAGTCGTCACATTTTCTTAATATGCGTAAGTCCTAGTTATATTAATTTGTTGGGGCGTAAATGAAAATCTTATTAGTCGAAGATGAGGTCAAGCTGGGCGACTATATCAAAAAGGGCTTAACCGAGTCAGGCTTTCTTGTCGATCACAAGCAAAATGGCTTGGATGGCTACCATGCAATGATGTCCGAGAGCTACAATGCCATCATTATGGACGTTATGTTGCCAGATATTGGCGGTTTTGAGCTGGTCAAAAACTACCGTGCAGCAGGTCACATTACCCCCGTGTTGTTTCTGACCGCTAAAGATAATTTAGAAGACCGCATTAAAGGTATTGAGATTGGAGGAGACGATTATCTGACCAAGCCGTTTGCCTTTGCAGAACTGGTGGTACGTCTTAAAAGCTTATTGAGACGATCCAGTCAGTCAGAATACCTTAGCACCCAACTTAAAATAGCCGATTTAACACTAGACCTTGCCAAACGCACTGCTTATAGAGGCAACACCTCTATTCAATTGACATCAAAAGAGTTCTCATTATTGCAGTTTATGATTGAGAGAAAAGGAGAGGTGTTACCACGTTCGATTATTGCCTCACAGGTTTGGGATATGAATTTTGACAGCGATACCAATGTCATTGACGTGGCTATCAGACGTCTTCGAATGAAAATAGATGAAGGGTTTGAGACCAAGCTAATCCATACAGTGCGTGGCATGGGTTATAAGCTCGAAGAATAACTTGAAGAGTAACTTGAACCTAAGGCCAACTAAACGACAAAATGATGCCTAACACATAAGAAATTTGCCGAATGAATATTAGAATCTCACTGCTATGGCGCACGGTCATCTTACTCACCGTATTTGTGGTTGTGTCACAAATCGTGGTCTATTTTTGGATTCAGCGGTCAGTAAATAGCCATTTTGAAGTCATGGATGCAGAGATTTTAACCCATTCGGCTTATAATTTGCGTCATACCTTAGATAGCAATTCTTTAAACGATAGTGAAAATTTAGCTAACCCGCAAAATGTCACTAGTCATCTGCATTCTGGCGGTTTGGATTACGATATTAAGGTGTTTAAATTTGATGCTAATGGACTGTTATTACTAGATCAAACGACAAGTGCAGAGCAGCTAGCTGTCAGGCAGCTCAATATACGTGAGTTAGTGAAAAAGCACGGTAATAAACAATTTGAACTGACATTAAATAACAGACCGTATCGTAGTATTATAATTAACAACGTTAACAGTGCTTTTAACAATATTGATAATAACCCAAATAACAACCCACATAATAACTCTGATAATAACGCAGATACCATTTATTTATTAGCCTTGCCAATTGACGTACATCAATTATACCTTCATCAATTTAAATGGCAGTTAAAACTTATCCTGATTGCCATAACTCTGTTATTAATCTCAATCGCAACTCTCAGTGTCTATTGGGGGTTTTCACCCCTAACGACCTTTATTCAGAAAATGAAAAGCATTAGCTTTGAGCAACTCGGTGAGCGCATCACCGTATCCGATATGCCGAGTGAGCTGCGTCCTCTTGCTGAGTCATATAATATTATGATGAGTAAAATGGAAGATAATTTTGAATCTTTATCGCGATATTCTGACAATATAGCCCATGAACTACGCACGCCAATTGCCATACTGAGCACCCAGACACAAGTCATGCTGAGTCAACCAAGGGATAGCGATGATTATGTCGAGCAGTTACATCAGCAACATGAGACATTAGAGCAGTTGTCAGAGCTGATTAATAATATGCTACTACTTGCCAAAACTCAAAAAGGCTTGAGCCCAGAACAGTTTGAAGATGTTGATTTAGATAATATGCTTAATAATTTAATTGAATATTATGAACTGTTAGCGGACGATAGGCATCTTACTTTATTAAAAGAGGGAGAGTTTACAGCCGTCAAAGGCGATAAAGGCTTATTACAACGATTATTTGCCAACCTAATTTCAAACGCTATTTATTATTCGAAAACGAATAGCATCATTCGTATCAGTGCCAATCGCATCAGTGCTAATAAGCAAACCCACAACACAGAACATTCTAATTTGACCCATAAAAGCACCAAACCTTTGCCTTTAAATCAGCCCACTCTAAACATTGTTATTCAAAACGAACTTGCAGTGCCAATGACTCAAAAAGAGGCAAATCGGCTGTTTGAGCGTTTTTACCGCCATACTATTCATACTGCCCATACCAATAATGACAATACTGAAATCACTCTTTCGGGAACAGGGCTAGGATTATCTATCGCTCAATCAATTGTTAAGGCGCATGGTGGCAAGGTAACTATCACTATTCAGCAAGACAGATTGTTTATAGCGGTTATCAAGTTGTTGCTTTAAGATTACTATAATTACAGACGTTAAGGATTGCAATTATTACTTTAAAGATTAATGTTAGTAAGTCTATAATAAGCATTTTGGTCATTTAATTAGAGCCTATCCCATTCCTAAAATAAGTTTACACAAAGGAATTTTATAAATAGATAAGTCACATGTTGCAAGGTTTAAGCCCACACAGAAGGATTACACATTAGGCTTTAGACTAGCAGTCGTAGAGCAAGTTGAAAAGGCGATATGACCTCTTCCATACTCACCTAATCTTATGAGACGTGACCACCAAATGGCAAATTATGTAACCAGCCATTATTACCATTTGTGACCACGTTAATTTCAGAGTGAAAAGCTATTTAATATTACCGATCAAAAGCATCTGATACTTTCCTCATAGACCTACCTTTTAATTCAATGATGGGCGCTAGATTGATAACACGATCTAGCGAAACATTGGCAATCGTTTAATTACTAAACCTATCACGCCAATGCTCTATTGAAAACTGACTACTAATCATCAAACTCCCGTTCATAGACTGCAAATCAATAATTTCCAGTAATAAACAGTGTCTCATAACCTTGCCGAAAAGCTTGAATACCTTCTTTGGCAGTAAATCCATATTTTTGACTAACCTGAGCTAAATCTCGAAAGGATGCCATCATATCTGTCAGCTGCATATCTTCTAAAATCTGTTGCTCAGACGTCGGGGTGTTATAAAAGTGGGTTAATACGGTTGATAGCGATGAAGCACCGCAAGATTAATCTAAATCTTGTTTAACAACTTGAGCATCACGCATTTGCTTCTAGGTAGTTATGGGAATATCAACAAACTCCGTACCTGCACTGGTATTTAATACTATAGGCGCAGCATTAGCACTCATAGAGGTTGCAAGCGCTAAAAAGCCAAACACTGCCTGCGATAAATTAATATGCTCATTTAGTTAGCTGATTAATCATAAGCAGTACCTATTCAATCTAATGACAGTAGCTCATTTCCAGACAATGGCTAATTGAGCATTCCCATCTCAGCCAAGGTTTGTTGAATCATCTGCTCAGAGATTTGACTTTGTTGTTGTGCAATACGTTCCGTTAATAGTCCCATCTTACTGGCTAATGACTTGCCTGTAGGCGAGCTATATAAATCAATTAAAGCATTTAGCTCATCAGTGGATAACACTTGTGCATAAGTATAGGCTAATTGAGATTCGTAATCATAGTTGTCCATTTTATTCGATAGTTTTTCAAAAAACTCATCAGGCATATCAATCATATTACTACGCATAGACTCTATAACGAATTTATTGGCTTGTTTGAAACCTTGTTTAGAGCCATCCATATTGATAAGTTTACGAGCAAGCGCAACTTTATGGCTATCTTGCGCTTGCAAAGCTACGGCGGCATGACTTGCTTGAGTGATGGCTAGTCCTGATATAAGAAGCGTGGTTGATAAGAATAAATGTTGGCAAGTTTTGGTTAAAAATGACATTTTTTACTCCTTTTAAAGTCCATTTATCAGATAGCAATGTGCTTTTTATTCTAAACGATCTATAGTTTATAAAGAATATCGTAGATTAAATTAGAACTTATACTCAAAGAAAATTGCACATACTCTTTATTGCTGATTAGTCTCAAAGCGTTATGACACGCTTGGGTTTCACTCATGCTATTTTTTAAATGCATGACAGACCAATAAGCTTCATTATTATCTAGTAATATAAGCTTTTTCAGCAAGCTTAATCCACTTTCAGATAGTTGATAATTGTCATCATTAATACTAGCAAACATACTTTGCGTATAATCATATCTTGTATAGGCAAAGAAACTTTGAATCTTACCGTACTCTACAAATTATAAGTAACGTTCTTTTTGTAAAAACTCAGCCTGTTGTTTTGAGATAATTAGATTAATAATTGTCATTATTACCTACTTGTTTTAACACCACTTCAACTTTAAATCTAAGCAATCCAACAATACGTACTTTCATTAACCAAACCCTACCGCTAGAGTCTTTAAATAAACGCTGAAAAACAATTAAGCCAACTTAGCGAGAGCTAGGCTAACCACATGTTGTAATAACTATGCCTTGGCTATTTAAAACAACACTTTCTTCTGGGCCAGTAAAGCGGGTTCTTCCCCCGATTGAATCATGATTTTTGTAGGATTACGCATGGTATTTAAAATTGCCTTTAGGTGTTGCTATTTAGGTGTTGTTATTTTTTTGAGGTAATTACCTTTCCATGAAAATACTGTTAATAAAGGCTTTTGAAGAAAAGAAATAAAACCACCACCCACAAAAAAACCCTAAGTAAATAAATGCTTAGGGCTGAAACTTTGTTCTAAAAACCAGTTTTAAAATATGGCGCAGCGGACGGGACTCGAACCCGCGACCCCCGGCGTGACAGGCTAAACCCACCATATTTCGTTAAATTGTATTAAAATACTTTAACATACAAAGCTATGTAAATAAAGGGTTATAGCAATATTTCTAGGTATGACATTTAGCGTAATTTAATACAGTTTATCAAGCCGCAAATTGCAAAAATGGTCACCTAATTAGTATAGTATTTACAGTTTTTTAGCATACCAAAAGTGTAATTTTTATACATCCTATATTCTACCCCTGCGTTTATCTATACCGTATCTTAATCAGACTACTTAAAGATGAAGCAATGCATCATATATATTCTTAAAAAATTGGTTTATTTTGTTAAAAATACTTAAGTATTTTGATATCAAATACAATTCAACTAAGCTAATAGTGAGAACGTTCGTCAAATCTCCTTAATTATATGCTTAAACACACTTCCAACACATTAATTAGTGTGTGATTCTATGAATACAACTAAACATTCGACTCTTATACTCAAGTTGGTTAGAAAGGAGTTGATATTAGATTATGTCTATAAACTACAAGTTTTAAACATTATAGATAGAGTTGATTTTGATTTCCTTAGATACCAAACAGCATTAGTTAAATAATCAAGGTTACTTCTAAACGAATCTAGTTGACCCAATTTCAAAAATATCGAATGCAAACCACCACAATAAACTATATAACGATTCTATCTAAAAACAGTCCTGCACCCCTTTGGCATAGCTATCGGTAATTCTAATGTCTGAATATTCAACAACCTCTAAGGTTTCATGATGAATTTTTAAATTGCTGTTATTCGAATAGTACTATTATGTCATTTAGCTAGTCTATACCTATGGAAGGCTTAACCGACCTTGTGATTATACTGTTCAAAAAACAATCATAGCGTTTAAAAATCAATTATATAGTTCAATAACATTCAGATTTAAAGGGATTTTGAATCCGTGAATTTATAATTACATTTTACCAATTTCAATGTTGCGATTTTACCTCTCTAAAATCAATCATATTGTTCTAAAATCAATTATATCTTCTTAAAATCATTTGTATCGCTCTAAAATCAATTATATCTTCTAAAAGGTCCCAGTTTAAAGGGGGTTTTAACAGTGAATTGATAATTACATTCTACCAATTTCAATGTTGCGATTTTACTTCTCTAAAATCAATCGTATTGTTCTAAAATCAATTATATCTTCTTAAAATCATTTATATCGCTCTAAAATCAATTATATATTCTAAAAGGTCCCAGTTTAAAGGGGGTTTTAACAGTGAATTGATAATTACATTCTACCAATTTCAATGTTGCGATTTTACTTCTCTAAAATCAATCGTATTGTTCTAAAACCAATTATATCTTCTTTAAATCACTTGTATCGTTTTAAAATCAATTATATATTCTAAAACTATTATAGTTGTTAAAGTAGTGAGTTTAAGTAGGTATTTTATTAGTTCGTACGAATTTTAAATCCTGCTTGATAGTGCGTACGATTTAAATTTAAGTTTTTGCTTTCGTACGGTTTATGAATTAGAGTTCTTTTAATCGTACGATACTTAAGTACACTTATATACCTATAATGATATTTCACTGAGTTGTCATCTGCTAACCTAGCATTGACGATTCAAATAGTAATTTAGAATCTAAATTAACAAGAGTAAAAAAACCGTTAGAACTAATTGTAACTAACGGTCTTATATAACTATTTTAGGCTAGTAGGGTTTTAACTCTCAGTGACCACACAATGAATACTTACCTCAATGCAGACCTAATCAGCTTCATCTTAGCCCTACGGGCATTCTTACAATTTTCAGCCAAGTTACCTTCGACCTTATACCCTTTATCGTTCTCTGCTTCACAGCGATCCTGTACCTTATCAATCTCGTCAGGGTTTTCAGTATAATAGCTGACGGTTCTAACCTTTTCCTCGCTACAACCTGTTAAAGACAAAGCCAGTACCGAGGCTAGAAAAGTATTTATAATATAAGTGTTTTTCATACGGTTAATCCTTTAAAATTGGTTGAACTCAAAAATGTTATTTAATGACTTACTATCGATACAATTTCGGCTATTAAGTTAAGATTGGTTCAAAGTTACTACAAACTTAACGACCTCGTTAATATAGAAAATAGAGCTTTAATTATGAGAATATCACTCGAAGAACAAGCAAGACGTAGAAAATCTTGGGAAAGAGCAAAAGGTAATGTCAGTTTGTCTGGTTTTGTTCCAAATAAACATGCTGAACAATGGGCGGAACGTTTTATACTAGGCTACCAGACACTAGAAGAGACTATAGAGGGATTTCAGAAACTTGCTGAAGGTAAAAGCCCACTTAAACCTAAAAACTTGGACGAAGAAAGCCCACAATGAAGTCATTAAGAGCGTCTTTTGGAATGAAGCTCCTGTCTTAGAATGCACTATAATAATTTTAGCTATCTACGACGGTAATAATTTAAATCAAACGTTAACCACATCAATCGTTCAAAAGCCAATCAAGCGACTCGCTCACAATGACCATTTCCAAAAAGTAGTTCAAAAACCTCATCTTCATGTTTTTTATAACTAAGTACTAGTCGCTGTACTTCAATTGCATCGACGAGATAGTCGTATCTTTGAGACTCTTCTGATGTCAGCCCATATTTAGAAGCTCTATCTTTTAAGAGCTTAAGATAATGCAAGTCATCTTGAAGTTTAGTTTCAGTCACATCGTGGTAATCTATATCCAATGCGTCTAACCCATCGTAATATTTGTAGCTATGACTCTGTGCCTCCAAATGATAAGGTATTCCTAACTCTTTTAAAGCTTTGATTAAAGGTTCAAAATAAGTGTTACTATCATCTGCTTTATTAAACAGCACTTTGATTTTGTATGAAGGCACTCCCATATTAATCAGTATTTTTATAGTACGGATACTGTCCGCTATTAACTTAGGTGATGTATTAAAGGTAGGTACAAGCACATAATCATAGTCATCATGACAACCTTCCATTTCAATCATTTTATTAATAACTTTTTCACAGACAGATACCCCCACTTCAACAACCGTAGAGTGAGACTGCATTAATACTTTATGAACATCAGATAACCTGTGAGCAGGGAAAAAAGACTCCCCCTGTCTTAAATTTCTTTTTGAGAAATCGACTCTGCAATAGGTAGGGTTATCTAATCGAGGCAAAATAAATCCTCTACCAGCACTGGTTTTACCCGAATTTCCAGAGGAGTTTATGATAAGTACATTGAAGGACGCTGTATTGATAGTATTTGACGCTTGGCTATTACTAAGACTCATAATGTATATACCTACGATTAAATTTTAAAAGAAAGGGGATATTACTTTGGCTAAAGTTTACATATTAGAATTAGCCATTCATCAGTAAGTCCAATCGAGCGCTCCACGTTTCAGCCTCTTGGATAGATGATAATGGGAACTGTAAAACGGGATATTCCAAACTATTGGTATTAATCGTTAATGCAACACTCTCATGAGTCGTATAAGTCCGATTACCTGAAGCTGATCTTAATAGCTCTGGATTCATACCAGTAAGTGCAGTGCTATTAACTTGCCATGAACGAATAAAATCGAAGTCATAAACCCCACTTATATCCTTTGTATCAACATAAATTTTACGATTATCGGTATCAAAGTAGAGGTGTCGAGACCGACCAAAACCCATATCAGACCTAAAATTGGTGTTGTACTGCTTATTGATTTTGTCAAGCTTACTTTGACTCTTCTTGATATCAGCTTCACTAACATTAAAAATACGTTTATAGAGTTTATAGATAAGAAATGCTGTGACTGCTAAAGTGATATATCCTGTTTTAGGATAGCCATAATTTATACAAATTATGCTAAATATAAGAACAATTAAAACAGGTACAAATAGTAGCCCTGACATCTTAATTGAATTGGCTACTGCCTGTTGTTTCTTCACCCTCTTATCTAACATCTCATATCCCCTAATAAATATAGTTTGCACCTAAAACAGGTTCATCGTAGCATGAACCTAATATAGGTTCAATGAGTAACTTACGCAAATCTATACATTCGTCTGAACATGAATTTCTTCGTCAGCTTTTGAAACGTCGACGTGAGGAGTTAGGTTACACCCAACGAACCTTAGGGGATCGTATGGGTGTGATTTATTCTTTTATCGGTAAGGTTGAGACAGGGGACAGGCGTTTAGATATCATTGAATTTATTGAGTACTGTGAGGCGCTTGACTTAGACGCTAGTGAGGTCATAAAAAAGTTGAAAAGCTCTAAGTTTGATTAGCTTTTTTTAGGTCTGTCTATTCAAATCATCTTTTAGCTTTACTGATCCTTGTGTATGTTTATGTATTGTATTAGTAGACACATCTAATATTTTACAAAATTCTTTTTGAGTGAGGTAGTCTTTATCGTTAATAAAAATTTCATCCCAAATTTCACTTTTGTATTTTTTGCTAACCTCATTAAAATACTTAACAACGAAGCCAAATTTTTTTAACGATATGAGTGAAATTGAGGAAATAAAATCTGCATATATAAAGTCTATTACATCTTGTTCAAATTCTATCTTCTCTTTAGGTCTAAGTTCAATAGTAGTACCAAGAGTAAAACAACTCATAATAGTTGAACCCTCTCTTATTATGTCATTATCTAACCTAAAGAATGGATGAAAACAACCGCCAATAACTTGATAACACTTATCATCTTGGCTATCTTTTAATACATAAACTATCTTGGACTTCATAAGTGTATTTAGTTTGACATGCTTCCTCATTTCTGCAAGATATTCATTTTGACCGCCATTTAAATATGACTGATTAATTATCTCAAATAGTTGTCCAGTTAGTGGGTGAAATTTAAATATGTAACTTTTATTTAAGAAAACATTTCTGTGTCTATATTTCATTTGCTATGCCTTTTATCTATTTAAAGTTGATATACGCTCACCCATCATGATGTAAACGTAATGACAAAAAATTTGTACGGTGCGTACCGTCCATTGGCTAATAGTATTAGCCGAATCTGTAAGATTATTTATTTTTGTTGCTTCTGTTTGACTTGCAACTGATAATTGGACTCTAACGCTTCTGTTATAAGTTTGGTTCTCAGCTATATTATTTTTATAAGACACTTGATTGCCTTTAAACTGTTCGAATACTCGCTTCCATACCTTAAGCTCTGAGTTGGTAGATTCATAGTTGTATACAGCTAATCTTATATTCTTTTTAGGCAAAAGCTTGATGAGTACTTCCAAGTAAAGCTTTAAATCAGTCACAGTATTGAACAAAATATAGTTCTTTGTAAATTGAGCATTCATCAATGTATAAAGTACAAATTTCTTTAATAATCCTCTCGTCCGTTTGCTCCGATTATTCTGATAAAGTTCTCTAAATTTATTGGTCATTTTTGTCATTTCATCCCTATCAACTCCAAATTTGTCTTTTCTGGGCAATAGCTTAATTTCATCTCTTTCATCATTGTGATCAAATAATCTAGGATTACCCTTTGTGGTTTTGAATGCTGAATTGGTTAGTAGCACTTTAGCGTTTGCTAACCATTTTTGTAGAACCTCATCATCCACATTAAACGCAAACTGTAGAGCTTTATAATCCGACCCCTCTAAATAAGCTGTTATTAATTGATGCACGTCATTAAATGAATAGTTCGGTTTGTAAGGCTGTGAAGAATTGGATTGAGAGGTAATGGATCTAAGATTTTCACAGTATTTAGGCTTGGCTAATGGTTGAAGACGTAACTTCTTTAGTAAATAACTATTCACTTCATTTTGATCGCCAGCAAGTTGTTTTTTTCTTCTAGGAAGCTTAAGTAACGGTATTCGTTGAGTTGGAAGCTTCAAATCAGCTTGCGATACTAATAGTCCGATTTGAATATTTGTAAGGTGAATATAGGACTTAAAGGTAGTAGATGGATTTGCATGTCCTGCTATGCCGGCTAAAGAAAATATTTTCTTATAGTGAATCGGAGACTCAAAAAAAGTTGTGATTTCATCATAATCCTCTTTATCATAAGGTAATAAGCCTTCCAAAAACTGATAGCATTCATGAGTATTAGAGTTTATATCGTATGAATTTAGGAATGACATGAGCTGTATATTAGTCAGACAACTGTGTCTCAAATGATGAACGGACAGACTTTTAAGTCCAGTTGTACTTTTCATTATGTCACTAATTAGCTTTGACAAATTCCGTGAGTCAAAAGGTACACCTGAATTGTTTGCAATCAATGCCTCTCCCTTACCACGCTTACGTCTAAGGTAAACCCTTTGCATCACTTGTTTATCATTCGTAGTGAATAACTTATCAATATGCACCCGCCTTAAGGCAGAACTTGTTTTATTATTTCCTAGCTTGTTATTTCTAATCTCTAAATATGATGTAGAAGGCGAGATATCACGCAGCAGAAGCTTACTTATTTCACCAATCCTAAGTCCACATCTTTGGGCAAGTAGTAATGAAAGCTTAATGGCATCTAACTCATCTACTGTCAGTGTAAGATTATCTACTGCCTTAAAAATAGCTTTAAACATACGCTCTGACACGTAGCCAACTTTATAATGTGCTCTTGTATTTTCAGCCAACCTAGTTATTGGCTCGAAATCAAAATTCTGCACCATAAAACTATGCATTTCATCAATAAGCTTAGCAATGCTATTTTTAGCATTTTGAGTTTTGCCAAGCTCAATTAACTCCCTGTATAAAGCTTCGAGATCATCAACATCTAACTCATCAAGTATTACACCCTCGGTTAAGACAAGCCAACGACTACTTATTGTATTGCTATAGGTTTGAATACTACTGACTTTGCAGTTATCCGTCTTGAAAAGTAACCAAGCGACTAATACAGTTTTATTGAGCGGTGCATCATGATTGATTAGACTGTTATATATACTTGTAAGACTTTCTACGAAAGATTTATGCGATATCTTGTGTTGAGAACCAGTAGACTTGAACAGTTTATTAATTTGAATAATTAAATCGCTATTTTTTTTAATATCTTCGGTATGAGAACTATCGTAATGCTTTTGCTTTGTACTTAAGCTGGTGGGTTCTTCAAAAGTATGTTGAATATCATAAATAACAGACTGCCAGTTACTAATTGGTAAAGCTTGGGCTTTTTCTTCACCTGTTAAAACGTACCACATGTATTCAGATAGACTGATGCCTATAAAATCTTCTAAAACATGAATGGCACCTAATAAAAAACGCCTAAGAGTCATTGTTTCATTGATAGGTCGCTCTAACTTGGTAAGTTTAATGTTTCGATATAAGGTATTAATATCTGATAATACTGTACCCTTAGTATTTGATGTATTCGATAAAGTTAGGTTAAACTTTTTTATAAAATGAGCGGTTACAGGGGATATAAATACCTGAGTTTGATGTACTGCCTCTGCGTTAACATAAGTGTTAGTACCACAGTTCATATTATCAATACAAAGCGTTATTACCGGTAGCCCATGAATGCAACTCAACGATAATTTATTGCCTAGGATATCAAGAAGAATTTGTTGAAGAATTGGGGTTTGTAGAACTGCGCTATGAAATACAAGTGAGAGTAAAATCTCTTGTAACGTTATGTCTTTTACTACAGTTAAATCATCTACCCATAAGATATAAAAGTCTGCAACATTTTGAGCATCAAACAACCAATCTTTAGTTCTAAAAGACTTAGGACGTTTTGATTTAACGATTAATTTTGGAAAACCTATACTTATATCATTCGCTTCAAATAGCTTTTGGCAATATTGGACTGAATTGTTAAAGCCATCGACATAGCCTAAATATGATTGGAATTTTTTGTGCGATTTTAAAGATAATTCGAATTCTTTCCACATTAATTCAAATGACTGCTGGGGATCTTCAGAGTCTTTAATTTGCTTAATATTTATCTTTGACGTGACTAATTTTAAAGCTGTCTTTTCTAAATTTTTTTGCTTTGTCTGTCGATTAAGTCTGCGCTTTTCAATCGCATCAATGTTGTTATTTTCGAATACTCTAGGTCTAAGTCTGTTTGGCAATTCATCAATTAATATAATAGTTTTAAAATTAAGACTCTCTAGAATTATATTTATTCTGGAAGACAGACGATGAATTTCACTAGTCTTAAGACCACTATATTTGTTGAAGTAATCATAGCCCAACTCATCTGCATGCCCCATCCATGCGCTAATAACGTCATAACCGAAGCCATCCTCAGTAAACCCATTGGATGTTGAGTACATGCTTGACTCTGTAAGCTTATATGAGCGGATAAAATGCCTATACCAATTTATAGGTAGATTGATGAATTTTGAAATACGTTTGGAGATGTAGATCTGATTCGTGTCTTCACGAACTACCAACTGAGAGGTTTCATCGAACTTTAAATAGCTAATGAAACCAGTTCTACTTTTAAGAATATCGTTGTAAATGCTGGCAAGCGATTCGTACAAACCACTAATAACAAGGGATTGATACTCTAGATAAGCGATGAATTGATTGATTTGTTGGATAGCGATATCTGGTAGGTAAATTAATCTACCTCTACTGCCCAGTTTATTCTCCTTATCACTAATGAAAAATTTGCTGGTTTGCACATCAATATGGCTTAGTCTGCCAAAAGGTTCGTTGACGGGGCGATAGCCACTTGATAGTGACAGTAGAACATATAAATAATCAGTCAATTTATTATGAAGATTTATCAAACTAAAAATATCACCATAAGACTTTTGTATGATCGATTCTTCGGCTTGATGTACCATGTCTTCGATAATTAGAGCAAGTTTTTGTTCTTGTATAGCAAGTACGCTACCCGTACATTTATACCAGTAGTCTATTTCATGTTCACCTGGTAGCTTAAAAAATTGAGTATGATTTACGTTATGAGTAGAGTTAGGTATGAAGTCGTATTTTTCAACCAGTTCATGAAGATGTTGGAGGTATATTATTTGGCAAGTGAATAAATCAAGCTGACTAACATTGAAGTACGGTAGTGACGAGGTATGATCAATGGGCTTATCTGTTAAAATATCTATAATCGCATTATCAAACCCTTTTTGATTCAAAAAGTGAGATATATACTTTTCGATTTTATTTAAGGTCAGTCGTGTACCATACGATTTGTTAAGTTTACTAAGACAGTCTTTGGTATAGTCTTCTATCTCATCTTCGAGTGCACCATGCATATTTGAAAACATACCTATATGAATTTCACCAATGAGTTTAGGTAGAAATAAATAAAGATATTCTTGAATATCACTACATAGAGTAGTATCCCAGTCGTCGTTTACTTGACTTCGAGTTGGTTTAAAACTGACTTTAGATTGATAGCTATGATGACGTAGTCTAAAACTATTCGTTTCATTGATACCTTTTATACCAGTCATCAGAATTAAGAGTAAATAAAGCGAAGTTCGTTGCTCAATACTGAAAGTTGAAAGATTTAAATTAATTGAATCATCATAGATAAGATCAAAATCTAATTTAATTAAATTATCGATGATATATTTGAGTAAGACACTAATTTCGTTTGCGTGTGCAACATTAACATGGGTGACTTGACTTAAAGAGTTTTTATGTTGGCAGTTAAGCTGTTGCTCTGCTGAAATAATATCAAGATAGTAGTTAGAAGGCTGTCTAAACGTGACAAGGTTAAAAGACTCTTCTTCATCGAATTGCACTTCTTGAGGTTCAAAATTAGAAATGTTGCTATCATCTTCATTAATATAACCTAGAGTGGATACCGTATTGCCGGTAACATCATCAAAAATCACATTCCCTTCGATTACAGTTTCATTTTCATTATTTTTGTGCGTAATTCCTGATGAGCCTTTGAAATAATATTCTATGGGTAAAATGAATTCGTAAAGGTGTTCACTTAGTTTTTTATTGACGAGTACATGTTCGTCAATATCGAGCTGTGGTTTACCTGATGATGACTGATTTTTTTTGAAAAGTTTATTTGAAAAATTGGTGAGTGATTTTGAATCTTGTTCTTGCCATACAGAATAGTTATCATTATTTTGTGAATCTTCAAGATAGACGTCAACATTCTCAAGACCTTGACAATTATCAATATCCGGTAATAAAGGTACTAAAAACCCGCGAATTTTTGAAGTTAAAAAACGGCATTCATCTAAAGTCGTTTTTATTCTACTCTCATAATCAGTTAGATTAACTAACCGCAAGCAGATGAAAAAGTATAGTGACCGTATCAGGTTAACTCTAGGCTCACGAGCTCTACAAGCTAAAAAGGCAATAAGTGCACGATTTTTTATATCCTTTAAATAACTCTTTTTATCTACACCATTTAAATATATGAAATTTATATATCCATTATTAGGTCGATATTTAGAGTGTTCTTTTTCTAACCAACAATTAAGTGTATTTATCTCATCGTCAAAATATGAGTGATACTGATTAGGTAAAATGTCATTTAGAAAGTTTAATTCTATTAGTAAGTCCGCAGTTAATTCATCATTCGAGAGCATCTCGATAATATTGATTTGAAGCCAAATTTCGATAGGATTTGCAGACATTTTTATTCGTTTATAGTGGAATATGCCTTATAACCTAACTCGTGTAGTTAAAAAAAACAATATTAAATTTTCAATAATATCAATGGTTTGACTATATTTTTTAATATTTTTTGTATTTAAGTCTAATCCAAACATACACTTATCAAAAGATTTTCGAAAGCACTACCATCCTGCCTTGTTAAGTTAGGAACATACCTTGAATAGACCGTAAACAGCATTTTGGTACTACTATGCCCCAGTTGCGCTGCAATCCATTCGGGCGACTCTCCAGCCGCTAACCATAGCGTTGCTGCTGTATGACGAGTCTGATAAGGGTTTCGTTTTTCTAACTCTAAATATCTAAGTAGAGGATACCAAACACGTTTAGTCACGTTGCGATGACGTAACGGTGTGCCGGACTTAGTACAAAATATATATTCGCTTAGATGCTCAGTTAACTTTTTTTGTTCTAATAAAGCCTCATAAACAAACTGATTCATTTGAATAGTACGGTTAGATCCAATAGTTTTAGTAGGTCCTACTATTCCATTTACTACAGCTTGATCAATGATAATCTGACGACGTTCAAAATCAATATTTTTCCAAGGTAATCCATCAATTTCACCAGTACGCATACCTGTAAAAAACCGCACTGTATAATATGGTCTAAAGTCTTTACGTACCGTATTGATAATAAGCATGACTTCATCTAAATTAAACGGACTGACCTTACTCTTAGGCTCACTAAGTGGTTTAATATTCTTCCACGGGCTTTCAAAGCTGTACCTATCTGATGCTTCAATGAGTACCATGCGTAAGGGTGTCATGATATGATTAATACGTGAGGCAGATAGCTTGCGCCCATTATTACCCTGTTTAACCAATTGACCTCTAAAATCCATTATCATCGCTTTACTTATCGTATTTATGGGTAAACAACCAAACTTAGGATGGAGATAAATTCTAAAAATATCTTCAACGTTTTGTATTTGTGATGGTCGCCATTGCGGTTTCATTTCCTCTAACCAAATACGACTAAACTTTTCAAAATTGATATTGGCATCATCATGGCTATTGCTGGCTCGTATTAGCTCCAAAGCTTTAAATTTAGCCAGTTTTTTACTTTTCGGAAAGTGCTTTTCGTACTCAAAGCTACCAAGTTTTATCTCCGCTTCCATTTTTTCGATAAAGTTAGCCAAGCGTTTGCGGTTTGCTTTAGTATCAATTAATAACGTCTGCTCCCGACAACGTTTACCAAAGTAACGAAAATCAATGTATAACTTATTATTTCTGCTATTGATACTTGCCATGATTATGCACCCCCTACGAATGGAATGTCATCGTCATACCCATTAAGCATTAATTCTTCAATTTTTTGCCAAATAAACAATATTTTGCGACCATTAAATGGTTTAATGTAATGTACGCCTTCAATCAAGACAGAGTCTTTTAATTGGTTGCGAATGGTACGGCTATCATATTTAATGCGTTCGGATAGCTCTTCGGTTGTTAAATAGGTGTAGTTCATAGTAGAATCCCTATACAAGATTAATGTGATATTGTTTATGGTCGTTATGACCTCCTGCAGAACATAATCTACACTATTTTTAATCTTTTGCAAGCTATTTTTATCCACTATAGAACATTTTGTTATGGAGAAGGTTATGATCAAGTGTCATTTATCGGCAATCATGGGGGAGAAAAGACTCAAAATCGCTGACGTAGCACGAGAGACAGATATCAACCGAGGTACAATTACTCGTATGTATCATGAAGAAGCGACTCGGGTAGACTTAGATGTTATTGAACGGCTGTGCCGATTTTTAAAGATTGATGTCGGCGAGTTGTATGAAGTGGTTGATGATGAGGAATAGTTGTCGTTACATTCCAAAAAGTAATCGCCTAAATTAAAGCTAAAACTGCTCGATGAAACACCATAAAAAAAGGTTAGTTAATATAATAAACAATACACTTTCTTAATAGCTATTAATCAAAAGCTCTATTGCAACTAAAAGTAATCTTCTGTAGATTGTTTTTAGTTGTAATAGAGCTTTTTTATGTATACTATGTTCTATAGAAGGTTATTTTGACCTTATTAAATAACTAAATAATCTATAGGATAATCAATATGTCATCACCTAGAGAGTTACAACCTTCGGCTTGGTTAAGTAGAGAAGCAATAGCGTTATCGGGCAAACTCATTATTGATTTACAGATACAACAAGGTTCAAACCTTGCAATACTGCTTGGTTTAAATCCGATATTTTACAATGATGAAGCGGTAAGGGTGTGGGTGCAAAGAGAGCTAAACGATGGGTTGTCTATGAATCAATTTACCTTAAAAAATTTAGAGTCTAGATTTCTAGGTATTATGGAAATGCATGGTATTCCGTATGCAATTTAATTCGAGTTTGATTTAGTCGGAGAAATATTATGTCTATTAGGTTATGGTTTTATAGCGGATGTATTTGAACCGTGCATATCAGCACTTAATTTAAGTATAATTACGTACGTCAATAAAACTTAAAAAGCTTATAAAATGTATTTATATCTTTAAGAGGTGAATGCGACATAATATTGGGTAGGACTCGAACCTACGTCACCGCAGCGCCAACCTAACTAGAATTGCATTCTTAATACTAGAAAGACTATAGCAAGCGTCCCTTCTACCTGAATTGGGCTCTACAACATTATGCCTTACTAGATTATGCCAAGCTAAGTACGGGAATGCAATTTTAACTAAATTTCAGAATAAAAGTATAAATCCTATTTCATGTTTTAAACTTTAAAGTCTTCAGCTAAAATTTGTAGCTAAATGTAGCTTTATTTTTTGCCTTTATTACGCTTCACGGTTACAATCTCTACCTATTTATCCCTCCTTTAGATTACCCTAGACAGACATCGAAAATTATGAATAAACAACAGCTTGCCAATAAAATTTGGCAGTCAGCCAATAAAATGCGCTCCAAAATTGAAGCCAATGAATACAAAGATTACATCATAGGCTTTATGTTCTATAAGTTTTTATCCGATAAAGAGGTGCGTTTTTTAAAGGCGAATGACTCATCGGACGCAGATATCGCTTCTTTAAACGAAGAAAATACTGAAACTGTTAAATTCATTAAAGACAGTCTTGGGTATTACATTGATTATCCTCATCTATTTTCAACATGGATAGCCAAAGGCAGTGATTTCGAAATCAGTGATGTACGTGATGCGTTGTCTGCTTTTTCACGACACATAGAAAATAAAAAAGTATTTGGTGGTATCTTTGATACTCTGCAAACAGGCTTAAGTAAGCTTGGTGAAAATGCCGCTTCACAAACTAAAGCAGCTCAATCTCTGATACACCTTATCAATGATATTCCGATGGATGCTAATCAAGATTATGACGTGCTTGGGTTCATCTATGAGTATCTATTAGGTATGTTTGCGGCAAATGCAGGTAAAAAGGCGGGAGAGTTTTATACACCGCACGAAGTCTCTATGCTTATGTCAGATATTATTGCAAATCATTTAAAAGACCGTGAAAAAATTGAGATTTATGATCCAACAAGTGGATCCGGCTCGTTGCTTATAAATATTGGTCAATCTGTAGCGAAGCATATTGACAATAGTGGCGATAGCAATAATATCAAATACTACGCTCAAGAGTTAAAGCAAAATACGTATAACCTTACTCGTATGAATTTAATCATGCGAGGTATCTTGCCTGCTAATATTGTGACTCGTAATGCGGATACGCTAGAAGATGACTGGCCGTATTTTGAGGCGGACGACCCTGTAAATAGCTACGAGTTACTTCATGTTGATGCGGTAGTGTCTAATCCACCTTATTCACAAGAGTGGGATCCAAAAGATAAAGAAGCTGACCCACGTTTTGCCCGTTTTGGTCTCGCGCCCAAGACCAAAGCTGATTTTGCATTCCTGTTACATGACCTATATCACTTAAAGCACGATGGCATTATGACCATCGTTTTACCGCATGGGGTGCTGTTCCGTGGTGGTGAAGAAGAGACTATCCGTAAAAACCTGATTGAAGCCAATCATGTTGATGCCGTCATTGGCTTACCTGCTAATATCTTTTTTGGTACTGGCATCCCAACTATTATCATGATATTGAAGCAAAAGCGTAGCAACACTGATGTGCTTATCATTGATGCGTCAAAAGAGTTTATTAAGGTAGGTAAAGATAACCAACTTCAAGCCTCAAATATCAAAAAAATTGCAGATGCCGTAATTAATCGAGAAAATATTGAAAAGTTTGCTCGGGTAGTGAGTCGAGACTTTATCAGAGAGCAAAACTACAATTTAAACATTCCACGTTATGTAGACTCCTCCGATGATGCTGAAGTTTGGGATATTTATGCCACTATGTTTGGCGGTATTCCTCAAAATGAGATAGACGCCTTGCATCGTTATTGGCAAGTGTACCCTAGCTTGCGAGAGTCACTATTTAAGCGACAAGCAATACAACAGCCAAACATTCAATCAGACGACTCGCCTTACTATACTTTAGCAACTGATGAGATTGAACAACGTATATATGACAATAAAGACGTACAAACTTTTTTTGAAAGCTATCAATCTGCGTTTGCTGATTTCCCTAAATATTTACAACAACAGCTTATCGATAATATTGATGCGCTTAAAGTATCTAAACAAGAAGACATTTTAGCCAACGATATATTTACACGTTTGGCACCTTTTAAACTGATTGATAAATATCAGGCTTATCAGGCACTAGATGACCATTGGCAAAGCATCAGAAATGACTTAGAGATGATAAAAACTGAAGGCTTTGATACAACTACAAAAGTTGACCCAAATATGGTTATCAAAAAAGTCAAAGGTAAAGATAAAGAGGTGCAAGAAGGCTGGCTAGGTCATATTATCCCCTTTGAGCTTGCCCAGCGTCACTTATTAAAAGACAAGCTAAATAGCTTGCAAGACAAAGAGAACAGACTGACCGCGGTGACAGGTGAACTTGAAGCACTTATTGATGAGCTAGGCGAAGAGGAAAAAGATAAACTGCTTAATGATAGTAATACTAAATTTGCGGTTAGTGAAGTCAATAAAGCGTTAAAGTCTGCCTATAATGACATACAAACTCCCGAGATTATGGCCTTAAATAAATATTTAGCATTCTTAGACACTAAACCAAAAAAATCAGCCAAACTAGACTATGTGGCAAATGAGCCTAATATACATTGGCAAAATATTGAAGCCAATAACGGCGGTGACTATGGGAAGTCTAAAGTGGCTATATACTTGCAAGAACTACAAGCCAATTATGAGTTTGATGAAGACTCTGATGAAGCAAAAGTGGTACAAGCTGATGCTTTATTAAATGAAGAAAAGACTTTAAAAGCTCAAATTAAACAAGAAAGCGAGGCGTTGCATATTGCCACTAAGCAAGCTATTGAAAAGCTAGAGGACGATAAAGTCAAAAAACTATTGCACGATAAGTGGATTAAACCGTTACAGCAAGCGATGGCACAGTTAGCAAACGATGTGGTTAGCGATTTGACCGCACAAGTACAAGCCTTGGCAGATAAATATGCTGATACCTTTATAGACACGACCAGCAAGCTAAATGATGCAGAACATCAGTTAGCCGATTTGTTGAATGACTTAACAGGCGATGCCTTCGATATGTCAGGCTTGCAAGCATTACAGGCTTTGTTGAAGGCGTGATATTAGATAAAAACGTCAATTTTATCGATATTAAATACTAAGGTTATAAAGTTAATGAATAAGACTTCAAATAGCGAAAATAGTCCAAAAATACGGTTTGATGGGTTTGTTAACAAATGGAACGAGACAGTCATAGGAGATATATTAAAGATTAAAAGTGGTATGTCACAAAAAGGTGTCGAAAGTCCGAATGGTGTTTATCCAATTCTAGCAACAGGTGGTGAAATTGGACGTACTGATGTTGCATTATATAGCCTTGAAAGCGTTTTAATAGGTAGAAAAGGTACAATCGATAAACCTTACTATATGAACTCACCCTTTTGGACAGTGGATACCTTATTTTATAGTGAACTATTTAAAGATGTGGATGGTCGTTTTGTTTACACATTATTTCAAAGAATTCCTTGGCGTAAATTCGATACTTCTACTGGAGTACCGAGTCTAACAAGTACGGCGATACATTCGATATCTATTATTATTCCGAAAAAAATAGAACAAAAAGCCATAGGCGAACTTTTCCAAACCCTAGACCAAACCCTAACTTTAAAACGCCAAAAGCACGAAAAAACCAAAACGTTAAAAAAGGCATTATTAGCAAAACTCTTTCCAAAGGCAGGTCAAAGTCAGCCCGAAATGCGTTTAAAAGGATTTAGTGGTGATTGGGTAGCTATGAAACTAGGAGATATTGTCGAGGTAACGATGGGGCAATCGCCTGAGTCAAAATATTATACAGACAATCCTAAGGATTACGTTCTTATTCAAGGTAATGCAGATATGAAAGAAGGTAAAGTCGTGCCTCGGGTATGGACATCGGTCATAACTAAAACTGCACTTAAAAACGATATAATAATGAGTGTTAGAGCACCTGTAGGTGACATAGGTAAAACAGATTTTGATGCGGTTATTGGACGTGGGGTAGCTTCAATACGAGGTAATGAGTTTATTTACCAGCTTCTTAAAAAAATAAAATTAGATGGTTTTTGGAATAACGTCAGCACAGGGTCTACATTTGAATCTATTAGTTCCTCTGACATCAAAAATGCAGAATTAATAATACCTGTAGATAAAGAGGAACAAACCACTATAGCGAACATCCTAAAGAAACTAGACGAGACCATAACCCTACAAGCCAAACAAATAAAAACCCTAGAGAATCTAAAAAAAGCTTTACTAGCAAAAATGTTTGTATAGCCCGATTTTTATACAAAACTTAGCAAGCCCAGTCAAAATATTAGAGAGAGTTTATGATATTTAATAAAGAAACGGATTTTGAAGATGCGGTAATCAACATTTTAACCCAAAAAGGGTGGGAAAATGAGGTCATTGAATATCCTACTGAGCAAGATTTAATAAACAACTGGGCAAGTATATTATTTGAAAACAACCGAGGTATTGACCGTTTAAACGACTATCCACTAACCGATGGTGAGATGCAACAGCTTATTGAGCAGATTAATACCCTAAAAACTCCGCTAAAGCTAAATGCTTTTATCAATGGTAAAAGCGTCGATATCAAACGTGACAATCCAGATGATACCTTGCACTATGGCAAGGAAATCAGTCTAAAAATATATGACCGTCATGAGATTGCCAAAGGACAAAGCCGTTATCAAATAGTCAAACAACCCCAGTTCCCCACCAAAAACGTTGTCGCTAAAGACCGTCGTGGCGATTTAATGCTACTCATTAACGGTATGCCCGTCTTTCATTTAGAGCTAAAGCGTAGCGGTGTCTCTATAAGCCAAGCCACTACTCAAATAGAGAAATACGCCCATGCAGATATCTTTACGGGATTATTTGCTTTGGTACAGATATTCGTGGCGATGACACCAGAGAAGTCTGTTTACTTTGCCAATCCAAACGGCAACTTCAAACCTGAATACTACTTCCAGTGGGCAGACTTTTACAACGAGCCTTACCATAGTTACAAAGATATCGCTGGCGACTTGCTCTCTATACCCATGGCACACCAATTAATTGGATTTTATACCGTAGCCGATAAAAGCGACGGTGTACTTAAAGTTATGCGTAGCTATCAGTATTATGCCGCAAATGCTATATCTGACAAAGTAGCAAAAGCCCAATGGCAAGATAAAAACAGTCAGCTTGGTGGGCATATTTGGCATACGACAGGCTCAGGTAAAACTATGACCAGCTTTAAGTCTGCCCAGCTAATTGCCAGCTCACAAGATGCAGATAAAGTGGTGTTTCTATTAGACAGAATTGAGCTAAGTAATCAATCTTTTAGAGAATACACTAGCTTTGCAGACGATAGCTTAAGCGTACAATCAACGGACAATACCAATGAGTTAATCACTCGCCTTACCAGTAATAACCCTGCGGACACACTTATTGTGACCTCTATCCAAAAGATGAGCAATGTAGAGGCTGAAAATGGGGCGATGAATGCTTTTGACTTGGCAACGATTCAAAGTAAGCGGATTGTATTTATATTAGATGAAGCACACCGCACCGTATTTGGTGAAGAGATGCTACCTACCATTAAAGCGACCTTCCCTAAAGCGATGTTTTTTGGATTTACAGGCACGCCAATCTTTGAAGAAAACCAACATAAAATGAATACCACCGCATCTATCATTGGTGATGAGTTGCATAGATATAGCATTGCCGATGGTATAAGGGATAAAAACGTACTGGGTTTTGATTTATATAAAGTCACTACCTTCAAAGATAAGGACATACGTAAAGAAGTGGCACTAATGAAAGCCAAAGCCGGTACAGAGGCTGAGGTTTGGGCAGATGAGAGTAAGAAAAAGGTGTATTTACATTATATGGACACAAAAAAAGTCCCTATGGCAGGCTTTAAGCAAGCCAATGGCGACTACGTCAAAGGTATTGAAGACTATGTGCCGAATGAGCAATACCTTACTGATGAACACCAAATCCATGTGGTGGCTGACATATTAGACAACTTTTCAACCCTAAGCCGTGGTGGTAAGTTTCACGCTTTGTTTGCGACCAGTAGTATTATTGAAGCCATAAGCTATTATCGCTTGTTAAAACAAAAAATAGCAGATGATAATCTTAACTTAAAAATAAGTGCATTATTTGATCCAAATGAAGGTAATGAGAAAAGGTCTACTTATAAAGAAAAAGGTTTAATTGAGATTATTGAAGACTATAATGAAACCTTTAATCAAAAATTTACCAGTGGTTCACACGGCAAATTTAAAGAAGACATTGCTAAAAGATTGGCACACAAAAAACCGTATAAACTCATTGAGAAATCACGAGATAAGCAATTAGACATTCTTATTGTTGTAGATCAAATGCTAACAGGTTTCGACTCCATTTGGGTTAACACTTTATATATGGACAAGCTCATTCGCTACGAAAATATCATACAGGCATTTTCTCGTACCAATCGCTTGTTTGGTCCGGATAAGCCATTTGGTACGATACGCTATTATCGTAAGCCGCATTCTATGAAGCGTAATATTGATGCTGCGATTAAGTTGTACTCTGGTGATAAGCCTATAAGCTTATTTGTCGATAAACTTGAAGGTAACCTAAAAAAACTCAATGAAATATTCTCTGAAATTACCGAGGTTTTTAACATTGCCAAAATTAACGAATTTGCAACCTTGCCCAAAGAGCAAGAGAGCCAAGCCAAATTTGCCAAACTATTTAAGCTATTTAATGACTATTTAGAAGCGGCCTTGATTCAAGGGTTTTCTTGGCAGACTCTAACCTATGAATTTGGCAATGATGATAACACTAGAAGCGTCACTTTATTGTGCGATGAACAAACATATCTAATTATGGCATTACGCTATAAAGAGTTATTTAAAGAGGTCACAGGTGGTAACGGTGTAGGTGATGTACCTTTTGATATTTCGGGGCATTTGTCTGAGATTAATACGGATAGGATTGATAATGACTATCTTAATGCGCGCTTTGATAAATATGTTCAAGCACTTAAACGAGGCGATGCAGAGCAAGCACTTAACGAATTGCATCAAACATTCTCATCATTGACTCAAGAAGAGCAAAAATACGCTAATTTGTTTTTGCACGATGTGCAACGTGGCAAAGTAGATATTGATATCAATAAAACGTTTAAAGATTATATCGTTGATTATCAGGCTCAAGCCGAAACAGACAATATTCAGCTTTTTGCCAATAATTTAGGCTTAGATGAAAGCTTACTTCGTAAACTTATTGCAAAGAAAGTTACGGAGTCTACTATTAATGAGTTTGGTGACTTTAATGCCCTAAAAGATACGGTAGATAAAAATAGAGCAAAAGCTTATTTTGAGTCACTAGAAGGTCAGAATCTAGCGATGCTGAAGGTCAATATTAAAATTGATTCTGCTTTGAGGAAGTTTATTTTAAGTGAAGGGAAGGTTTAGGCATAGTTATGAAGGTAGTGTTAATGGTGATTTTACACTTTCGAATCTATTTGAAAATTCAATCCATCGATTTTCATCCACATCTTTAACAAACGCTATCAGACCTGCCACATGATTGTAATAACCTAGTGAAGAATCAAAACCGTCATATCTTGCAACTTCAGCTAGACCAAATTTTTCTATAGAATATAGATGGCGATTTATTCGTTTGTAGATTTCTTTAGAAAGTCTTGGGGTGCTACCATCTACTAGTAAGCCTAAAACTATTTTTTTAGAGCCTGGTCCAGCAATTCTTGTCTTTTGTCTATTTTCCTTAAAATTATGCTTACGAATTATTCTAACTACTTGGCTATGTACTTTACCAATTGTTAATTCTTGGGAAAAATTTCCGCTACATGATAGTGTTATGTCGTCGGCATACCTAGTATAAACAAACCCATACTCATCTGCGAACTCAGTAAATTCTTCATCAAGTGCTCTAGCTACTAAGTTAGCTAGCATAGGGCTAGCTGGTGAACCTTGTGTAAGAACGCCCATTTTATGAAGATTTTTGAACGCAAATCCATCTATGTCTTCTTCTATTTGATAGTACTTATACGTTTCTTGCGAGAAAGAAGGTAATACAAGTAATTTTTTTAGATGGTTAGGCAGTCTTAGAGTTGTACAGATACGAGCTAGTTCAAAAGCAAATAAAGGACGATATCCTAAACTTACAAAAATTTTATAAACATCAGACTCATTTATTGAATAGAAAAAATCTTTCAAATCATATTGGAATAGCCAACGTGCACCGCAGTGCATTTGCGCACAAGGCTTAATACCGCCTGTAGGGTGGTAAGCAAATGAGGAGTAATGAGGTTTAACGTTTTGTAAGATTTCTGAATTTATAAACTGATGGGTTTTTAATAGTTTTTTTGATAGAGCATGAATATGGCGTCTACCACCTGAACGCTTTTTAATTGCATACATTCGATAGTTTGCAAACTCTCTATGTCTATCTACAGTCGCTCTTAGTGTTTTGTAATCGACATCTACTATGTTGGCAAGATGCCGGAGTGTAAATATAACAGGTAGATTAGAACGTTTTAGTATCAATGCATACTGTTTTAAACTCAGTGCGGTTTCATTGCCAAGTTTTTTTTTAGCTTCTTCATGTAGATGATGTACAGACCAATCATTCATTCACCTCTCCTTTAGCCCAAGGGGCCATTAGTATAGAGTTCATTACGAGGCCTCGAAGGACCTTGAACTCTATACTAAAGGGTGGTAACACCCTTTAGGGTGGTTTTACCACCTTAGCGTTAGATCTTTCCAGAGGTATCTATCCGATACCCCCATCTACTGATTCAACATCAATAGAATCTGTCGACTTACTACTCAATTCACAAGCCAACGGCTGAACGAACGATTAATCTGCACACCATGAACTAGGAATATACAGGCTATTGTCCCAAGATGAAAGCTCAATATCTTTCTGATACTCAAAAAGTTTATCACGCCCAGGTTTAGTTAGACGAATTCCTTGAGTTATTAGCCCTATTTGAATGGCATGTTGAATAAGGTCTCTAGTGTAAGAGGCATCTAAATTAAGTCTAATCGAAAGACTACTTATTCTTCGTACACCGCGTTTTACTAGTTGGAGCAACTGATATAGTTCAGTTGATAATTCTAAGGAGTCGTTTTGATTTAAATTTGAATCAAGTAGTTTTTCAAGCCAAGTTGGAAACTCACGTCTCGGCATTAAGCCATTCCAGCGTTTGTTAGTAAACCAAAGGATTCCAGGTATATTATTTGGAACGCTATGATAAAAAACTAAGTTAGACAATACATCGCCATACCCCAAACGACTAAATCTAGCTACTTTAGTGATACTTTCGCATAGTTGCCTGATTGCCTGATATTGTTCACCCCATCTAAACTCTAAGTAGTTCTGATTATATTCGTATCGGCTATGAAAATTTATTTTGCAAGCTGTAGGGTATTTCCTAATTGAATGATTAGAGCCTTTTATTTTGTTAATGATATTACTTTTTGATTCCCTTGTACGTGAGAAGCTGATAACAGTTATTTTTAACCAGCCAAAGCTCCACCAGCTGAAAAATGTTGGATGATTTAGCATCGTATTTATAAATTCTGATACCCTATCTCCGCTACCAACTGAATCATCAATCAAATAATATTGACGTATTTTCTTCTCCTTTAATTCATCTAGAGAGGGGTGATCTAAAAATTGATCGTTATTACGTACAATATTTGATATTAATGAATATACTAAGTCTTCACTTCCTAGCGAAACCCCTGGTCTAACTACTGGTGAACCATCAGGCTCCCAGAACTTTAGACAATTAGCATTATCCTGATCATTAGGTTCACATAACTCTAGTTTCCGTACAGAATAAAGCGCAGTAATATCCCCAGTCGATAAATCTTCTACAGCTTCTCTTATAAATCTGGAGTAAGTATCTCTAGTAACAAAGACTAATCTCGATAGCATAATCTTAGCAATAGGTTTGTCATCACTATTAAATTGAGTTAACCAATCATTGATTTCGGGTGATTTTTCAATCATCTCAACTGATAAATTTTTTAAATTACTGTCTGAATTATTCATTAAAATGCATCCTATGTCGGATTAGATGATAGCTATAATATAAATTTTAGATTAATAAATATTTAGTTATTGAAATGGTAATATTTATAGTTTGCTTAAGTAGAGCCAAAATGTAGCCGAAGGTGTATATACTTAGTGGTAAACAAGGATCCTATAGCAAAAAACTGAACGCTTATACTGTCAGATTATAATGGTTTAATTATTTTATTTGAAAATAGATATATCTTTTAATAATAACTGAAGGGCTGTCCTAGATAACTAGTTCAAACCCTTTTTTAAGCATTACGTTAAAGGTATTCATTGCTATAATCGGATTATTTAAGTACTTAATCAATCTATTAAAATTTTTATCTATTGTTATAAAGGGATCTACAATGTCGACAGAAGTGCTAATGCAATTTTTAAAAATAAACCTTATAGACTTGCAAGGTAGCGATGAAAAGCTTGCCAAACTTGAGCAAACGTCCTCAGCTATCAGTGATATTTTAAAAGAATCGCCTTCCAAGGCCTTGGCCTATATTTATACGGCTATTGATCCAAATATTGCTGAAGATAATACAGTCATTCAAGAGGTTATCAACACACTTGATGAAAATTGGCCGACTTATCCTAACGCTTTCAAAGGAACACCTATACAAGTTATCCGTGCGTTATTACTCCAAGGATTGTCAAATCAGTTTAATCATAATTTAAACGTCGCTATTGCCTTTGATGCAGTAACCAAAAACCTTCTTCCTCATATCAATACAGCAAAAGAAACTAATATATGGCACAGTTTAATTCAGAACAACGATATTAAATTAAACCAACAAGCAGAAAGTGAGTGGTCAGCTCCTGAAAAAATCATCGTTGAACCTTTTTCGTACAGTCCGCCTAAATCTATCGATATCTCCTCTAAAGAAGTTAAGTTAGATCGTGAAGCACTACAAACCGGTATTGAAAAAGCTAGTGGTCCTACTAATTCCAAGAACCAAGCTACTGGTGGTAATCAACATTATTCTAACAACGGACAACATTGGGTTTTTCAATTCACCCCTATCTTAACAACCACCATTGCAGATGTAATAGATAACGCTTTAGAAGAAGCAAAAATTGAGCCGATTAATTTATCAAAACCTCTTAAAGGTTTATCAGAAGCGGTGGAAAACCATATTAATGATACTTTAGATAAAATAAGTACTTCTACGAGTGGCTTACAAAAAAGAACCAGCTTGATATGGTGGAAAGAGTCTCTTTATTCCCCTAGTGCAAACTGCAGTTATCGTAACATTCCTCTCTTTGAATCTGGTGCTATTATGGCTTATGACATATTCAATCAAGTACCAACGCTCTCTCCAGCCAGCGTTACAGCTTTCCTAAGAGAAACGGTAGCGTCTATTGAGCCTACTAAAAAACCTAAAACCATGACAGTTTACGAAATCATGACTCGCCTAAAACAGTCATCACATGCTGTCGCTCTTACTGATTATATCCGCACTACATTTGATAGCCTGGAGAATCGGGGTCCTATTATTAGCCTATTAAGTATAAGTGATAACAGTACAATGCCTGATGAAAGTCGCTTTTTAGAGTTGACGGGAATTAATGCGAGTTTAGAACTATCAAACCACGAATGGGCAATCTGGGTATTTCGGGAGTTACAAGCCATAGACGCTCTGTTGTCAAAAGGTGATGCTGATGAATGAGTGTAATAAGGATAACTGTTTTGCACCTGATGCACTTTGCCAAATGGGCAATCAAAAACTATCTAATTGTGAATTCTGGCAAGATAGTAGTAATGAAGAGGAGAAAGAGAATGCTATTTCAGATGCTAGAATTATATTGCCATGGACTGGGAACGCTCTTGGGTTAAAGGATTTAGAATTTATTAGTGGAGCGTCTAGACCCATTGTCGTTGGAATAGTTGGTGCAGAGAACTCAGGTAAAACGACATTGCTGGCTTCTTGGTTTCTTTTAGTCTCGAAAGGTTTGATTAATAGTATTAAACTAAGGTTTGCTGGTTCATATACTTTGCTAGGTTGGGAGCACGTATCAGGTAACCTTAGATGGGAGGCTGGACAATTCCCTACCTTTCCACCACATACGCCTAGCCAGTCTCGACGATCTCCTGGTTTATTGCATCTCACTTTTTATAATGAGATAAATGGTCTAACTCAAGATTATTTATTTACGGATGCTCCAGGTGAATGGTTTCAGAAATGGGCGGTAAACTCAGAAGATAAAGAGGCTGAGGGTGCACGTTGGCTATCGGATAACACAGATATTTTCCTATTAATTGCTGATACTGAAGCTTTCTCGACTACAGGTAAAGGTCGAGCTAGATCAAGATTTCAAAATTTAAGTAAACGACTAAGTGGAGAGTTAAATAACAGACCTATCGCTTTAGTATGGAGTAAGAGTGATGTCTCAGCAGATGAGAATATGATAAATAACGTAAGAGAAAGTACATTAAGCTCTATTGAAAATGCTGAAGAATTTAAGGTTCAAGTTGTTCCTAATAGTAACGATAGCGAGTCTACTAATGTAAATGAGCTATTGAAATTATTAGAATGGATAACAAATACAACAACTGGCTATGTTGAGCTTCCGCAATATAGATATACAGGAAAGGATCCCTTCTTTATGTCTTATGGAGGTATGTAATGAGTAATTCTATTCTAATAGTCGGTGAACCTGGTGTTGGTAAAACACATTATGGTGCAAAGCTATTACTGCAATTACAGCAAGATAATCGTTCACTCAGTATGGATGGAGCAACTATTAATATCGAACCATTTGATTCAACTATGGAACAGTTACACGAAGGATTAACTTCCGACCACACACCCTCGAATGTATATGTTGAAAGTCAATGGCCTATAAAAAACGACGAGGGTTATTTAGGTGAAATAATATGGCCAGATTATGGTGGAGAACAGATTGTAGACATTACTAAATCTCGTAGTGTACCTGAAGAATGGTTCAATCGTATATCTGGTAGTAATGCTTGGCTAATCTTGTTAAGACCCTCACTGTATCGAGTTCCTGAAGACTTAATTTCTAAACCTACCTCAGACGTTACGACTAATAATAGTGACCTTACGGAAAATGGTGAGTTAGCAGATCAAACTAGACTAGTAGAGCTATTGCAGATATTAATATATAGTTATCGGAGTTCAAATAGGACAGGCGTACCAAAAGCATGTTTTATCATTAGTTGCTGGGATGAACTAGAATCAACCTTGACACCCCATGAGTTACTAAACGAACGCTTACCAATGGTTTATGACTTTATTTGCGCTAATTGGCAAAATCCATTAATACTAGGATTGTCAGCTCTTGGTAAGAAATTAGATAATGAGAACGAGGATCAAGAGTATCTATTGAAAGGACCAGAAAATATAGGTTATATCATAGAGCCAAATGGAAGTAAAACTTCTGATTTGACGCTTCCTTTAAAATATTTAATCAATCAACAGCAAGCTTAGGATATATTGATGAAAGTAGAGACTGCTATCTTTGGTCAAGTAAGTCAGGGACACGGCTTACGTAGATGTAGTAGTCGTTTAAAAGAATTTGAGTTAATAACATCAAAGCTAGACTTGCCTGATGCACTACCAAGTGGTCTCAATCTACCGCCTTATCTTTCAGGCTTTCCTTTAGGTAATTATTATATTGTTGCTAGAACTTTTATTGATAATTACGCTAGCCGTTCAGGAATGGTAAGGTCCTATGCTTTAGCTATTCCCATTGAAACTATAGCTCGTATCAATAACATTCAAATGTTTATCGATCTATTACCATGTGAAATTGTTGAAGACGATGATTTTAGTCAAGCTATTAATGCTGACGATAGCAGTTTGGAGAAAAAAAGAGATAGTAAATTAAGTGGTAATGTTGCAGAGTTACTTGTCACTAGTAAAAAAAGACCCCTAGTTTATAGGGGGGTCAAAGGTTTTTCTCAGCAGATAGCTGAGGTGTGGCAAAGCTTATGGCCTGATATGCGGAAGAGCTTTTCATTTAGTCTAAGTCTGACGCCTAGAGATAGTGAAAGTTATGATTTAGTTTGCGTTCCCGAAATGCTTATAGCTCGCTGGCAAGACCATAATGCGATTATTGATAAATTCAAAAATGTATCAACTACAGATGTCAGGTTGCAAGCATTTTCGACTGGCTATGAAAAATATAGTGAGTTTTGCGATAAGTTTGGTATAACTTTGGATAGCCCGAATAGAGTCGGACTATTAGATGAAGCTTATACTAGATATACAAATATCAAAACAGCCGAATTTAGTGATTATCTATCCTTTGTGAGGTTAATTGAAGTCCTTTCACCGAAAAGTAATGATGGGACAATTGAAAAAGCTCATCTTATGCAGAGATTTAACGAATTAGTTGCTAAGGCTAACATAGAAGATTTGCTATTACTAAGGAATTTCTCTGGTGCGCAATTCTCAACATCTAATAGTCTGTGGCACACAATCGAGTTAAGATTGTGTCACTATTCGTACTCTATAGATGAAGATATCTTTGTTCAGAAACTCATTCAAAATGCGTTAGATATTGACAACGTCGTTGAAGTATGGAGTCAATCAACTATTAACGGTGTCGTAAGTGCTTTTAATCATCACGACTCCTTAATTTTCAAATCTTTTTGGCGATGGTTAGAAGCATTTCCTGAAGTTATGTCTAAATTTGTAAAATTTTTAGATATTACACAAGAGATTGAGAACGCATTATCTATCAATGCACCACTTCAGTTATCCCAAAAAGTAGAAGATTTAATAATTCCGTATCTTGCTGATAAAAAATTACTGAGACTTCATGGCTTATTAGTGGCACTGCGTTATCCTGCCGAGCAAGCTTTTGAAAAACAATTAAGCATTGATACAGATATATCCTTCATATCTGGGTTGAAAGAAATTGCTTCTAGAGCAGACGTCTCAATGTTGCTTGGAGTTTGCACATCTATCAATGAACCTCGTATTACACAAATTACAATTGATGAAGCACTTACCAACCCCTCCATACTAAAAAGTGTGAATTATCATAATGAGAAAACACTATATATTTGGACTCAAGTGTTAGAGAGAGATTTAAATGTTTGGAATGCACCAAATAATCCAAAAGCAATTCTTTACTCATTATTTGATGATTTTATAGACAACGGGAAGTCTAATCACGAAAAGCTAATAGCGTTACTATCCAAAACCCCTCTTGCAGATTTATGTGATTATTCAAGAAAATCATCTTTATGGAAACTTCTTGATTTAAGTAGTGTAGATGAGTATCTAGCCCACACAGCTATAGGATGGTATCAACGTGCTCTAAATATGGATTTTGTTGAGTTAGATTTAGAATTAGAAAATGCGATATGTCATATTCCTAATCTAAATAAAAGAATGAAGCAGGATACCAAAGATAATCCTACAGCGATTATCAAAATCTTTGAGAGGGTTCATACATTGCAAGAAGCTGATTTCATAGAATGGCTAAGCTTTTGGATTGAACAATCAGGTCAAAAAGAAAAAATCGATTTAGATCTTATAGGTGAGTTAGTTAAAATAAGGGGTTGGAAAAAGTCTGCTAACTTAGTTCTAAATTATTCAAAATCAAAAGATCCCGATTTAAAATCTGTTTTACCATTTTGGCATGGGATATTGTCGTTTTGGGATTTATTTGGAGTTATTCCACAAACTGAAGACCAAAAGTGGGAAGGTCTTATTAAGATTGTAATAGAGCTATATCCTTTAGGGCCTGAACAGGAAAGCTTATGGAGTAGATCAGGAGGTGATCAGTCTTCTTTGAAGGGTAAGGATTCAGGACGTGATGCTTGGTATCATGCTATTAATATAATAAAAAATGGAGCTAAACCGTCTCCGTTAGATTTAATAAATACTATTAAACAGGATTATCCTAACAACCCTAGAATTTCAACTTTAGAAAATTTATTCAGGAATTAGTAATGTCATTATATAAATCTTTCTCACAGGCACATGCATTAATTATTGGTATTTCAGAATACCAAGGAAATAATCGCCTACCAGATATAGTGACTAAAGACGCTAATGATATTGCGAATACACTTAAAGCGGAGAATTATTGTGGATATGATAAATCTAATGTGAAGCTCTTATTAAACTCAGAAGCCACTTTATTAAATATACGTCATGAGATAAATGAAATAGCTTCTAAAGCAAAGCCTGATGATACAGTTTTTATTTATTTTACTGGCCACGGTGGAAGTTACGGGGATTTAAACGACCCTGCGAGTTTCTTAGTACCATTTGATGCTAACAAACCATTAGAAAGTTTATTACATGAGCGGGAGTTATCAGAACTATTTTCTTCAATAAAATCCGATAGATTACTAATTGTAATTGACGCCTGCCATTCGGGCGGTGTTGCTAGCTTTAAATCTATTACAAAAGAATATACAGGTGGTATTGCCGATAAGTCATTAGAACGTCTCTCTAAAGGTAAAGGTAAGGTATTATTTGCTTCATCAAGAGCTTCAGAAGTTTCACTGGTAATTAGAGGTGATAAAAATAGTTTATTTACTAAGCATTTTTTATCGGCACTAAAAGGAAATACTAATTCGTCAGATGAATTTATAAGAGTATTCGATATATTCGAATACCTAGAGAAGAATGTAAATCGGGAAGCTAAAAGTATTGGTCGGGAACAACATCCAATATTAAAAGTTAGTCTTGAAAATAACTTTGCAGTGGCACTTAGATGTGGCGGATTGAAAAGCGTAGAGACCAATACTGATTTAGTTAATAACGAAATTGTAAGTCAGGATAAAAAGCTTGAAAGCATACTTGTTGATTTATATCCAGAAGGTCCTAAAGATCAAGATATATGGTTAAGAGCTGGCGGGGATATATCTAGATTAAAGCTTCATGGAACAGGTAAATCACAATGGTATTCAGCCTTACGAACCCTAAGCCAAGGTGGTGGTGGTTCAAATATAAGCTTAAATAGCTTATTATTGGAAGCAAGGGAGGATTTTCCTAATCATAGTCAGTTGATTGAACTATGAATGGACTGTAGTAGATAAGGATTAAATATCACACCATTTTCTTAGAGTTTTAAGCTGCTTTGATGGTGTGCCGTAGTTAAATCTAAACTCACACTCTTTTACAAACAAGTGGAAGTTCTTCTTATCGACTCAATTGTATTCTCTAAGTGTACGTTTAGATTGATTCCAAAATTTTTCATTGCCATTGATGTGATTGCCACCACGAGCAAACTCTTTAGAATGATTTACTCTAAAGTGTTTAAACTCACTCACATCTATAGCCAATCCCCTTTAAAAGAGTTACGGAGTTAACCTCGTTTAGCCTACTGCAGTAGTACTTGCACTCGGTTGCCTTGTATCTCTTTTAAATTGAACAGACTATAACGCATTATAACTTCGATAGCTATCGGTATAAACAAAGCTGTAAGGCTTTATTTTACAGCTAATGATGGGCATAAAGGTGTTCTGTCTGGTGTCTGCCACGACAATGGTATAAACCTTGCCATTTCGCTTCAAAATGCCAAAAACGGTAGTTTTTCCAGCACCACCTCGACTTCTTATACCCTTACGTACTCTGCCAAAGTAGCTTTCGTCTAATTTGACTTATGTCTAGAAGATGTCATCTATTTGCTTCGAGTGATAAATAATACTCTATAATGAGTCTTATTTTATGGTAAAAAAGTGCCGCCTTATTTGGCTGAAGATTTAATCAACAGGTCATATACGTATATGGTGTTTCCAAATCTTTAGGGGGTAATTGGCGGGTATGTATTATGGTATGCCCTGAGCATTTGCGAGAGGAAATATTACGACAGAAAATGTTGTCAGTGTAACTGCTTGTTCTGAGCTTAACGAACGTATCGTTAGCAATATGCTAAGTGATAGCAGTTACCCTCGGCACATTCGTAAAATGCAGGGTCTTATCAGGCCAATCACATCGCCAGCTAATAGACTGGCTCAATAAATTAAATTTCAATATTGAAGATGAGTTTTACATCGAAAATAAAATCAGTGAGTTGAGTTTGTTTGTATGGCTAGATGTTGGTATAGATAGCACGACTCTTGCTGAATATGCATATGTTGAGGGATGTCATGTTGCGCCGGGGCTTCTATTCTCACCGAGTGGCAACTTCAAAACTTATATTCGACTAAATGTTGGTACAACCTCTAAAGAATTTTTATTGTGGCTGCGAGATTATTTAGATAAAGCCAAAGTATGATAGGAGTTTATATATATTGATAATGCTAAAACTTAGTCGTATAAGTTTGGGATAGAGATAATGTAGTAAGTGATAGTTTGATGGCTTATAGGTCTTATGTCTCAATTATCATGGACGTGCCCAAGAGTGACATCCAATCCCGTCTTTTACAACTTTGGTCACAAAATGGTCACCGTTTGGTCACCGAGCATTTGGTCACCGTAGAATAGCTAAACTATTTATTAACAATACTAATCAGTTAAAGATGTACTATACTAAAAATTACAACCTATAAGAATCTACAAAATAAGATGTATTATTTATTTGTTATAGTCGGAATACTATGTGTTTTAAGGGCTGAAGTAAAACCACCACCCACAAAAAAACCTCAAGTATTTCTACTTGAGGTTGCAACTTTGTTGGAAACTAAGTTTTCTAAATATGGCGCAGCGGACGGGACTCGAACCCGCGACCCCCGGCGTGACAGGCCGGTATTCTAACCAACTGAACTACCGCTGCTTAGGTCGTCTAGCTTATTTAACCACTTGGTTTTTAAACCATTACTATATAGTGGTGGGTGATGACGGATTCGAACCGCCGACATTCTGCGTGTAAGGCAGACGCTCTACCAACTGAGCTAATCACCCTTGAAAAACGTATTAAAAAAGCACTGCTTTTTTAATTTCGCAAGAGAAAACTAATTTTACAGTATTAAGTAAAAATAAGAAACTAAACATAATTGTAATATACTTAGTTATTCAAAAACTACAGTTATTTAACAACTAAGGTCTCTCGCTGTGGGAGTGTATTATATAGATTTTAAACGGTGTGTCAAATATTTTAATAAAATAACTTAATAACTCAACATCGACTTTAATGAAGACGCTAACTTAATACACTATTGGATTATACCATCAATAAGCTATGGCTTATCGATGGTATAAATAAATTTTTAACGCTCCCCTAATCCCTCTGACAACGTCTTAGTAATAGGTTTGGTTAAATAGGATAGCACAGTACGTTCCATTGCTTTAATATCAACGCTGGCTGTCATACCAGGTTTAATAACAATTTCATCACCCCGTCCCGCAAATTCAGCCTCCCCTATCTTAATGAGCACTCGATAATACGGTTCTTCGCCATTTGGGGTTTTCTTCATTAGGGTATCAGGGCTAATATAAGTTACCGTACCATTCATTGCACCAAAGATTGAAAAGTCATAGGCATCTAGCTTAACCGAAGCAGCTTGCCCTTCTTTAACATAAGCAATATCTCCCGGACTAACTTCAGCTTCAACTATTAGGTCACTACTTGTTGGCAGCAACTCCATGATAACCTCACCTGGTTTAACAACACCGCCGATGGTAGTAATATTAATATTGTTAACTTTACCGTTTGCAGGTGATAATAATCGCTTTTCTTCCAGCACCTGAGATCTATCTCTCAACTGTTCAAGCTCAGTATCAAGCTCCTCTTGCGCCTTTGTCATCTCAGCCTGTGCTTCTTCAAAATATTTATTACGTTTATTATTGATTTGCGCCTCAATATCAGCCACCTGACGACGCAATTTAATGATATCTGCTTGGCTAACATCTCCATACTCAAGTAACGGTTCATTCATACTCAGCTCTTTACGAGCCAATACCAGCATTTTCTCTAAGGAGGAAACATCTTCATTTATGGCTTGACGTCTACGATTATACAGTTGGGTTTGGTTCTCGACATATTCTGGATAATCAAGCACATCATCGGTAAAGACCAGTGGCTTCAGAAAAATTTCGGCCTGCAATCTTGCAAGCTTTGCTCTTAAAGCAGCAGTCTTTGAAGCTGAGTTATCTACAGCGGCTTTAGCACGCTCCTCTTCTAATACAACCAGCAACTGCCCTTCTTTAACGTCATCCCCTTCTGATACTAATATGTCGGTCAATATTCCACCTTCAGAAGCTTGAATTTGTTGCGTTCTAGCACTGGCAATTACGGTAGCTTTGGCGCGAGTAACTTGGTCAATTTTAGCAAAATATGCCCACGTCAATAATATACCAATACCGATTAGGGCAATCCATATACTAAGACGAGCACGGCCAACTTTGGGCTTTGTTGGTGTATATTGATATTCAGACATGCCTATTTCTCTTCTGATGTAGGTTTAATAATGATGGTTGGTTGCTTCGGCTTTCTGGGCGCAGTTTTATCTGCGCTATGATTCACATTGTTTCGCTTCTGCTCAACGTTTGACACAGTCTGGGAAACTGTATTATTGCCTTCTGACCCTGCTTGTTGCTCTGAGACAGGCTTTATTGAAATTGATGCCTTTTTACTGTCTCCTGAAGCCTTACTACTTGTCGGTTTTAATGATACTCTAGTACTGTTAGCCTTGATAGACGACTTACTGGCTTCATCTAAAGTATCTTTTTGAGTACCGGACTGCGCAGAGTCGCTACTCTTCTTCTCTGAGGCGGGATTAATCACAATAGTTTGGTTAGCAGATGGCGGCCTCTTTGACTTGCCTAATCTGTTAGGCCCCTTAGGGGATTTTGGACTGCTTGAAGGGGCACTTAGGGCCGTTTCAGAGCTTGGCGATTGTCCAATTTTATCGATTGGTGTGGTGTGCTTAGCTTTTTCATTCTGCCTTAACTTGTTTAATACATCTTCTTTCGAACCATCCATAACAATTTTTTGGTTATCCATAATAATAATACGGTCAACCAAGTCTAACAGAGCTGTCTTATGAGTCGATACAATCAAGGTTTGCCCATCTTGCAACTCTTCACGTAGTACACTTAAACATCGCTGTTCTTGGCGATTATCCATTGAGGCTGTGGGCTCATCTATCAATAGGACAGACGGTTTTGTTAATAAAAGACGGGTAAAGGCAACTAACTGCTTCTGACCACCCGACAACCCACGCCCACCTTCACTAATCGGTAAGTCTAAACCGCTTGAATGGTTGGCAACTAAATTAATTAAACCTGTTTTTAATAGGGCTTGATGGATAACATCATCCGTAGGCGCTGCCATACCAATCAGGAGGTTTTCACGTAAAGTGCCTTGAAATAATCGATGATCCTGCTGAAGATAACCGACCTGCTCACTTAGTGATTCTCGGCTAATTTGTTGGATATCTAAACCATCAAGCAATATTCTTCCTGATGTTGGGGCATATAATCCTGATAACAGCTTAAGTAAAGTAGATTTCCCAGAACCAATAGGACCCAGAACAGCTACCCTTTCACCTGGCCTTATGGTTAAATTAGGAACGGTAATAGCGGGACGGTCATTACCCAGGTAATTAAAAACCATATCGTCAACTTGATAGTGACCTCTTATTTTAGTAGGAGATAACGGATAGTTAACACCATGATTGTCTTGCTCAAGGGCGAAAATAGATTCAATCATACCTTTAGCAGCTTTAGCATGAGAGAACTGAACCAAAAGCCCTGGTATGGCCATAACAGGGGCAAGAACACGACCACCTAGAATTGAACAGGCAATCAAACCACCCATGGTCATATCGCCACTCATAACCACAAATGCACCGGTAATTACCATACCAACATAACTGACTTGTTGTAACATTTGGGTAAAATAACTTAAATTATCATTGGTGTGCTTCATGTCTAAGTCGTTCTTGATAGTAACATTCATTACATCAAGCCAACGTGATAAAAACTTCCAACTTCCAGCCCCTGCCTTAATAGTCTCAACACCCTCAACAGTTTCAACTAATAAACCTGTTTTATAGTAAGAAGCAGAAGCACCTTCGGCCGCAATGGTATCAATTCGTTTGCGCGCATTTAAACCCAAAATAATAGCGATAGTCGCAGCGATGATAGGTACTAGTGCAACCAGAGGCGAACCGATATAAGCTATTAACGATAAAAAGATAACTGTCATGGGTAAATCGACTAAAGCAAACAACGTACCTGCTGTAAAAAAGCTGCGCACTTGTTCATAACCACGCAATTGAGCGGCCATAGACCCTACTGAGCCTGGCATCTGATCAATGCGAACTTTTAATAAGCGTTGAAACACCTCCCGTGATAGATACTGATCCAATCCAGCGACTACCTTATCCATAATTCTTGAGCGGGAGAATTTCATGAACGCTTCAAACAGGATGATTAACCCTACACCACTCGCTAAAATTATTAACGTATATTGGCTACGTGTTGGAATCACACGGTCGTAGACTTGCATTGAAAACAAAGAGACTGCAAGTGCTAAAAAGTTAATAAGAAAAGAAGCAAGTACCGCCTCAATTACTACACCTTTATAGCTTTTTAAATTCGATTTTAATAAGTCCGTAAATGTCGCATTACGCTTTTTAATATGATCGTCTTTTAAACGTACGCGTAATACGAGTGATAACTCGCTAACCCGGACAGGCTGAGTTTTTTCTTCTTGACGAAAATTCCACGCACCTTGTGGAGTATGCCCATCAATAACGCCCCAACCAAACCTCGTGTGGTATGTCAATAACGGTAAAAAAGCAGCATCAGGTTGCTCTAATATCTCTGGCGTATCTTCAACACCTATACCATGTAATACTTCAATAACCCCGCCAAGAGTATTTATACCACGGCCCTCACCACTATTTTTTTGATTATCATGGCGTCTTATTACATCTTGTAGGCGTACATTGTCAACAGGGTAGCCCTGTTGGCTTAGCAGATGCCTTAATGCATCTGCTAACGATTGTGCAATAGTAAGCTGTTCATTAGTCTCTACCAATTCGCCAGTTAACACTGTTTCATCTGTTTGGTTATCATTAACAGTCATAGATGTCACTTATTCAATTATTATTTTTCAATTAGAAGACAAAATCAGTCAGTTCATAGCTGATTAATTTCGATCAGCATACACAAAAAAATCATCTACCTCATAAACTTCAACTTTATATACATTGTCATGATCGTTGTTATCAACAAAGTTTTCTGTTAAAGAGATAGGCGCTCTAACTTTTACAGTATTGTCTTCATCATTATTTAGTGGTTGCTGGTACGTTTGATTGGACTCTTCAATATAAATATAATCATCGCTTACTTCATGAATATCAGTTGGGTTGGGTTTAATAGACAGTGGCTTGCCAGCCTTGTCCGACATTTCTCTTGGCTCATTTTCAATAGTAGATACTTCTTCCACGCTCTTATCATCGTTTATCCTTAAGATAACACCATCGTTAAGTCTTTGCTCAGCTGAGGCTGGAAGATTAACTTCCATTAATGAATCAGAGCTTATTGGCTGATCTTGAGTAACATAATTATTATATTCAAAATCCTGACCATCCAACACACTATCTTGTTTTCCTAGCCAGTTTTGTACAGGGTCAGTCACTTTGAACAAATCTACTTTTTCACGATTACGGGCAAACTTCTGCCAAGGCATTAAGCCAAAATCAACTTGAAGTTTATAAAACGAACCTAAAATATCAGAGCGTGTTTGCACCAATTGGTTTTGATAGTCACTAAGCTCACGTACCGCATTTAGAACCTCTAACCATGACTTTCTACCCGCTATAAACTGTCGACGGTATGAATCAACAACAATTTGCGCACCAGCAACCGCTGCAACTAATGATTGCTCACGACTCTTGGCACTGGCGAATTTCTGATACTCAACCTGAATATTTTCCATCACATTACGACGTGCTGCCTCTTGATTTTGTATCAAGCTATTTACCCGAGCTGCGGAAGCACGCGTTAACGCTAGATTAGAAAATCCGGCACCTGGTTCGTAGTTTAAACCCACTAAAAATGCGCCATCATTATCATTATCTTCATGCTCATAAGTATGGGTATATTGAGCATATAGTGAAGGATAATTTGAGGCTCTTTGAGATTTTACTTGCTGTTTGGCAGACTCAATTTGAAAGTATTCTTTGACAACAGAGGGGTTATAGAAGCTGGCTTTATTAAAAGCCATTTGTTCAAACCCAGCTGATTGAATTTTAGCTTGATCGGCTAAAACTTTTAGCTGAGGGACAAAGCGGGCGCTGTCTCTAGATAGTGGATGACCAATAATTTGTTCTAATCTAGAGCCAGCAATGCTTTGCTGTTCCACTGCTGCTTCATACGCATTTTGTTCTTGTAAAATACGATTGGTTACCAAATCAAGCTCAATTCTTGCTGAAACACCCTGCTTAACACGGCGCTGCATCATCGCTTCAAAATCAGCCAACTGTTCAAGATTTTCTAAATAAACCCGCTGCTTAGCCACTGCCGAAATATAACTTTGCCATGCATCAATGGTGGTTTTAGCCACATCATTTTGCTGCTCATAAATATTTTCTATGGCAGCTTTATCATCAAAAATGGCTTGATTGACATTAGCTGTAAGACGGCCACCTGTCCATAAAGGTTGACGAATATTAATCTCTGAAACGAGATCTTTATCTTTTTGATAGCCCGTCGAAAAACTGGGTACCGGCAATAAATTAAGTTTTGCCGCTGAAATGCCCTCTTTAGTGGCTTCTTGTTCAGCTTTTGCCGAGCCAACTAAGGGATGCGAGTCAATAGCTTGCGATATTAACGAGTTTATCTGCACGTCACTGACTGCTGCTTGAGCATGGTATGGCAAACTAACACCAGACATTAACAGTAGTGAAAGCAATAGTTTGTTTTTATATTTAAATTGACTAAATAGCATAGTGGGTAAGCTTATTTGTTAAGGGGTTAATGCTAGGTTGGATTTAATACATTTTACCATAGCATACTCGTATTAATATTATTAGCTGTACTTATTAAGTGGTTACAATAAGAAATAGTTGCAACCAAGTTACCGCCGTACTCAGTATAAATAATTTTCACGCGACTAAAACCCGCGACTAAAAATAGACAGTTGCCTATTTTTACTGGTTTAAAAATTGTGGCGTAGAACACATTAAAACTTTTATATTACAACTTCTATATACAGTTTAGCGAAAATATAATCCTAAGCTTAACTGATAGTAAACTTATATATAACCCAAGCAAAATTTATGAAAATATCTAGCAAAAATTGTACCATTTACTGTAAGCCTTGTTAGCTTAAGCCTTGATACTAAATTTTAGTGCTAAATATTACCTATTATAATAGTAATAAATATATTCATTAATGATAGTTACTCATCTGAATTGGCAAAAACAGTCTCTTTAGTCACTCTTAACACCTCTTCTAGTGTCGTTTTTCCTGCCAATACTTTTTTAAGCCCATCGGCCCGTATGGAAGGTGTTAACAGTCGGGCATATTCTTCAAGTTTATATTCTGCAACACCGCCATGAATCATACGTCTTAAGTCATCATCCACAGGAATAACTTCATATATGGCAGTACGCCCTTTGAATCCAGACTGACTACACTTCTCACAGCCTTTAGGAATAGGCAGCCGAATTGTCTCAGTTGCTGAGTTATGAATATCGACTTCTCTAAATAGTTGCGCTTGCACAGGATCAGCATCCTTCCAGTGATGGCAGTGAGGACATAACGTTCTCACTAACCGTTGGGCCACTACACCAATGAGAGAGGAAGAAAGTAAAAACGGCTCAACGCCCATATCTTGTAAACGGGTAACGGCACCAATAGCCGTATTAGTGTGTAAAGTTGATAATACTAAATGACCCGTTAATGATGCCTGAACTGCAATCTCGGCGGTTTCTAAATCTCGAATTTCGCCTACCATGACCACATCTGGGTCTTGACGCAGCATGGCGCGTAAACTGCGCGCAAAGGTCATCTCGACTTTGGTGTTAACTTGCGTCTGACCAATACCATCAAGCTGAAACTCAATAGGATCTTCAGCAGTTAAAATATTTCGAGTTTGATCATTAAGCTCTGATAAAGCAGCATATAAGGTAGTGGTTTTGCCCGAACCGGTTGGCCCTGTTACTAAAAAAATACCATGCGGACGATGAATGAGCTTTTTAAGTACTTGAAAATCTTTGTCGGCTAGTCCAAGGTAAGTCATGTTCAATCTACCCGCTTGCTTGTCTAACAGACGCATTACCACCCGTTCGCCAAAGCTTGATGGCAAAGTGGATACTCGAACATCTACTTCACGACCTGCCAGCCTTAAACTGATACGACCATCTTGCGGCACACGTTTTTCAGCGATATCTAACTTTGCCATTACTTTAATACGTGATACTAACAGAGGTGCTAACTGCCGCTTTGGGCTGACAATTTCTTTTAATTCACCATCAACACGAAAACGAACAGACAATCTTTTTTCAAAGGTTTCGATGTGAATATCCGAAGCATTTAAACGAATGGCTTCAGATAGCAAAGCATTGATTAGACGAATAATAGGCGCATCGTCTTGTTGATCCATCAAGTCTTCAGTTTCTGGGACGCTATCGGCAAGGCTGTCTAGATCTGGGTGGTCTTCTAGACCAGCAGCAATGTGCTGCGATTCGCCTGTATTTCCTGCATAAGCGGTCTCCATACGTTTATCAAACTCATCCGCTAGTACAGTTTCTATATCTAGGGGTTGAGAAGTACCATTGATAGAAGCAAAGGAAATAGCTTCATTAATAGCGCTGATAGGTGTGTCCTCAGTGACCACCAAAGAAGGAACAACCGTATTGTCAGGAGACGGTACCATAAGGATTTGATGACGCTTTGCAAAGCCATAGGGTAAAAATAACATAAAGTGCTACTTACTAAGTTTGAACGATAATTTTATTATTATAATGACTTAATTATTATATAGACAAATTGACTCTGATATTACCTTAAAGTTAACAGTACTTCACTAATCGTATGAAATGAACCACAAACTAATATCAGATCATCCGCCGTGGTAACTGGTATAACACCATAGGTTGCAGCAGTTAACGAATCATATAAAGTTGTGTCCGTTACTTGTCTCTGGCTTAAAGTCTCTTGCAAAATCTTTATCTCTGCTGCTCTCGGATGATCAATTTCAGCAATGTGCCACATTTCAATTGGCAAACCTGACGCCACCAACAAGTCAACGACTCTACCAATATCCTTATCTGATAGCATCGAGAACACAAGATGAAGATGTGCTGAAGGGTACTGCTGTAAGTGGCTTTGCCAAAAAGATAAAAATTGCATGAGGAGAAAACTCATACCACGATCATTATGAGCCACATCAAACACCCAATGCCGATTTGCAAGCTGACGATAATCAAATCGACCATCAAGCCTAACCAAAGTTAAAGCGGCTTGAATATGCGATGGCTCTATAGTTAATTGACTGGCTAATACCGCCGCAACTGCATTGGCGGTATTGACTAATGACAACTTTGGTTTTGGTAATTGTAAGGTAACACTGGCGCTACTAAATTGCCACATATCTAGCTTTATACTGTTGTCATAGACGTAATCATAATCAATGCCAAGTTGATAAATAGCACAATTAAGCTCTTCACTCCTATCTCTTACTGATTGCGGCATATCGTCTTCACCATAAATAAGCGAAATACCTTCGCGCAGGATACCTGCTTTCTCATGGCCTATTTTTTCACGTGTATCGCCTAACCAATCCACATGATCGATGCCAATATTAGTAATTATAGCTAAATCAGGATCAATGATATTAACGACATCCAATCTGCCCCCGAGACCCACCTCAAGTACCCAAACATCACAATCAGCCTGAGCGAAAATGAGCATGGCAGCCAAGGTAGTCATTTCAAAAAACGATAAGGTTAATGCGCAAACCAATCTTGCTAGTTCCACTTCAGCAAAGGCATCGACAAGCGTTTGCTCTCCTACAGGCAAACCGTTAATGCGCACACGCTCATTAAAATCAAGCAAGTGGGGGGATTGATATAAAGCCGTTTTATAACCTGCTTGCTGACAAATCTCACTAATAACCGCTGTGGTCGAACCTTTACCATTTGTCCCTGCGACAGTAAATACAAAAGCATCATCTTTAGCAGATTGCACCAAACCCAAATGCTCTGCAACTGGCATCACTCTTGACAGACCCATATCAATGCCAGAAACGTGAATTTGCTGCATATAGTTAAGCCAGTCCGATAATGAACTGGCTTTGGTTGGAATGGGTTTGGACATACCTACAGGTTTATTGGACACTGAACATCTCGACTTATAACGATATAATTATGGGTTTCCCTCTAACTCTGAGAGGGATACAGTTTAACTCTCTGCCAAGGTCAATCGATATAAATAGCCTAGCTTTAACTTTATCATAAAATCAAACCATTGATACTTACCACAGCATAGCTATACTTAGTAATGAATGAATGCTGTCGCAATTATAGTGCAAGATGTCTTGGTCATTAATTGACGCACAGCATCCATACACAAATCATCTATAAGTGCATAAGCTTGGCTAGCAAGCGATAAATCGTATCATTCAATTGATGACGATGCACCACTTGATCAATAATACCATGCTCTAACAAATACTCTGCACGCTGAAACGGTTCTTCAAGCGTCTCACGTACGGTTTGCTCAATAACACGTTTGCCTGCAAAGCCAATCATTGCCTTAGGTTCGGCAATATGAATATCTCCAAGCATAGCAAGCGATGCGGTAACACCGCCATAGACTGGGTTAGTTAGTACAACAATATACGGTACACTGGCCAGACGTAAACGCTCAATGGCAGCCCCAGTGCGCGCCATCTGCATTAACGACAGCAATCCTTCTTGCATACGAGCACCGCCAGAAGCGGCAAAACATACCAATGGTATTTTTTTCTCTAATGCTGTTTCTGCCGCTTGTACAAATCTATCACCAACCACAGACCCCATTGAGCCGCCCATAAAACGAAAATCGAACGAACAAGCAATCACATCCATATCTCTAAGCTTACCTTGCATTACCAATAAGCCTTCGGTTTCACCAGTTTTTTCTTGAGCTTGCTGCATGCGTTCCGGATACGGCTTACTATCAACAAACTTTAAAGGATCGCCTGCTATAAACTCTTGACCCAGCTCTCGTTCTACCGTATCAAGAAAGCCTGTTAGACGTTCACGGGCAGTTAATGCCATATGAAAATCACAATGTGGGCAGACATAGCTGTTAAAAATAAGAGCCGTGTTGGTTGTTACTGAATGGCACTCAGGACACTGTGTAGATGGTTCAGTCTCAACTGCGGTTAGCTGAGCTTGATTCTGAACCTTAACGGATGGTACAGGGCGATCAAACCACGTAGACCCAGTAGAGGCATTGTTTGCTATCACATCTGAACTTGTCATATTACCTTCATTTTCTAAAACTTGCGCTGTTTTGGTCATATCCTTGACTTCACTTCTTGAGTTGTTGATATTCACAGTTTACATGTGTACTCAATATTAACAGATAAATACCCACTTTGCCTATTAGGTATTACTTTATGTATTGCTCAAACTATCAATAGCTGCTCTGAGCTCATCCATCGTTGCCATCATTTTGCCTTGCGCTACCGCAATGGTTGCTTCATCTGTTTGAGCATTTAAGTCTGCAAACTGTTGCACCAAAGCACTACCCACGATAACTCCATCAGCATATTGACCTACCGCCTTAGCTGACTCTCCATCCCGAATACCAAAACCGACACATACTGGTAGATCTGTCTCAGCCTTAATCGATTGTACTTGCTCATTCACATCTTCTGTATCCAAAGTGGCAGACCCTGTTACTCCTTTAAGCGACACATAATATATATAACCACTACAATGGGTTAGTACTTGTGCTCTGCGCTCAGGTAAGGTGGTGGGCGATAACAGAAATATCTCATTCATCGCATGTTCGGATAAATGCTGGGTAAAGGTGCCTGCCTCTGCTGGGGGTAAATCAACCATAAGTAGCCCATCTACGCCAGCCTCTTCGCAAAGCTTAGTAAAGTTATCATAGCCAATAATTTCAACAGGATTGAGATAGCCCATTAAGATAATAGGCGTATCGCTATCAGTTTTGCGAAACTCTTTTACCATCTCAATCGCTTGGCGGGTACTAGTACCACCCGCTAAAGCACGCTCACCAGCTGTGGCAACCGTTGGACCATCTGCCATGGGATCAGAAAAGGGCAAACCCAGCTCAATCATATCAGCGCCATGCTTAACTAGATCATGCAGTAAGCCAACGGTCGTATTAGGACTTGGGTCACCCGCCATCACATACGGGATAAGGGCTTTTTTGTTTTGGGCTTTTAGGGTTTGGAAGGTTTTTTCTATTCGGGTCATTATTTTCTCAATTATTTGTATCGATTAATTTTTTAATATCTTTATGCAAATTAATATCTTTATCCAAATTTATTTCGGCTCAGTGACCGCTATATCCAACGCACAAGCTATCTTTTGCGCCTTTTTATCAAAGGTTAATAAACTGGCATTGTCATACTGACTGATTTGATAAGCAATGACACCATCGGCAAAGTCACCACCAGACTTTAAAAAATCTAAACCTACTGCTACTTCATCAACTTTTAAAGTAAAGTTTTCTCTTGATAACAGGGTTTCGATTAAATCAATCAATTCTGAACGCTTAACTTTTAAGGTATTTCTTAAAAACCAAATAATTTCATTAAGGACATACGTAGGTATTTTAAACTCTGATGATGCATTAGATAACAAACGAGACGCTATTTCACTTTGGCGCTCATCATCATTCAGTAAATAGCGTAACATGACATTGGTATCAACAACGTAAATCATTGACCTTTACCCGCCATTGCTCGCTTAGTAACACCTTGAGTAATGGCATTATTGACCTGCTCATCTGTTACCCTATGGGTCACATAATGAGCAAACATACCAGCAAGTTTATCAGATTGCTTGTCCACATAACTGGGAGCATCTTGGTTAAGCTTCGATATTACCTCAACTTGCTTTTTCGGCAAACGAGACAACAATTCTAAAACCTTATCCACCGCCTCATCTTCAACTTTTATAGTAATCGTTTGCATAAATTATTCCTATAGTTGAGTGAATTTTAATCTGTAAAAGGGTAACTCAGCGTAGATAGTACATTCTGGACAGTTAGCGCCATGACGGGTTTAAAATAAATTAACTATTCTAAAGCTCAATCCCTTCCGCCTGCATCACCGAATGCAAATCCTTATCACCGCGACCCGACATATTAACAATAATCGTTTGATCAGGGGTCATCGTCTTCGCTAATTTCAAACCATAATACACCGCATGAGCCGACTCAAGAGCAGGAATAATACCTTCTTTACGGGTCACTTCATGGAAGCCTTCAAGCGCCTCTTTATCCGTACAACCCACATAATTAACCCGCTCAATATCTTTCAAAAAGCTATGCTCAGGGCCCACACCTGGGTAGTCTAATCCAGCCGAAATCGAATGCGTCTCAAGAATCTGACCATCATCATCCGCCATCAAATAAGTACGGTTACCATGTAATACCCCGACCCGACCCTTTGCAAGCGGTGCAGAATGACGCAACGTCTCAAGCCCATCACCCGTCGCCTCAACCCCATAAATCTTCACATCACTATCATTCAAAAAATCATAGAACAGACCAATCGCATTCGAGCCACCCCCCACACACGCCACTAGCGCATCAGGCAACTTACCGGTTTTCTCTAAATGCTGAATCTTAGCCTCTTTACCGATAATCGCCTGAAAGTCTCTCACCAACAGTGGATAAGGATGCGGGCCTGCACACGTTCCAATAATATAATAGGTCGAATCAACATTGGTTACCCAATCACGCATCGCCTCATTCATCGCATCTTTTAAAGTACGCGACCCCGACGTCACAGGTACCACTTTTGTACCCAGCAAACGCATACGATACACGTTCATCTTCTGACGCTCAACATCATCAGCGCCCATATAAACGATACACTCAAGACCCAAACGCGCTGCAATCGTTGCCGTTGCTACGCCATGTTGCCCTGCGCCCGTTTCTGCAATAATACGCTTCTTACCGCTCATTTTCGCCAGTAGTGCCTGACCAATCGTATTATTGACCTTGTGCGCGCCCGTATGGTTCAAATCCTCACGCTTAAAATAAATCTGCGCACCTCCTTGCTCATCGCTCAAACGCTTTGCATGATACAACGGCGTCGGACGACCCACATAATTTACCAAATCATTATGATACTCTGCCCAAAACTTCGGATCTTGCTTAACCTGATAATAAAGCGTCTCCAGCTCCTCTAACGCCGCCATTAACGTTTCCGAAACAAAACGTCCTCCATGAATGCCAAAGTGCCCACTCGCATCAGGATACTGTCTAAAATCAGTCACATCATCTGATAACTCATCATTATGAGGTATATTTGCAAAATTATTCATAAACGTTCACTCTATTTCTTAAAATAAGGGGTAAATTTTCTAACTAAAATTCTATCTATTTAATGAATTATAAACGTTAAATATTCAAAGCAATATTTAGGGTCTGTTGAAGGCTTGTTTTGTGCAGCACCTTGTTTTTTAGCCTATTTTTTTAGCTAATGTTGCCATCCGTTTATAGTTGGCTTAGCAGATTGTACCTTTGATACAACTCTAACTCATACTTATTTGGCTTATAGAAGGATTTTTTAAACCTGTTTTAGTTTTAGTAGTATAAACAACTGAAACATTCCAGTGTTTTATGTCTCAGGCTACAAACTACAAAAGTGTTTTTTTAAAACTCGCACTCTTTTATTGATATTATTTAGTGGACATCGAGTATTTCATCTTTATTACAGGATATTCCACTAGCCATAGTTTTCTCCAAAATCGCTTAGTGGATTAAATGCGTTATACTCTGCTAACTAAACCTACATCTATTTAAACATTTCAACAAACATCTTCATCTTAATACTATCTTTAACGCCCTTTGCCGACTCAATCCCGCCACTTACATCCACCGCTTGAATGGGTAATGCTAGGGTATCAGCAACATTCTCAGGTGTTAATCCACCCGCCAAGATAATGGGTAAGCTTGCATTTTTTGGTACCAGCGACCAATCAAAGCGCTCACCAGTGCCACCGTAAGCATTTTTGTGATAGGCATCGAGCAATATATTACTAGCGCCAGCCTGAGCATAGTCGTTGATTTGTTGTTGAATGCTATTTAAATTTAGGGTTTCTTTATTAATACGCAAGGCTTTAATCCAACGTTTGTTTACCCTACTGGCTAACTGTTGGCATTCAATAGCCGTCTCATCACCATGAAATTGAATGACGTCAAAAGGCACAGTGTTCGCCAATTCCACAAGGTCATCTTCACCCATATTAACCACCAAAGCCACAACACTCACAAACGCAGGCACCTGCTTAATGAGTTCTTTGGCATGCTCAGGTGTGACGGCACGCGGACTCGGTGGATAAAACACAAAACCCAATGCATCTACGCCAAGCGCTACCGCCTGCTTGACATCGTCTGCTTGAGTAAATCCGCAAAATTTAACGTGCATATGCCCTCTAATCGCTGTCCGTATTTAAGACCCTATCAAAATTAATCTCTAGGGACTGTTGAACATTTAAATAGATTGTCAAATAATCTTTATCGTAGCATACTTTTAGCTAATTTTAATGTTGGCAAATTTAAAGCTTTTATTCAGAGAATTCGTGATGACTCAGTCCGCCTTATCAGTTAGTTTATCTCCCTCCACCGAAAATTACGTGATATGGTTCCGCCGTGACCTCCGACTTCATGATAATACGGCATTAACCCATTTAATTGAAACAGCTAAACAAGCAGACTTAAGGCAGGCGGCTGCAAATAAGATAGATTCGGAAAAAATAAAGACGCCAGTTAAGACAACTATTAAAGCCTTATTTGTTATTACTCCTGAACAATGGCTCAACCATGATATGTCAGTGGTGCAACTGGATTTTATCTTTAGAACTCTAAAAAAGTTGGCGACTGCGCTATATGTACAGCTGGGCATTGAACTTGACTTATTGCAAAGCTCAAGTTTTAGCGACAGCATTGATAAAGTAGAGACCTTTTGTCAGCAACATAATATTGTCCATATTGCCAGTAACTATGAATATGAAGTAAACGAGATGGCTCGTGACCATATTATCGAGCAAAGGCTAAGTTCACAAAATATTCAGTTTGTCCGCTATCACGATCAATGTATCTTGCCGCCAAACTCTGTGACAACCGGTGATGGGAATATGTATAAGGTATTCACGCCATTTTATAACCGTTGGCAAAGTATTTTAGATGCCAGCCCAGTCTGTTTATATGAGATTGAGAATACATTAAATGCAGAAACTAACAGCCCGTTAAAAAAAGAGGATAAGTCTTTATCGCAAACATTAAAGACCATTCAACACTTGCATCAGAAAACGCTTAGGCTATTTGAGCACAATCGTGATTTAGATGCAGCAAATCATCACGCTCAACTAGCGTCTTGCCGTTCTAACTACCCTGCTGGAGAAGTCGCCGCCTGCCACCGACTTGATCACTTTATTGCTGATGATATTAATCGCTATGATCTCGGTCGAGACCAACCTTCTCTATCTGCTACCAGCCAGTTAGCAGCTTATCTAACAGTGGGCTCACTTAGCCCACGTTTATGCTATTTACAAGCAAAAAAAGCACTTGATGTTGGCAATTTGCAAAGGAGTTCGCAAGATATTTCTCGCTGGATAAGCGAGCTGGCTTGGCGAGATTTTTACCGACATGTGATAATGGATAGACCCGATATCGTCAAGCATCAAGCTTATAAACAGGCAACCGACCTAAGCATAAACTGGTCTTACGATAAAGAGGACTTTGCCAAATGGTGTCAAGGCTTAACTGGTGTACCCCTAGTTGATGCAGCCATGCGCTGCCTAAACCAAACGGGATTTATGCATAACCGACTGCGCATGGTAACCGCTATGTTTTTGACCAAAGACTTGTTGATAGACTGGCGCTGGGGCGAACGCTACTTTATGCAAAAACTGATAGACGGCGATTTTGCGTCTAATAATGGTGGCTGGCAATGGAGCGCTTCAGTTGGTACCGATGCTGCGCCCTACTTTAGAATTATGAACCCCTTTAGCCAAAGCAAAACGCATGATAAAGATGCTATCTTTATTAAAACATGGCTACCCGAATTAAAAGAGGTTCCCACGAAGATATTGCATGATGAGATTAAGCTGCGTAAAGTACTTAGCCCCACTGGCGAGTTTGCTCATGTGGATTATCCAGTACCAATGATTGAGCATAAAAAAGCCCGACTGTATGCCATCGAGCAGTTTAAGGGATAATTGGATATAGGGTTTATAGAAAGTGCTCACTTAGTAAGTATGGCTATGGTTTAGCAAGGCTTTTTAGCCACGATTGCAGCGGATATACTAGCGGTTTGGCGAGTTGCAGCGGCTAGATTTAGAGTGGCTACGTGACGCAAGAGACGCGCTTAATCGTAGCCGCTGCCTCGCCCAAAACGGTAGATAGGAGTGCAAAGCGTGATTGGCTTCAACCCCTTTTTGAAGTATACCCTCCTCTGAGCTATAAACCTATCAATCAACCGGTTGGCAAGCACCTGCTCCTTGAGTCGCCACGGTAACTTCTGCACCCGTCATGGCAAATAACTGCTGCATTTGAGTTTTGGCATTTTGCTCGGCTTGACTCATGACCCCATCTTTGCAGGCACGTTCTAATACCTCGCTCTTAGCACTCTTTTGAGCGGCGGCTAATATATCAGGATTGGCGTTTAGCATGCCAAACACGCCTGCCTGCCAGTCATATACCTCGATATCATCTAGATACACGCTAAAGATTTGTGAGGGCGGCAGGGTTATTAAAATATTCGGCATAATGGTAATGGGTAAATTGTCATTGCCATCGATAATTGCTTTTTGTTTAGCGGCTTCAATCTGCGCCTCAGTCGGCTCGCTAATTTGCACCATCTCCTCACTAATCTGGCTCAAGTCAACCCCTGCAACCACACGACCACGGGCAATAAACAAGCCCTTTTGCTCATCCGTCCATAGCCGTTGCCATGAGCCTTGTTTTTCACTGGTAATGACAGTATCAACATTATAAGACACGGTTTCTAAGCGGTTAAGGTTTTGAATCCGGCTGACCACCCCTTCTCGGCTGACTGCCTTAACTTGGGTGGTGGCCTCTTTATTAAATTGTGCCCATAATGCAACCGCTAAACCGATGATAATCAGCAACATCAAAAGCTTAACCCAGACACCCGAGGACTTAGTGGTAACTTTAGCAGATTGAGATTTAGGGTTAATCATATAGGCACACCTGTTTCGTTTAAGCAATTTGGGACAGTTTAAAGTTGCATACTGCTTTGTATACTGCTTTGTATTAAGCCATATCTTATTAATGATGGCAGTGGGCTGAATAACAAGCTTTTTATGTTGAAATAGCTAAGGCAGATTGAACCTCTGGTCAATAATTCAATAAGAAATCAGAAAAGTATTGCGTCAAAGCGCGACTTTACCTAACATAGGTGGATTGAACGCTATTATTTAAGCCTTGAAGCAATAAATTTGCATATATTTATATTTTAGCGAAAATTATGCGCTAACATCAGTGGTATTTATAATATTTAACCATTTACATTCATCATTTATTTAGTATTTATTCAGTTAAGTTGAGTCTGTTATGAGAGCCAGTCAATTTTTATTTGCCACACTAAAAGAAACCCCAAGCGATGCTGATATTGTATCAAGCCAATTGATGGTAAGAGCTGGACTGATTCGTAAGCTTGCCTCAGGGCTATATGTTTGGTTGCCTATGGGGCTTAGGGTTTTACAAAAAGTTGAAAAAATTGTCCGTGAAGAAATGCAAAACATCGGAGCACAAGAGGTGCTGATGCCAATGACTCAGCCGGCAGAATTATGGCAAGAATCTGGACGTTTTGAAGATTACGGCCCTGAGTTATTGCGTTTTACCGATCGCCATAATCGCGACTTTGTGCTTGGCCCGACTCATGAAGAAGTCATCACTGACTTAGCACGTGGCGAGCTACGCAGTTATAAACAGTTACCCATTACGTTCTTCCAAATTCAAAGTAAATTCCGTGACGAGATTCGCCCCCGCTTTGGTATCATGCGTGCCCGCGAATTTACTATGAAAGATGCCTATTCGTTTCATATCAATCAAGCATCATTGGCGCAAACTTATGAAGATATGTACGCTGCTTATACCCGTATCTTTAACCGTTTGGGCTTAAACTTTCGTGCGGTATTAGCTGACACTGGCTCAATTGGAGGGTCTGCCTCGCATGAGTTTCATGTGTTGGCAGACAGTGGCGAAGATGCTATTGCCTTCTCTAATGGCTCTGACTTTGCCGCTAACGTTGAGCTCGCCGAAGCCGTTTGTCATGATAAACGCCCTGCTCCCTCTGAGGCGCGCAAAAATGTTAGCACCCCTAAAGTCACAACCAATGAAGCATTGGCAGAGTTCCTTGATATCCCCTTATCAAAAACGGTAAAAACACTCATCGTTAAAGGTCATCATATCAATGACGATGGCAGCGAGGGCGATGCTCAACTAGTAGCGTTGGTGGTGCGTGGCGACCACACATTAAACGAGATTAAAGCAGAGAAAATCGCAGAGGTTGATACACCACTAACCTTTGCTACTGAAGAAGAAATGCAACAAGCAGGGCTGAAAAAAGGCTACATTGGTGTCGATTTAGATATGCCAGTGTATGTTGACCGTGCCGCGGCTGCCATGAGCGATTTTGTATCCGGTGCTAACGAGTATGACATGCATACTACTGGCATGAACTGGGATCGTGATGCCACCATTACCGATGTCGTTGATATCCGTAACGTCGTTGAAGGCGACCCCTCCCCTGATGGCAAAGGCACACTGAGCATTAAGCGTGGTATTGAGGTGGGGCATATCTTCCAATTGGGCGATAAGTACTCAAAGGCATTAAACTGCACCGTATCTGGGGAAACAGGCAAGCCTGAAACCTTGATGATGGGCTGCTATGGTATCGGTGTGAGCCGTATCATCGCTGCGATGATTGAGCAAAGCCATGATGACAACGGCATTATCTGGACCAAAACCCCAGAGCTTAAAGACTCTATTGCACCGTTTGATATTGCCATCGTACCGATGAAATCAAAAGAAGACACGGTTATGAATACTGCCGAAGCCCTATACGAGGAACTAAAAGCGAAAGGGCTTAACGTGATTCTAGATGACCGTAACGAGCGCCCTGGTGTTAAATTTGCTGACCTTGAACTCATTGGTATTCCACATCGTATTGTGGTGTCTGACCGTAACCTTTCAGACAATCGTGCCGAAGATAAATATGAGTATGTGAGCCGTGCAGATAGCGAGAAACAGCTATTAACCCGCGATGAAGTGATTGCTAAAGTGAGTGTTTAGTTTTTGCTCATTTAGCGTTTAGTTGGCTTAGCGTTTTAGTTGGCTTAGCTTCGACGTTTAGTTTGAAGTTTAGTTCAATGCGAAAAAGAACCTCGATTGGGGTTCTTTTTTTATGCTAGGTTTTGTAGTTAGTTCATTTATAGGCGTTTCATTTTTTGTAGGCATTAAGCTTTGCTAGCCTTAAAACTAAAAGATTAAGAGCTAAAAACAAAAAAGACTGGCCTCAACATCGTTACATTTATAAAAGGGAGAAATATGCGGGTCAAAGGTAGTCTCTTTTTAATAGGTTAGCTCGGTGCTCGTCCCTCGCACAAAAGCAAGCGCTTGTCTTCTTATAGTCATTGAGCACGTTACAGTCATTAAGCACGCACTTCTTGCAGGTAAACGTCAAAACTGAACTCCTTAAAGACTTCATACTTATATAAAATAAATAACCTTGACCATACTCCAACAATACACACCGAATACCAGGGACTATACAACGCTATACAGCTCCTAATCGACTGCAATTTAAACCCTTGACGCCTTTCCCTCAAATGCTTCTAGGTCTATCAACCGTATCGAACTCACTCAAATGGTTTAAACTTGATACCCCGTGTTAACGCCTTGTATTCAATATAACGACAATATTACGTATTTTAATTGCGGTATAATTATAGAACTAACACTTTTTCGATATTTTATTTTCGACGTTTTATTCGTTTTAAACAGTTAAAAGTGCTGTACTTTTGAAAATGACATTTGCACTAACTAAATTCTGAAGAGGTAAATTATGCAATTTGCGGTAATAGGGCTGGGGGCTTTTGGACGTACATGTGCCATAGAGCTTCAAAACCAAGGCAATGAGGTCATTGGAATCGATTTAGATGAACAAGAAATTGATAAGGTCAGTAATATTTTAAGTCATTCTGTCATCGCAGATGCCACCAATCAAGAGGTTATTAACGAGCTGAATTTAACCCAGCTTGATGGTGTGTTAGTCAGCATAGGCGATGATCTTGAGGCCAGTTTACTGTGCGCTTTAAACTTGATTAATCTAAAGGTAAAGAATCTGTGGGTTAAGGCCAAAACCGATGCTCACCATACTATTTTGGAAAGCATTGGGGTCAAAAACATCATCCATCCTGAGCAGGATATGGGCATTCGTATTGCCCAAGCGATGAACTATCCATTGGTTAAACAGTATTTATCACTGGGTAATGATGAGTTTATTATTCGCATTGACGTGCCACGAAACTGGCAATCACAAAAGGTGGGGGATGTGCAGCGTAAACATGTTAATACCTCCTTATTGATCGTTGTAAGAAATGGCGAAATCATACGTGACTTTGATGAGGATACGCTGTTGCAGCCTGCTGATAAACTTGTATTTAGCGGATTAATGAAACCTTTAAAAGCTTTAGCTAAGCACTTTCAAGTTGGGTATTAAAGGCGAGTTGAGGGCTGGACATTTGGGACGGATAAATAGCGGCTAATCAGCTGCTAAAAATTAGATTTTGGGCTTTATTATGTTTTTTTAAATAGTATATGTAGACCTTCAAAGGTATAAATAAAGGTATTTAAAATGCCAAACAAATCAACGCAATTATTATCGTCTCCACCAATGATATTGGCCATTGGTTTTTTGTTTTTGATTGCTTTGGGTAGCAGTCTGTTAAAACTCCCATTAGCAACCCATGATCCTATTACTGTTTTAGATGCCGCCTTTACGGCAACCTCAGCTGTGACAGTTACAGGGCTTGCAGTTGTGGATACAGCTAACTATACCAGATTTGGACAAGTGGTCATTGCCATACTCATTCAGCTTGGCGGGTTAGGCTTTATGACGTTTGCCGTGCTTGCTTTTTTTAGTTTGCAGCGCAGGTTAAATATTACTGGACAAAAGATTGCCCGTGAAGCGTTAGGTGGCACCAGTTTTACCGACATCATATCCACGGCAAAATATGTGGTATCGATTTCATTTATTATTGAGGCTTTAGGTTTTGTCGGTCTTACCTTGCTTTTTTCGCAAGAAATGCCTTGGTTTGAAGCAATGTATCATGGTTTCTTTTATACCATATCTGCTTTTAATAACGCTGGATTCGCCTTGACCAGTGAAAGCTTGACTCCTTATGTGGGACATACCGGTATTAACATCATTATAACCAGTTTAATTACTATGGGTGGACTTGGCTTTCTTGTCTTGAAAGACATAATAGATAAACGGCGGTGGCAAAAATTTAACGTCAATACTAAACTGGTAATAGTGGCCACGGTATTACTTAATATTATTGCTTTCATTTTATATTGGTTATTTGAGCATAATAACGTTAATACTCTAGGCATGTTAAGCTTGAGTGACCAGATAACAGCCGCATGGTTTCAGGCAATTACTCCGAGAACAGCAGGGTTTAATACTATACCTATTGATCAGCTCACAGATGCCAGTACGCTATTGACTATGTTTTTAATGTTTATTGGCGGTGGTTCATTGTCTACCGCCAGTGGTGTCAAATTGGGCACGTTTATAATTCTACTTTTAACCACTTGGGCTTATTTGAGACAACGTGACCATGTCACTATTTTTGAAAGACGTATTCCTGAGCGCCAAGTTCGAAAGTCATTGGCCTTATTTAGTATTACTATGTTGCTTATCTTTCTTAGTGTATTTATTTTGGCAATTATAGAAACAGAACATCCCTTAGAAGATGTGTTGTTTGAGGTGGTGTCAGCGCTGAGCACAGTGGGTCTATCTCGAGGTTTGACCACACAGCTAGATGAGCTGGGGCAAATTGTGATAATGTTTATGATGTATGCTGGCCGTGTAGGCCCGTTAACCCTCGCTTTTCTGATTGCGATGCCAAAGGCTACTCGAATACATTATCCAGAAACCAATGTGCTAGTGGGTTAAATTTTCTCCAACAGTTAGGCTTAGTCAAAGCATCATCACTTTTTATCTATTCGCGGAGATAACGTATGAAAACATCTTTAATGTTTGGTTTGTTACTCTTGTTAAATATAGGATTAACGGGCTGTGATAAATCCAAAGTTGATCCTAATATTGTCTATAGTGAAGAGAATAAAAGTCCTCTCGAAGCTCTTGAAACAGAAGATGTTATCTCCAAAGATATGCCATATCAACAACAGTTTTATGTGCCCGTCTATTCTAATATTTATGTGGATGAAGATAACCCCAAAGTGATGCTCTCTGCAACGCTTAGTATCCGTAACACTAGCCTGAATGATAGCTTTTATGTTACCAAAATTGACTATTACAACACCAAGGGCGATTTTGTGCGCCATTATTTGAACAACTCTATAGAATTGCCTCCTATGGGAACTTTGAACTATATTGTTGAAAAGTTAGATGATACTGGCGGTGCTGGTGCAAACTTTGTACTTGATATAGAAAGTAACTCAACGGATATTCAACCGTTGATAGAAACCATCATGATTGGTACATTCAGCAATAAAGGGTTTGCGTTTAATAGCTCCGCCATGGCTATGAATCCCACTGACCAAAAAACTAAGCCCAAAGATAATCCATAAGATAGCTCAAAAGATTAGGATCAGTTGAACGTACAAAAATTAGGACTGCTGAACCTAAAAATACATATAGACAGTGGCATGTTTGAATATTGGAATGTTCAACACACCAACAGCGCACTAACAACCAACAGCACACTAAAAAACCTCAGCATTGGTATGCTGAGGTTATGTATTACTCTCAAATAATTAAGCTCAAACTATTGACTCAATAAGTACAAGCCTAAAATAGAAGCCTGAAATTTAGCAATAAATCGAACCTGCTCTGAGTTATAGAGCTAAATGACTATCAACCTGACTATCTACCTAACTTGCTATCTACCTAAATGACTATCGAACAACTTAGTACATCATCCAATAAGCAGTTTTGTACAGTAAGATAGCTTTCGTTACCTAAAGCAACGGATACATCGGCACCGTCTTGACTGGTTTGCGCCGCTAGTTGGATAACATCATTAAATAAGTCGGATGAAAATTGTAGGATATCTCGATAGCCAACATCATTATTAAAATCGACAATGAGATCAGATCCTGCATTGGCATTTATAATGAAAGTATCATTCCCTATTCCCCCGACCAAGGTATCATTTCCCTCCCCCCCATCTAATATATCATCGCCTAGCCCACCATAGACACGATCATCACCGCCAAAGGCAATAATGAAGTCATCGCCGCGACCAGCATGTAGAATATCACTACTATTGGTTCCATTAACGCTGTCATTACCCTCACGAGCGAATACTATTTCGCCGGTAAGTGTATCATCATCGTCACTGCCTTCAATATGATCTGCAAGCTCGATGTCATATTTGCTAAACCATTTACGGATGGGCTGGGTATTCTCTAATGCTGTCTCGCCGATGGTATAGTTATAGTCGTGGCTCATCAGCTCTCGATCAAAACTAACCGACTCTACATTCTCTGCCTCGACAAGGTTATACTCATCTTTATTAACGAAGAACAAGGTATCGTCTTCCATTTTGAAGACATTCCAGTCTTTACTACGCCCAGCTATACGAATTTCATCACTCCCTTGACCGCCATCCACATGATCGACGCCCACGCCGGCTTTGATCGTATCATTGCCTAACCCAGCGTCAATATAATCAAAGTTACTTCCGCCTGCAATCAAATCACCATATTTACTTCCAATTAGGAATGCAGCACTACCAAAGTGACTTGACGTATGTGCCGCATCATCCTCGACCCAAGTTGTGCCACGACGCACTTCTGTCAAGTCAGCCACAATCACGGTACTGTCTTTTTGGGTATAATCATAAAAAGTAGACTCAGCAATGCGGGTTATCGCATCTGTCGTGAATCCATTAATATGTGCATACCAGCCGACTGGAATGTTCAATAATGAAAATAAGCTGACATCCCAAAGGGCAGAGGCATATACATCATTAAATAGGACGATATTATCTGTTGAACTCTCATAGGCTTTATCAGGGTTAACTAAGCCAAAATCAGCAGCTTGAACAGCAGATAAAAAATCTGGCGCATCGCCTGCAACTCGATGAACGACGTCGTTTTCATAGCCATAGTTAAAAACCACATCTGGGTTATCATACAAAGTAGGAACGGCAAAAGCCATATAATCAGAATCAGCAAAAAAACCCTCAGACAGCACCAAGCGCTCTGCAGCAATAACGTTAGTTACCCCAGCCCCAAGGCTGTAACCACTAATAAGTACATCACTGCCGGTTAAGCCATTCTCTAAAGCATAATCTTTTACAATTTTTAAAATAGGTTCAAAAAGCTCTTTACCTTCACGGGTATTTAGATTGAAATAATCGAATACATCAGCCAAATCATTCGTACCCGATATATTTAAGTTTATGCGTATTAATTTACCAGAATCATCATATTGACCGAAAATTTTAGCTTGAGGGCCCTCTACCGTAGTGCCGGTATAGAGGCTTTCAATTGTGAAGTAGCCGGATTTATCCAGCAAATCATCACTTACCCCTAAATCACTGGGAGATAGCTCGCGCCATCCATCAGGAATTCCAATATTTGTATCACTAGGAAATAAGTCGCCAGTAATATCATCTAGCGTATTTAGCACCTCATCAGCTGGAATGAAGCCTAAGAAACTTGAGGTATTGGTATATGATGAGAGGCGATTTGCATCGTCCACTAACTTTTTGGACTCATCACTTGAATAGTTTTTATAATCGAACATGCCCATGTACTGTATCCTTACGTTTTAGGGTTATCAAATTGACTTGAATCTAAGTTCAGTTAAGAGGTTTTTTAGAACTGACAGGGAATCTATTAAGCGGCTGAAAAGTCAAATACCATTGGCGCAAAGCGGACAATATTAAAACCTATGGTTTTACCCACCTATATAAAAATGGCATTCAAGTCACTAACGTTTCATCCCTGAAACCATTAACTAATAAAATTATGCCTGACATTCAGATAGGTAGCAATCAACCTACATTATTCGTAAATATAAAAAAACCCTAACTGAATCAATTGAGTAGGGTTTAAAGAATTATATTAATGACTGGTTGGTATTTATTTATATTATAAATCTATATTATTTGCTTATAAATCATGCGACATACTTTTGACGCACTGCCTTAGTCATTTCAACCATGTTGCTGAGCTGCTCGTTCACTTCTTCCCAATTGCGGGTTTTTAGACCGCAATCTGGGTTTATCCATAAACGCTCAATAGGAATGTATTGCTTAGCTTCTTCAATTACCACCGCCATGGCCTCAGCTTTTGGCGCGCGTGGGCTATGAATATCATAGACACCTGGTCCAATAGCGTTTCGATATCCGCCCTCTTTTCCTGACTCGGTAGACTTAAAAGCATCTAATAATTGTAGTCCTGAACGTGCCGTTTCAATGGTAATGACGTCTGCATCCATCTCTTGAATGTGATGCAAGCAATCATGGAAGCTTGAATAACACATGTGGGTATGGATCTGTGTTTCAGCTTTTGCACTACTGGCGGAATGCTTAAAAGTGTTTACCGCCTCCTTCCAATAATGTGACTGGTCGGCCGTTTTAAGGGGCAAACCTTCTCTAAATGCAGGCTCATCAATTTGAATAATTTTGATACCGGCTTGCTGTAAATCATTCACTTCTTGATTAATGGCTTCGGCTATCTGCAAGCGTAGAATATCACGTGTTTTCACATCACTTGGTGCAAATGACCAGTTTAAAATAGTTACAGGACCGGTCAGCATGCCCTTCATTGGCTTATCTGTTAAGCTTTGAGCGTAGGTTGTCCATTCTACTGTCATCGCACTTGGACGGCTAATATTACCCACAACAATTGGCGGACGAACACAACGTGTGCCATAGCTCTGCACCCAGCCATTTTGGCTTAACCAAAATCCATCCAGATATTGAGCAAAATATTCAACCATGTCAGTACGCTCTGCCTCCCCATGAACCAGTACATCGAGACCGAGATTCTCTTGCTGAGTCACGCAGCGTTCAATTTCCTGCTTAATAAGAGTTTGATATTCGCTGTTACCGATCTCACCTTTATTCCATTGGCGACGTGCTCGGCGAATCTCACTGGTTTGCGGAAATGAACCAATGGTTGTGGTCGGTAATAACGGTAAGTTTAGTACCTCTTGCTGAGTGGTATAACGCTCTTTAAACTCACCCTGTCGAGACTGTGCCCCTTCACTTAGCGGTGTTAAGTTAATGGTATGTGTTGCTGATTCACTATCAGCTGCAGTACCTGATGCAATTTGGGCACAAGTCACTACCTCTTTGAGCTTTTGTTTCGCAAAAGCAAGTTTTCCTGCAAGCTCGCTAGGTACTTCTTCAAAATCTATATCAACGGGAAGATGCAATAGTGATGAGCCAGTACCTACCCAAAGACGGTCATGCTCACCTATTTTCTTACTATTCATGCGCTCATTAGCTTCAACTAAGATGTTTTGGTATTTAGCAATATCAGTCGTCCAAACGCTACGCCCATCTACCACACCTAACGATAATATTTTATGTATCGGCAAATGATCAATCACTTGCAATACATACTGCTTAGGGCGAGCACTACGCGTTAAGTCGATATGTAAACCACTAATAGGGAGGTTACATGCAATATTACAATTATTACCTAACGTATCAAAATAACAGGCAACTATGAGCTGTGGTGGAGTCTGTTGTAGCCCATTATAAGCACGTTCAAATGCTTGCTGCCATTTAGCATCCAAATCTAACGCTAAAATTGGCTCATCCATTTGCACCCAATCCACACCACGTTTGCCCAACTCGTTTAACAATTTAGCATATACGGGCAGTAGGTTTGCTAAATGCTCTACCTTATTCTCAAGCTCTGATGACGCCAAATATAAAAAGCTTACTGGACCAACCAGTACCACTTTTAATGGCTTATCGCATTGATTGTTTTTTTCTAAGACTGCCTGCGCGTCATCGACTTGCTTAAAGATTTCGCTAAAATCAATATTTGAGAATGATTCGTCTGCACCGAGTTCAGGTACTAAATAATGATAGTTTGTGTCGAACCACTTGGTCATTTGCCAAGCAGCGGTGTCTTCAAACTGATTAGTATGGTCACGCCCACGAGCAAAATAAAACTGACGATCAAAAGGCTCTAGGATTTCGGCGCCTTCAAAACGTGGCGGGCAAACACCAAAGGCTACCGCTTGAGTTAGTACTAAATCGTAATGAGCAAAATCTCCCGTCGTAATGATGTCAAGGTCAGCATCAATTTGCTCTTGGATATTATCTGTAAACACCCGATAAAGTGTGTCTCGAGTTGCGGCTTTATCTTTTTTGCCTTTCCAATAATGCTCAAGTGCAAATTTGGTTTGACGTTGGTTACCAATACGTGGATAACCTAAAATATGGCTCGGTACATGATGTAAAGTGTCATTGATCAGCGTTGCTTTGGGGTCTGAATTGGTACTCATAACCTACTCCATTAATCATATTCACTAGCTAGTGATAAAATGAGTTATTATATGGAGTAATCATAATAGAGTTTATCATTGAATAAAAATCAGGTTATTCAATATAGGATGAATAGTATTCACTCATAGTTAATTTTGCCTGAGATTAAATGATATGATTAAATAACCTATAGTAAGTGTGAAGTAGTAAGTGTGAAGCACTATTATATAGATGGGCTTAATAGATGAGCTTAGCAATTACTTAACATCTGAATACTATTTACTTATGCCAAAATAGCGATCACTTATTCATCTATTCAAAAATAATTGGAATATTTTATCTACCTTAACGAATCAAATAACCGTAAAAAAGAACCATAAAAAAGAACCATAAAATGGCTTTATAACTTAAGAATATTGCAACACTTAGGGCAAGGCTATCACTACTATAATCAAAATAATCATCGACTATGCTAACAGTGAAATACGCCTTTTCATAAACTCAATAAAGGGTCAAAGTAATTTAAATTTATGTTCAGTAGATTAGCGCAAGCAATACGATAGTATGGCTCGCAAAAATGATATCGTAGACGTTTAATTAAGCACTTTAATGCAATAATTTGACAATAAGCAGACAATAGTAAGCGTCAATGCCTCCTTATGCTTATACTTGATGCTTATAATGGATGCTATAAAATCAAAGCAGGTTAAGCTATCAAGCCTTTTCAAGTTTTGAGCGGGCTTTGTCGACTGTTTTGAGTAACGATAATTTAAACTCTCCCTCTTTAAAGTTAACCACATCTGAGTGTGCTGCACAGAAATTACGAGTATCACACCATTCATGTGCAAGGCTCTCTAGCCAGTCGCAATATTGCTGACCCGCATTAGGCTCATCTTTTAAAGCCTGTTTGGTAGTAGGATGTATCATTAGCGAGGGCAGAATTGCTTTCAGAAATTTTGCCGGCGGGGTCATTAAAGTATCATCGACGTGCACGCTTTTGCTGGCTGAATGATAAGCCAGTAATGAACCAGCATGGATCATCTCGTTGGGATGAATGTAGTGAATACCTTGACAGATAGAAAACTCAAGTTCAGGATAACGCTGTGCCACTGCTTCACTTTCAACAAAATCATTCTCCCACTGTACTTCGGGTACTCTCGTATGATGACGACTACTCCCATAGTTCACAGCGTTTGGGAAGTCTTTTGCCATCTGCGCACAGTGTACCGTGTGAAAAGGATGAAGATTTAATATAGCTTCAACCTTCTCTCCGTTATTAGTTAGTGTCATTACTTTAGCACGCACATTACCCTCTAGCGTATAGCTATCAAGAAAAATAAACTTGCCTGAATTTAATTTTACCAGTGAGCAATGAGTGCCAATATCTAATAGCCCCCCTATTTTGAATGACCCACGTATGTTCCAGAATCCTGATCCTAAATCAATGATGTTATCTGACATTTGTCATTCCTTGTTTTTTAAAGTTGTAAAATTTATAAGATATACCTCATTCTCAACTCTTAACGTAGGCTGAGGCTTTAGTCCAGCATTTTTAATTAAAGGTCATGATTTGCTGGTCTAAAAGCACCAGCATACAGCGAATTTAAATAAGTTGAGAACGGGATAAGATATAAAATAATTATGTAGGGTAATAATAAATTTTGCTGTGACTATTATGAAAGCTTGAGACTCAAGTGTCTGTAATAAAAATATATTAAATATTTAGTTTTTAATAGGGCGTGTAAGTGGATAAATTTAAGTTTGCTATAATAAATTCTTTATTTATTGAAAAAATTAAAAATGTCGTCATATTTAAATTTAACTTATTATTGATCTATTAAACTCTATAAGGCTTAATCTCAAAATCACTGTTTTGAGGCAAGGTTTCTTTAGGTAAAGTTTTATTAGGTAATGTCAATCAATGTCTTATTATTTCGCCAAAATTAGATAACGTCTTAACGTATGAAGGGCAAGAGTGCTTATCTTAAGGGTAAGTGTTTATTATTTTTTATTTATTTTATACTTAAAATTTTTTTAATGATAAGGGCTAATAATGACTGCTTCTCAGCTTAAAAATGAGCTTACAACGTTTAAAAAGGTTCAAACAGCGTATATAAATGGTGCTTATTTACCCGTAGATACGTCGCTTAAAACATTTGATACCATCAATCCAGCTACGGGAGAGGTTATCGCTAAGATTCAACAAACGTCAAGTGAACAGGTGGATCAGGCGGTAAAAGCAGCCGAGAAAGGTCAAAAGGTTTGGGCCAGTATGACGCCCGTTGAGCGCAGTCGTATTCTCCTTAAAGCGGTTGATATATTACGGGAACGCAATGATGAGCTTGCCGTTTTAGAGACTCTAGAAACCGGTAAAGGAATTTCAGAAACCAAGTACGTTGACATCGTGACGGGGGCAGATGTCGTTGAGTATTATGCGGGGTTAGCCCCAGCGTTAGAGGGTCGTCAAATTCCGCTTCGAGAATCGAGTTTTGTCTATACCCGTGAAGAGCCATTAGGGGTAGTGGCAGGTATTGGTGCATGGAACTACCCTATCCAGATCGCCATGTGGAAGTCAGCACCTGCTTTGGCTGCAGGAAATGCCATGGTTTTCAAACCCTCAGAAGTTACTCCGCTATCTGCTTTAAAACTGGCTGAAATTTATTCAGAAGCCGGGTTACCTGACGGTGTGTTTAATGTCGTTCAGGGAAATTATGAAGTGGGCAGTGCGCTTACTAATCATCCTGATATCGCAAAAGTATCTTTCACTGGCGGCGTTGATACGGGTAAAAAAGTGATGGAGGCCGCAGCATCTTCTACCTTAAAAGACATTACCATGGAGCTTGGTGGTAAATCGCCTTTGATTGTATTTGATGATGCAGATATTGATTTAGCGGCGGATATCGCTATGATGGCTAATTTTTATAGTTCAGGTCAAGTCTGTACCAATGGTACCCGTGTCTTTGTTCCACATTCTCTAAAAGCTAAATTTGAACAGGCTATCGTTGAGCGTGTCAATCGTATTAAACTTGGCGATCCTATGGATGAGAGTGTCACTATGGGCCCTATGGTTAGTTTTAGCCACATGGATAATGTACTTAGCTACATTGAAGACGGAAAAGCAGGTGGCGCAACCCTATTGTGCGGTGGCAAGCGCGTAACGACTGGCGACTTTGCGAAAGGCGCTTATGTTGCTCCGACGGTATTTACTGATTGTACCGATGACATGCGTATCGTACGGGAAGAAATCTTTGGTCCAGTCATGTCTATTTTAAGCTACGACACTGAAGAGGAAGCTATACGCCGTGCGAATGATACCACTTACGGCTTAGCAGCTGGTATTGTTACGAAAGACTTAACCAGAGCTCATCGAGTAATTGGTCAGATTGAAGCAGGTATTTGTTGGATCAATACGTGGGGTGAATCACCTGCACAAATGCCTGTAGGGGGCTACAAGCACTCAGGAGTTGGTCGTGAAAATGGTATTCAGACACTGCAACATTACACTCAAACTAAGTCGGTGCAAATTGAACTGGGTAAATTTGAGTCTGTATTTTAAATAAGCAATAAAAGCTATTAACCTTTATTACTATTACTTGTTTCGACTTAATAGCGGCTTTTAAGTTTTGACCTGAATGTTTAATGTATTAAAGCTACGAGAACAGCTTTAAAAGGACAGTGTTATGACCACAACTAAATCAGAATTTGACTATATTATTGTCGGTGCTGGCTCTGCAGGGAATGTGCTGGCAACTCGGTTGACGGAAGATACAGACATATCCGTATTGTTACTTGAGGCGGGGCGTCCCGATCATCGTTTGGATTTCCGGACGCAAATGCCAGCGGCATTAGCCATGCCGCTACAAGGTACGACTTATAACTGGGGCTACAAAACAGAACCTGAACCCTATATGAATAATAGGGTGATGGACTGTGGACGCGGTAAGGGACTTGGCGGATCCTCACTCATTAACGGCATGTGCTATATACGAGGTAATGCGCTGGACTTCGATGATTGGGCAAAGATCAAAGGTTTAGAGGATTGGACCTATTTAGACTGTCTTCCATACTTTAGAAAATGTGAAAATCGTGACGCTGGGGAAAATGATTATCATGGGGTCGGCGGACCCGTCGAGGTAACCACATCTAAGCCGAATGTCAATCCTTTATATGAAGCGATGATAGAGGCAGGGGTGCAAGCTGGTTACCCTCGTACTGACGACTTAAATGGCTATCAGCAAGAAGGCTTTGGTCCTATGGATAGGTTCGTTACCCCTAATGGTCGCCGTGCATCAACGGCACGAGGATATTTGGATAAAGCCAAGCCACGTAGCAACATTACTATTCTAACTGGCGCATTGACAGACGTTATTCTTTTTGAGGGCAACAGAGCAGTAGGCGTCAAAGTTGAGCATCAAGGACAAACGAAACAGTTTCAAGCCAGTCGTGAAGTCATCGTGTCATCTGGAGCAATCGGATCACCGCAATTATTACAACGATCAGGCATCGGTCCAGCACAGTGGCTACAAGAACTAGATATACCAGTGGTATTAGACTTACCCGGTGTGGGTAATAATCTGCAAGATCATTTAGAGATCTATATGCAGTACGAATGTACCCAGCCTGTGTCTATTGCACCAGCAAATAAATGGTGGAATAAGCCTGCCATCGGTGCTGAGTGGTTATTGATGGGAACGGGTCTTGGGGCGACTAATCACTTCGAAGGTGGCGGCTTTATACGCACGCATGAAGAGTTTACTCATCCCAATGTTCAATATCACTTTTTGCCATTAGCAGTACGTTATGATGGACGGAACGCTATTGATAATCATAGCTTTCAAGCTCATGTGGGCTCGTTACGCTCTCCAAGTCGTGGTCGTGTGAAGTTAAAATCACGTGATCCAAATGAGCATCCAAGTATACTGTTTAATTATATGTCGACTGAGCAAGACTGGCGAGAGTTTAGAGCAGCCATTCGTATTACTCGTGAGATTATTAATCAACCCGCCTTAGATCCTTATCGTGGTAAAGCGATATCTCCGACCGATGATTTGGTGACAGATCAGCAGTTAGATGATTACGTGCGCGAGCATGGTGAAACGGCCTATCACCCTTCATGTACTTGTGCAATGGGCTATCATGAGCAAGCTGTGGTAAATGAGGAAGGTTTGGTACATGGTATGCAAGGGCTGCGTGTTGTTGATGCGTCCATTATGCCAAACATCATTAGCGGCAACCTAAATGCCACAACTATTATGATGGCGGAAAAAATAGCTGATACAATGCGGGGTAGAAAGCTACCACGATCAACTGCCGACTATTATGTGGCTAATAATACTCCTATACGAGGGGAGCCTCTACGTCATTTTGAGCCAAACCTTGCATAACGCTCAACTTTTAAACTGGTAGGCGTTTGCTTAAACATCGCTTTTTTAAAACGGATTGAATGCTTGCGAATGGTGTTGCTTTTCTACTGGTCAAATAGGTTTTATGTTTTATATAGTGGAAAAGCTAACACCCTTTTTTTATTAACAGATTAAAATAGTCATAACTGAGGTCTTTTATGAATAGCTCCCCCTCAAAGGATTTGACCGATCATAAAGAGGTTTTAAGTTTAAATAAGACAGTCTTTATTGGTTCTGCGATTATCTCGATTCTACTTATCATTTGGACAATCTCTTTTCCTACGTATAGTGAAAGTTTATTAAGCGCCAGTATGAGCTGGGTATCTAATAGCCTAGGCTGGTATTACATGCTCGTCATCGCTGCATATAGTATATTTTCCCTATTCGTTGGCCTGTCAAGCTATGGCGATATCAAGCTAGGTCAAGACCATGAGAAGGCTCAGTTTCCATTTCTGACGTGGGCCGCTATGCTATTCTCAGCAGGTATCGGTATTGACCTGCTTTTTTTTGGCGCATCAGAACCCTTAATGCATTATCTGACACCTCATAGTGGGTTAACGCCTGAAAGTGCTGAAGCCATGCGTCAGGCATTGCCTCAGACTTTCCTACATTGGGGGCTACATGGTTGGGGTATCTATGCGTTAATTGGTATGACCTTAGCCTATTTTGCCTATCGTAAGAATATGCCTTTGGCCTTGCGCTCTGCTCTGACCCCCATATTTGGTGAAAAGTTGGTCAAAGGCTGGCTAGGCGATGGCGTCGATACCTTTGGTGTGGTGTGTACCTTAATGGGGATTGCCACCAGTTTGGGTATCGGGGTTCTACAGGCTAATGCGGGTTTGACGCATGTATTTGGTATTGCCGATAGCAAAACAGTACAAAGTCTTATTATTATTTCAGTCATTATCGTGGCAGGGTTATCTGCGATGACGGGGGTTGAGCGCGGTGTACGCCGATTGTCTGAGTTCAATATGATAACGGCGTTACTGTTATTACTGGCTATTTTGTTTATGGGTAATACGGTATATTTATTAAATGCGTTTACTCAAAATATTGGCGATTATTTCCAAACTGTGGTGGCTAAAACCTTTGATGTTTATGCCTATGAGGGGGATGCAGGGGCAGAATGGAAATCATGGTGGACCATCTTCTTTTGGGCATGGTGGGTCGCTTGGGCGCCCTTTGTTGGATTGTTTATTGCGCGTATTAGTCGTGGACGGACGCTGCGAGAATTTGTATTTGGGGTAATGTTTATTCCGTTAGGCTTTATTTTCGCTTGGTTCTCTATCTTCGGTAACTCAGCGATTGATTTGGTCAATAATGGCGCAACTGAACTTGGTGAAATTGCGGTTAATAATGCGCCTATGGGATTATTTGCATTATTTGAGTACTTTCCATTTAGCGATATTTTATCTTTTGCCGGCGTTATTATTGGATTAGTATTCTTTGTGACCTCTGCAGATTCAGGTGCTTTGGTTTTATCTAACTTAAGCTCAAGAGGTCTGGCCAATGATGCAGATGCACCCGTTTGGTTGCGACTATTTTGGGCAGCTGCTACAGGGTTAATTACACTAGGTTTATTATTTGCGGGTGGGTTTACTTCGCTACAATCTGTTTCTGTTATTGCTGGATTACCGTTTTCAGTTATCTTGGTACTTTATATGATAGCAATGTGGAAGTCATTGAAAGAAGAGGGTAACAAGCGTAAGGCCAGTGCAGTTGGAACTGCAAGTGTTCTTAATAATGGTAAAACGTGGAAAGCTAGGCTACAACGTATCGTCAGCTTCCCGAATAGAAAACAAGTACAAGCATTCTTACTCAATACTGTGTTACCTGCTATGCAAGAGGTTCAGTCGGAATTAAATAATGGCGGACTTGCTACACAGCTGGTTGAACATGATGGTTCAATAGGCTTTGAAGGCTTGAGCCTAAAAGTTGGACATGGCACTGAAGATGATTTCGTCTATGACGTCTATTTGGTTAAAGCTGAAAGACCCAGCTTTATGCTATCAAGCTCCACCAAGCAGGCTGAATACTATTATCGTGCTGAAGTATTTTTAGGTGAAGGATCTCAGGAGTATGATTTAGTAGGCTACACCAAAGAGCAAGTGTTGGTCGATATATTAAATCAATATGAGCGTCATATGCAGTATCTGCATCTTGAGCGTTAAAATCATTATCTAAACATAAACACTTTATTTTTATAAAAAAACTTGCAAAGCATTGAAAACTTGCTAAAATACTCAACCTCTATAGGCGTATAGCTCAGTTGGTTAGAGCGCCACCTTGACATGGTGGAGGTCGCTAGTTCGAATCTAGTTACGCCTACCAAGATTTAGCCCTTGTAACTCACTGAGTTGCAGGGGTTTTTTAATATCTAAAGATTTAGACTATTACCTATTAGTTAGTAGATTAGTTAATACTAAAAAGCTACCTGTCGAGATTTTAGCAAAGATAATAGGTCATAAAGATTTAAAAGCCGTGCTTAACGTCTTTATAACCTATCCGCTGATGAGTTATATCATAGTATTTATGGGAATTGACTATCTGGACGAATTAAAATTCACCGCTTTGCCACAATGCAAGACGAAGAGTCGCACCACCTGTCGCAACAGTTACCGCAATGGCTATTAAAGCTGCTGCCGCTGGGGTTAACCCTTCTTGTTCATAATTCCAGTTTTTCTGAATCAGATCAACTTGTTGCCAGTTAATATGACCGCGTTTTTCTAAGTCTGCTAAATACCCATAGCCAGACTGCTTTGATAATTCTAATGCGATCTTACCTAAGTCATCTTGGCCTAGGTTAATTCTGTTTTTTGCTTGGTTGTTCTCATTAAGGCTAACTTCCACGGGAATTTGGACAACGACCCCGTTTGGTGAAATGATGGTCTGAGTTTGGTTAAACTTGGGTAACTGTGCCGTTGTTTCGATTGAGCCTGAATCCACCGTCTAATGTTGTCCTCATTTAAACACTTGGATCTAAGGACTTGTCAAAATATACATGCTCAATAGGTTGAAATATATCAGCTACCTCAAAATTCTCATGTAGCATTAACGTAAAGCAAAAATCTGCATCTGTTGCTCTCAAAAAGCTTCCTGTAGATACATCAAATAGATAAATCAAACACAAATTTCTAATCCAGCAAGTCAATAAGAAAATAACGTCCTCTTCTACGATATAATTCATATTCAATTTAGCCAGTTTTTTTAACCTTTCATCAATATTATCTCCCAATCCGTAATAAAGATTAGGGTCTCTACCTTCTGAATCATTTACTATGATATGAGATGCTAAAAAATGACAATCATAGTATTTTTTAGGCTTTGTTGAAAATTCATCGTAAAACATTTTTAAAAATGTAACAAATTTATTTTCAATTACTAAATATTCATCTATACAGTCAACGCCAAACCTTTCGATATAATTAGAAATATTATCCCATTTTCTTGCATTTAAAGCATCATCATCTTTAAATCTTGAAATCAAATAAAACTGATTACTCATTAATCTGCTACCCTTTTTAAATGAATATCATAACTACCTGTCCTAACTTTGGTATCTGAGCTTCCTATTTCAGCTGCTTTAATTGCAGCACTCTCATTATTAAAACCTTTAAAAACATCTCCACTATGACTTGTATTAGAACGTACTAAATACTTAGGCGACCCTTTTTTATTATATAATACTTTTTGCCCGCCGACTTTTTTTAGTGATCATATCTCTATCAGCTTTCTTAGTAACATCACCCCCAAAATCTTGAACATGCTTTCCTAATTTTCTACCGAGCTGAGTGCTGTTTACTGTAAATGTAGGAATCTCTGTGTTTTTAAGGTATGTATAACAAGCATTATGCACCCAAACGCCAAACTCACCGATATGATAAGTATGGAATTCATCTACCTCAAAGTTATATACGGTATCCGTTTTATCCAGCTTGGTTTAGCTAACAACTTTGAGCGTTTGCTCATTGTCACGGTTAACAAGCGTCATTCCTGCTTGAAGCATCTTAGCAGGTAGCCATCCTGCACTCACTACCCAAAATGGATGCTCTTCTGTGGTTTGGTAGGTTTTGGTATTGCTATTATCTACCTACTGATATCCTTATATTGACTATAAGTTTATATATATTAAGAATTATACGCCTAAAAAATCATATTACTTCTTTCATAAATAGCTTTAGCAAATCTTAATATGATATCTAAATCACCGTAGAAAAATTTTTCACTATCCAATATGTTCCATCCCTTATACTGACTTTCTAAGAATAGTTTTTCTAATAAAAAACTATCTGCTGCTACAAGAATATATTCTCCAGATACTTGATAAACCAAAACATCTAGGTTTGAATTAAAACATGTAATCGTTTCAGTACATACGTAAGGAAGCGATGAACGAACTCTAATATAGTTATCTAAAGTTAATGGTGCTTTTGCTACACCACAAGGATAAAATTTTTGGTAGGAATAAGTTTCTTGGGATAAGTCTTCCAAATCACTTAAACATGTCCAGTAGAATTCTTGATCATTAAATTCACTCTTTATATTTTCTAACCTACTAAAAAAACACTCATCCCAGTCTTCAATATTTTCATTTAAAGTTTCAGGAGAAACTAATGCAATCTTCCAGTTTTTAACTAATGCAAAAACTGGATTAATTATAGGAATAAAGGTTTGAACATTATTCAATACCTCACTAACCTTTTTCAAGTCTTCATTGTTAGTATTTAAAAAAATTTCCTTTACTTTTTCATCTTTTGGAAACCATGGTTCACTATATTCTTCTCTCATATTTAACTCCTATAAATCAATAGCGTATTTTTATTAGTGCTTTACCTGTAGCACTTTGAATCTCAATAGTTGAATGACCACTACTACTTTTTAAACGAGAAATCACTTTTGAACCATCAGGTAGTAAGCTAATTTTGATATCTGGAGTATCTTTAATTACTTTTCCTCCTGCTGATAACCACGCAAAATCTCCACCTCTGTTACGATTACCAACCCTTTCAAGATTAACAACGCTGTTACCTACAGTAATATCATTATAGCCTTTAGCAAGCTGTTGAATTCTATCATTTGTAGTATTACTTAAATTACCGAATCTCTTTACACAAGCATTATGCACCCAAACGCCAAACTTACCGATATGATAAGTATGGAATTCATCTACCTCAAAGTTATATACTGTATCGGTTTTATCCAGCTTGGTTTGGCTTACGACTTTGAGTGTTTGCTCATTATCACGGTTAACAAGCGTCATTCCTGCCTGTAACATCTTAGCAGGCAGCCATCCTGCACTCACTACCCAAAATGGATGCTCTTCTGTGGTTTGGTAGGTTTCGGTATTGTCGTTGCTGTCTTGAACCACAACTTCATAAATTTCTTTATCGTCAAAACTGGCTATACCAGTGACTGGTCTATAGCCATATTCTAAAGTTTCTTCATGACGTGACCAAACCAAATCGCCCTGTTGAATGGTTTCGATCGGTTTTAGACCGTCTATTGTTTCAATAAGCGTACCCGCCACGAAGCAGCTTCTTTCCAGTACATTAACCTTTGCAGCAAGTTTAGTAGCCTTAGCTGCTGGAAGCCCTAATGAAACTAAAATTTGAATTCGTTCTCTATCTGTTTTAGCATTATTGTATTCGTGATACGTTTGTGCCAGTCCTAAAGGAGTAATTACAATTCCTGCTGCTACGGCATAAGCTTGCAGCATACCTTCACTGAGTTCTACCTCTTCAGCAGACTTATAAGAGCCATTATTCTCAATAGCCATTATTGCACTATGTACAGCTACATCTACATCAGTACCAGCTAATACAGAAACAACTCCAGTAGCTAAACTGACTTTTTTAGTCAAATTATCAAGGTAGTTTTGCGGCATAAGATCAGCATTAATTAGATCCTGCATATTATTATCTATATAATAATCTACAATACTTTCACCAATAGCTGCACCTAGTGCACCTGCATCACAGTCTTGTTTCTTGGCACTTGCTGCAATACAGCCCACACCAGCCGCCGCAAGCTTATGGGCTAGATGCGGGCAAAGTCATCAGTATCAACATCAATACCTTTTAGCTCTTTTACTAAATGCTTCTCCTGCAAAGACATCCACTAAAAGGGTATGTAAGCTGTTGGTAAATGTGTCTTATTAGCGTACCGTAAATGTAGTAGAATTCAGCGCACTGCTTGCTTGAACTATGAGCAAGGCCAATATTCCTGTTCATCACGTTATTATTTCTCTACCACATTGGATGTTATAACCACTTTATGATTAATAACCTTGACACAACAACAGATTCTCAACGAACCCAGTACTTTCGTGTCACTTTAATGGGAATCAGTGCGTTTGTGATTAATACCACAGAGTTTGTGCCTGTTGCGCTTCTCTCTGATATTGCCAATGACTTTTCTATTACCACGGCTGAAACGGGATGGATGATTACGCTTTATGCTTGGATAGTTGCTGCGATGTCGTTACCCTTGATGCTACTAACCAGTAAGATTGAGCGCAGACGTTTACTGTTAGCTCTGTTTGCAGTTTTTGTCGTTAGTCATATCTTATCGGTTTATGCCTGGAGCTTTCAGGTTTTATTGATTAGCCGAGTTGGCGTTGCTCTAGCGCATGCTATCTTTTGGTCAATTACCGCCTCGATAGCCATTCGTGTGGCGCCAGAAGGCAAAAAAGCATTGGCACTTAGTGTGATTGCTACAGGCACGTCTTTGGCGATGGTGTTAGGTGTGCCCATAGGGCGCTTAGTTGGTCAATGGTTTGGATGGCGTACTACCTTCGCAGGCATTGGGTTTATTGGTCTTATCGTATTTTTGCTACAAGCGAAACTACTGCCTAAGTTGCCTAGCATGTTTGAGGGTTCGCTAAAAAAAGTACCTGAATTACTCAAAAACCCATTATTGGTCAGCCTGTATTTGCTCATCTTCATTATCTTTACGGCGCATTACACCGCTTACTCTTATATTGAGCCTTTTATGCGTCAGGTCGGCTCTATCAGTGATAACACGGCTACTTTTGTGCTTTTATTATTTGGGGGTGCAGGAGTTATTGGCAGTATCATATTTAGTCGTTGGGGAGACAGGCATAACACGGCCTTAATGATGTCATCTACTGTAATCATGCTACTGTCTATGGTTACGCTTTTGTTGGCTGTTTTTTCGATATGGGCGCTTAGCGTCAGTGCGTTGGTTTGGGGCACAGCGTTGATGCTACTTATCATATCCATTCAGGCCAAAATCCTCATGATCGATGAGCAAGCTCAAGATATGATTATGTCTATGTTTTCAGGCATCATTAACTTAGGCATCGGCGCTGGTGCTTTGCTAGGGGGTTATGTAGTAACAAACATCTCCTTATCGAGTGTAGGTTACATTGGCGCCTGCGTCTGTTTTATGGCCTTGTGGCTGACGGTTTTTATGATTCAACGCTTTCGACTACGCTGATGAAACTACACCGTTTATTAAGATCTATTAAGGAGTGTTAGGACATTCAATTGAGTTAATTATGGTTAAATGAGGCTGTAATTTAGTATTTTTGCTTGAGTTTTTATGTATGTGGGCGTTACCTTGCCGAGATCTTTCCCATAACTTGAACATTCTGATAAATAGCACAAATCTAATTAGAACAATTATTATAAAAGTTATTATATTAGTGTGTTGCAGCAGTCATTGTGCTACTGGTAATCAGCGCTGCTGTTAATTAGTGTTGCTGTTAATTAGTGTTGCTGTTAATCAGTGTTGCTAAGGCAATCAAACCTAAATGCTGTTTTGTTATAACTCAAAAGTCTGCCCTAAGCCTTCTTGTTGAGCTGTTTTAGCGAGCTCAAGGGCAACCGCAGCATCAAAGCTTGCTGCACCAACCGATTTAAACAAGGTAATGCCTTTGTTTAGATTCTTATCAATGACTAAATTATTACTAATCAAGTCTGCCAAATTGCCACTCAACTCCTGCCATGTCCAAGCGCAATTATTAGCCCTGTCTGCTTGTATCAAGTCGCCTGCTTCATGCAATCCACCCTCGGCATCATCAATAACCACATAGGATGCCGCTTCAATCACTGAATCACTAACCTCTTTCATCTCAGGTTGATAAGCGCCTACTGCATTAATGTGCACACCATCTTTCACTTGCGATATTTCAAACAGACCTTTAGTGGCTCGTGTGGCTAAGTTGATGATGTCTGCATCACTAATGGCCTCATCAAGAGCATCACACACTGTAAAGTTAACCTGCCAATGTGGATATTCTTGAATAAATTTATCTTGGAAGTCTTCGGCCGTTTTACGGGTTCTATTCCATAATCTAACCTGTTTGATATCTGGACAGACAGTCAGTACGGCATTAAGTTGCTCATAAGCCATACCACCCGTTCCGACCACTGCTACAACCTCACTGTCTGCTTTTGCCATGTATTTGGTAGCAATGCCAGATAATGCGGCAGTTCTTACTTGGGTCACATATACCCCATCCATGAAGGCAAGCGTTTCTCCTGTGCTATTATTGATGACACTGATTGTTGCCATAGTCGTCGGTTTATTACGCTTTGGATTATCTGGGCATATTGTGACTAGCTTAACGACGGCATATTCATGCTCTCCATCAAAAACGACCGAAGGCATCGATAAATGCGAGCCCGTTGTATTCACATCACTTGCGCTAAAAGTGGGAATAACAATACGTTCAGGGCTTTTTACCCAGTCACTATTTTTTGCTTGAACCCTTAAAAGCGTTTCAATAGCTTCTATTGCCATTGGCATTGTCAGTTGTTGCTTGATGGTGTCAATATCCAATAGTTGCATAGCTATACCTTTTAAAAATCTTTGAAAATAAGGGGTTGATAGGACTTACCTTTCTTAACTTACCTTGTTAAATTGACGCATTAACTCACTGCTTTAACTTACTGTCATTTACCCAAAGAAAGCGGATAAGACATATAGTATGTGCTAATACCTTTAGACGAATAGTCCCATGCTTTAACAAGTTTGCCACTTTCTATCTCAGGCTCAACCAGTCGTAACGGCACAAGGGCAACACCATAACCTAGTAAAGCAGCTGATATACAAGCATAGAATGAATCAAATTTAGGGCCCACAAAGGTACCTTCAACGCTAATGGATTGTTGTTTAAAGTATTCGTACCAAGCGCTAGGTCGTGAACTCAATTGCAGTAAGGTAAATTTATCAATTTCTCTATTATAGGGTGTTTTATTATCCAGATAACTTGGCGCACAAACAGCGACACAATACTCCTCAAACAGCTTTATTGACTCCATACCAGACCACACGCCATCACCGTATAAAAAAGCAATATCAGTGTCATGATCATCTGAAAAAAAAGGTCCAATCTGTTCTGTTAGCGCTAAGTTTATATTGGGATACGCTTCCTGAAATCCTGCTAAAGCGGGTATAAGCCAACGCGCACAAAACGTCGGATGTGAGGTAATTTTTAAAATCTCCACATTGTCACTATGTGGCATTATGGAGGTTGTCGCAGTCTCGATATGCTTTAAAATATCAACAACTTCTAAGTAGTAACGCTTGCCCGAGGGTGTCAATGAGATACTCTGAGAAGTACGATAAAAAAGAGGTATGTTAATCATCTCTTCAAGCTGAGCAACTTGCTTACTCACTGCACTTTGAGTCATATGAAGCTCATGTGCGGCATTGGTAAAGCTTAAATGCCTTGCGGCCGTCTCAAAACATTGCATGGCGGTCGTTGAGGGGTATTTTCTGTAAGTCAAAATGTTTTGTGAGTTAGACATGCTTTCTTTTCTCATCAATTAACTTACTGACTAAGTGTCGATTAGGGTTTGTTGAACATAGTTTTACAACGATTTTATTCTAGTTCCTCAAATGGTAGTCCAACATAGTTTTCTGCGATTGTTGCCCTGCCCGCCTCAGAGCTTATAAAATAATCAAATTCAGCTTGTCGCACTCGAAAGTCGAACTCACTGTCACTCTCAAAGCGGTGCAATAGCGTGGTCATCCACCATGAAAAGCGCACCGCTTTCCATGCCCTTGCCAAGCAAACTTCTTTATAGCGTGGAATTAAATCTGTGCGACCTGCGTCATATATTTTACTAAATAGACGAAAGGCGGTTTCGACATCACTGGCGGCTAGATTTAGACCTTTAGCCCCAGTTGGTGGGACGATGTGCGCGGCATCTCCCAATAAAAACAACTTGCCATATTGCATGGTTTCGCAAACGTAGGAACGAAGTGGTGCAATAGACATCTCTAACGCAGGACCCGTAACCAATCTATCTGCCATTTTTTTAGGAATACGCCGTTTAAGCTCTTTCCAAAACTTTTCCTCATCCCAATCATCAACGGTATCTGTATCAGGGACTTGTATATAGTAGCGACTTCGACTTTCAGAACGCATCGAACACAAGGCAAATCCGCGCTCATGCGCACAGTAGACAAGCTCCTCATTGACAGGTGGCGTGTCGCTCATCAAACCTAGCCAGCCAAACGGATAGACTTTTTCGTACTCTACCAACTGATCTTGTGGAATCGATTGTCGCGATACACCGTGATATCCGTCACAGCCAGCAATATAATCACACTCTAAGCGATGCGTCTCTCCATTATGCAAATAGGTTACATATGGGTTCTCAGAATCGATATCATGTAGTGTGACGTTATCGGCCTCATAAATTGTCGTAGCGCCCGCCTTTTTACGAGCGTTCATTAAATCGCGGGTAACTTCCGTTTGACCATATACAATGACACGTTTTCCACCACTGTATTTTTCTAAATTAAGATGATGGTGTTCTCCTTGAAAGCTAAAGTCTGTACCCGTGTGGACAATACCCTCCTTATGCATACGCTCAGCAACACCCGCCTCACGAAGTAAGTCTGCCGTACCTTGCTCAAGTACACCAGCACGAATTCGACTCAAAACATAGTCGCCAGATCTCCTTTCTAGAATAATGTTATCAATACCCGCATTTGTTAATAATTGGCCCAGTAACAATCCTGATGGGCCTGCACCGATAATCGCTACCTGTGTTTTGTTATTCATGAGTTCCCTCTCACATTTTTAATTTGAAACTTAAATGCATTTAAGCCGACATATAAGGCTTAATAATTAAAACTAAGGCTCAATAATCAAAAAAAACTGTCTCGTTATTACCCTGTAAATAAATATCAAAACGATATCGAGGCTTACCTGTATCTTCTTCTTTTACTGCGATGAGTGTGTTACGTCGCGCCTCCGATGGAATGCGATTTAAAACTGGGCAACTATTATTTGCCGATTGTTCATCCTCAAAGTACGCTCTTGTTTGTAAATGTATATTAATACCGCGTGCAAAAATGGTCAGGTTTATATGAGGTGCCATTAATTTACCGTTAAAATCAACTTGACCTGGTTTAACTGTATTAAAGTGGAAGTTACCGTCTAAATCACACGCACTACGACCAAAGCCATTAAATGGTTTGTTGTTATCAAACTCACTGATATAGTTACCCTTACTATCAGCTTGCCAGATTTCAATCAAAGCGTCTCGAACTACCTCACCATTGCCATCATAGACTGAGCCAACAAACTCAATATGTTGACCTTCCGCCCCTTCTTTAGCTAAATCTCGCCATATTTCATCAGATCGAGGCGCTAAACCAGCAACTTCTAACGCCAATCCAATGTGAACAAATGGACCTGCTGTTTGAGAGGCTGTTTCACGTAATAATCCAGTGTCATCTTGTAATTTATATTGGCTACACATGTTTTACTCCTCAAAATAGGTTTGTAATGCGCCACGCACAACGATATCAAAACGATATGCTAGGTAGTCCATAGGCTTGCTCATCGCCATATCCAGACGTGCAATCATTGTTTCAACCGCATCAGGATCTTTTAAGACTTGTACAATTGGACACAGGGGAATCAATGGATCGCCCTCAAAATACATCTGAGTAATCAATCTTGTAGATATCGAAGGCCCCATAACCGACACATGAATGTGCGCGGGGCGCCATGTATTAATATCATTTGGCCAAGGGTATGGGCCGGGACGCACCGTTCGAAAGATATAACGACCATCGGCATCGGTCAGACAACGCCCCACCCCACCAAAATTAGGATCTAAAGGCGCTAGGTAACCATCCTTTTTATGACGATATTTGCCACCTGCATTGGCTTGCCACATTTCAACCAATGTATTGGGTACTGGCTTGCCAAATTGATCAATCACACGGCCGTGCATGACAATTCTTTCGCCAATTGGCAGCCCTGCTGGCATACCTTTTGTACGATAATTCATTAATAAATCATTGTCATGCGCACCCATCTCCAATCCACTAAACATGGGACCACTGCGTTCAGAGGGGCTAGCTTGTTGGATGCTGACTAATGCTTGTTTGGGCGAACGAGACACCGAGGTTTTATAGCGCGGTGTATATTGTGCGGGTTGCCAAGCCCTATCCCTAGACACAAAATATGGATAAGCGTTACTCATTTTTTACACTCCCTGTAATATTGTCCTGTCATTCTGTTAGATTTAGATTAGAAATTTAAGACAGAGGTTGACCCCATCCATTTTTTTTGGCCAAGCCAAAGGCATGATTTGCCGCAGGCACTCCTGCATAAATAGCCACATGCATAAGGACTTGTCGAAGCTGTGATTCATTTATGCCAAGTCGTTTAGCGGTTCTTAGGTGAAGCTCTAGCTCATCATCACGACCAAGCGATGCTAAGATAGCGGTGGTAATCATACTGCGTTGTTGAAAAGTCAAACTGTTATCACCCCACAGCTCGCCCCAAGCCGTACGTGTAATAAACTTCTGGAAAGGGCTATCTAGTGAGGTCGCATTTTTGGTGGACTTTTCAACATGCGCATCGCCTAATATGCGCTTTCTCTGAGTCAGTCCTTGCTCATAAGTAATGCCGTTTTCCCCTGCCCTCTCACGAGCAGGGTTGTGATGTATATGCTCTACTAGAGCTTTGGGATTTTCTACTGACGGAACATGTGCCACCTTTTGCAAAATAATTAAGCGGGCATCAACAAATTCGTCTTTCAGTGTCTCCAGTGAGGAAGGTGGCGTAGATACATCCTCAGACCCTGCCATTAATGATACGCGCTTATCATAGTGTTTTAATTTATTCAAATTATTAACCTCAGATAAGGCCTCACAAAGCTTGGCATAGCTTTCGTCGTCTGTTCTTGCTAATTGCAATTGCCAACCCTTAACCAAATCAGGATACTGTGTCATGAAATCAGGGGCAAACCAGCGTGATATTATCTCTGGCGCAATCTCGTCAAGACCTAACCGGCGCACCTTATCCGCGCGCGCGCTCCAACCTGCTTTAGTACCGATAATAGGGCCTGTATTGGTGAGCCAAACGTCCTCTAGACGTTGAGGTGCAATTTGACACAATGTTTGGCCTATTGCACCGCCGATTGAAGTACCGATAAAACTGAAGCATTCAATCTCTAACGCATCAGCCAGCGTTAGCACGTCTTCAGCCATCACTTCTATTGAAATGCCTTCAGCCGCTTTATCGCTATAACCGTGGCCGGGTAAGTCCCAACGGATACAGCGATAATGACCATGTAACTGGTCACAGACAACGTCCCAAACATTGCAGCTCATGCCTAATGGATGTGCCATAAATAAGGCAGGCAAATAACGCTCGCCACTATCTTGATACGCAACTAGATGCTGTTTTGTTGCTAAAAAATTCATTGTTCATCTCCCTCTCGTATGACCATCACGCAATACATTGCTCAATCATGGCAAAGGGTGAACTGCCTTGAGAGTTTAAATAATGTAGTTTTATGGATAAAGCTACATTCAAAGATCTATAAAGACATATAAATAAATTTTTGTCTCTATAACGGTATGTATAACCTTATACAATAGACAACCTTATACAATTTCGATTAGTTACCTTATTTTAAAGTAGGTACAGGCTTTAAAATAGGTACAGGTCTAAAATAGATATAAGGCAAGCCATTGTGCGTGCCACTATGCATGCCTTAATATAAATCGTCGGCTACACGATTGATTAATCCAATAAACCTTGCAATTAACTTCTAAAATAGGTAATTGTGGTTAAGACTGACAAGCCACGCTTGCTTGTTTCGCTTTTTGGTAGACGCTTCTCGCATCTAAGCCAAGCGCCTCTACATCACTAAGATACTTCTCTGTACCCGCTTGTAGAGGCATTTTCCATGCTGGGTCATTTAGGGGGTCAGCAATATCAATGATCACATCACCTTTAGCTTTCGCATCCGCCATAAATCTCGCATCTTGACCATCAAAAACTTTACCTGCCATTTCGGCCATTACTTTGCCAGAATTATCATCAATAACTTTCTTTAAATCATCGGGTAACGCCGCATACTTATCTTTATTCATAGTTACCATAATAGCGGAGCTATAAAATGGAATGTTGGTATGCGTATTGGTCAGCTCAATCAGCTTAAATGCGCCCACGGCATCCCACGGTAGGCTCATACCATCGAGCACCCCACGCTGTAGTGAGGTATATATATCTGGAGCAGGTAACCCTACTGGTGTGCCGCCTGCAGACTCAATAATATCGCCAGCAATGGCAGAGGGGCGACGAATCCGTAACCCTTTTAAGTCTTCAGGCTTTGCAATAGGCTTATCAACAGTATGAATACCGCCTGGGCCCGTTCCCATCATAAACAATAAATGCGTATCCTCATATTCACTTGAAATAACCCCATCATCATAAAGCGTCTGAAGCATGCAGTTCATTTGCGTGGCTGAACCAGACAAACCTGGTAGTTCTGCTACTTGAGTAAGAGGAAAGCGACCATTTGTATATCCTTGCAACTGGGAGCCAATATCAACAGTGCCTTTAGCCGTAGCATCATAGGTAGCATCAGGCTTGGCTAAAGTGGCTGAAGGAAAAATCTCAACTTTAATTCTGCCATCAGATTCCGCTTCGACCTTTTTTGCCCAAGGTTCAAAAATGTCTTTGTGGGTTGCTGAGGTGGCAGGCCAGAAGTGAGCGAAACGTAATGTGGTGGTTTCGGCAGAGTCTGTTTTGACTGCAGCCGATTCTGTAGAGGGGGCGCAGCCCGTAACCCCTAAACCAGTGAAGCCTAACATAGACACTAATGTGAAACTGATTACAGAAAGTTTGTTCATCATAAATTCCCTTTAGATGACTTAAATGAAGCGAGTTATAATAATATCCTAATTCGAAACAACTTATGATACCGATAACTGATAGTAACGAATAACCTATTTACTTTAATGTAATTGAGCATAGCCACGCTCATTAAACAAAGTAGCCATTTAGCAAAACAACTGTTAGACAAAACAACTATTAAACAATAGCAGCAATACCATCCTCAAACTCAGCATAGCTATTGTTCGCTAAAAGAACTGTTGTTCGTATAGTGAATTAAACTATACCTTAACCTTTCGTCTGTCAATATTATTTACTTTCAATTGTTTATATATTCACTAGGGCGTGTCCTCATTTTGAAAATGGAGATAAAAATAAGATAAATCGCAGTCAGAAAAGGAGAATAATAGGTAAATATCGAGATATTTCCCCGTTATGTGACGTGGTATGACAAGATTTGGCTATTTTTAGCCCATTTAAATGCAATTGTACGAATTGAGGACACGCCTTAGCCTCTCAATATATTTATGGACTCAACCAATGCTTTACCTATTTTTTCGCATTGCCATTGAGCGGCACCGCAATAAGTAAGGGGAGATAACAGTGTTTTTAAATCCTTCGCGGTTAAATCAATCTTAAGGTTGCGCACGCTGATAAGCTCATTTAACACTCGTACAAATCCAATATGATCTTTATGCGCCTGATCGCTGGCCTGATTAACTGCGAATAGTAGTTGGGGTTTATTTGATAATTGAGGGTCATTTGATAAATACTGGGTTAAGGGGTTAATCAGATAAGCATCACTTGTTAAATCTAAATTTTCTGCCATGCGTTCTGGATAAACTCGCAAGCCCTCGAGTAAAACTTTCATGTAACTAGATGCCCCTGCTACCAAAGCCAAACCTTCAATCAATGGCATCCAAGAGGCATGCCACTCACCTAACCCTCTCTCAAATGGCTGTGCCGTAGTATTACTCATCACACTTAAATGCCCGTGCATTCTTATTGCTGCCGTCTTTATTAAGGCACACAGTACAGGATTACGTTTATGAGGCATTGAAGACGACCCTCCCATACCTTCAATAGGAGGCTCTGCTAACTCGCCTATTTCAGATTGGCACATCAATGATATGTCCTCAACAATGTTTTCGAAGGCACCAGCCAATGCATCTAACGTTGACCCAATACTATGTATAGGCAGTCTGTTCGTGTGCCAAGGCAATAAAGGTTCTGTCAAACCTAAAAGAGCAGCTACCTTTTGTGGTAGCTGATGCTGCTCATTTTCTACATTACTGACGCCTACTGGTCCTCCCCATTGCAAATACAGCCCTGATTTTTGTAACTTTACTAAATGTGGTACTACTGATACTAATGCAGATGACCATTGTGATACTTTCACACCAAAAGTTATGGGAAGAGCTTGTTGCAGAAGTGTCCGACCTGACATGGGCGTTGCACTATGCGTCTTGATCAAACGTCCACACGCTTCGAGAATAGCAATTAGATCTTGATTGATTGTCTCTAATCCAGACTTTATCATCAACATCATCGCACTATCCACGACATCTTGACTGGTCACTGTTTTATGAAAGTAAGGTTTGATTTCGTCAGGAAGTAAGCGCTTTGCTTGAGCGACAAAAGGGATGGCAGGATTGCCACCGAGATAGGTTGCCTGTGCCATATCATCAAGGTCAAAATTGCTTAATAACAATGCTTGCTTAGTTTTTTCTAGAATCCCAAGAGGAATAAGGCTATGATGCTCCTTAATTTCGATGATCGCTAACTCGAAATCTAGCATTGACTGAACAAATTTTTCATCTGAAAATTCGGCGGCAAGATCAGCACTCAAGAAAGGCTGATTGATAAATTTGCTGATTTTCATTTAGTATCCTTATCGTATCTTATGCAAACCTGCGTGTACTCCCTTAACAAAATATACATTAAATTTTATGTTTAAAGAACAAGATAAAAAAATACCCGTAGATAGTCCTGACTTTGTTACCTCATTAGCAGCAGGTCTTAGTGTGCTGCAAACCTTTGATGCACAACATTCAAGCATGACACTAAGCGAAGTGGCGGAACTGGCTCAAATAGACAGAGCCAAGGCTCGACGATACCTGTTAACACTGCATGCTCTTGGCTACATTCATAAAAACAAACGGCAGTTTAGCTTAACACCAAAAACTTTAAGCTTTGGCGCCAGCTACTTGAGCAGCAATCATCATAAAGAGATTGTGCAATACTACCTTGAGAGAGTTACTGAAGAGACTGGCGAATCCTGCTCATTCGGGGTTTTAGACGGTCATGATATCGTGTATATCGCCCGATCTGCAGCAGCGCACAGACTTATGGCAATTACCTTATCTCCTGGCACCAAACTGCCTGCTGCTTATACCTCAATGGGAAGGGCTATCTTGGCCAATCTTCCTGAAAATGAGCGAGATGCCTTCTTAGCAGATATTGAACTAACACCATATACCCCCTACAGTATTACGGATATTGAGATTTTGAAGCAGCAGTTGAATAAAATTAAAGAAGATCAATTCGTCATCTTAAACCAAGAGTTAGACACTGGCCTACTATCATTAGCAGTACCCATTTATAAGAAACATAAAACGCTTATTGGGGCCATTAATATAAGTACAAATGCCATGCGCGTAACACCAAAAGACCTTGAACAAGATTTTTTACCTATATTACGTGACTGCGCCAACAATATTCAAACCTATTATCTGTAGTTGTTCGATACACTGAAAACTCATCTATATCCTTTACCTTATTCAATATCATTCCGGTTGCAAAGCAGATATAATTTGATAGATGTACAGGGTCAAACTTGATGAATTTTTGAGAGACGTTTCCGAGGTCTAGCTACTGCCACTCTTCTTTCATAGGTTATCAGTTTATTATTCTATGTATTTTACAGTTCGTTAATTAGTGCTAAATTATGTCTTTACCTTTTAAAAAAGCTTTAACCATCAATACCACTCTATTTTATTGCTTATTTCTTCTGCTTTTGTCATTGTCAGGGTTATTGACCTCATGCACGCCCAATTCATCTTCTAAAAATAACATTAAACCATCAGCTGCCAATCAGCCCAGCACGTTACACATTGCCGCTGCTGCCAATCTGTCTGCTGTATTACCAAAAATTATTGAATCATACAGGCAAAACGCCAACCTACCCGCCAATTATCCAATTGAGATAACCTACGCATCATCGGGTAAGTTGTACGCTCAAATCAATTCTGGTGCCCCTTACGATTTATTTTTATCTGCCAATCAATCCTACCCCGCTAAGCTCGCTAACTCTGTCTTACTCTCTAATGAATCATTGCCACCGAAGCCATTTACCTATGCCAGAGGTCAATTATCTTTATATAGCCCAGCTCAGCCTTTGGGTTCAGCTAAGCCACTCAATACGAATACATTTAAACAACTTATTAAGGCCAATCCAAATACTAAGATAACCATTGCCAATCCAACTCTGGCACCCTATGGGGCATCGGCAAAAGCTTTTCTTGAAGATAAACACCTCTACAAAAACTTAATAGCGAATAAAAGGCTTGTTCAGACAGAAAATATTGGTCAAGCTTTTCAATATGTTCATGCCGGTAGTGTTGATTATGGCTTGGTAGCTCAATCGCAACTATTGACAGCAGGTGTTGATGAATCTCAATATCGCACGCTTGAGATTAACGATTACCCTGCTATATTACAAGATGGCATTATCTTACAAGATCACGCCACTGCCATTGATTTCGCCAAATTCATTCAATCTGAAGTGGCGCAAAAGCATTTCTTACAAGCAGGGTATTTGCCAATTAGATTGCCTTGAACTATCAACCATTGAATTCGCTTATCTTGAAGTGGCTGCTCTTCAATTACCTTGCTCAGGAAACAGTGTGACCCGCAATACTACAATAGCGAGTGTCCTCATTTAGATTATTAGGCTAAAAATATTAGGGTGTGTTGAATATTCAAACATTAGGACTGACGATAGCTAAAATAGATACTGGTCAATTCATTAAGGTTAGGTTAAGCTTTCATTTATTAGACGCTATCAGCGCCATATTTATATGCAAGGCAACGCTTAATAAATGAAAGACGTCTTGGCCTTCTTTTATCATTTATAACTTATTTATCTTTATTAACTTCATTAACTTCTTTTATCTTTAATAATTAGCCTGTTTATGTCATCAGCACCCGCTCAACTGTCTGAGATGCTATTACCCTTATGGGTAAGCCTAAAGCTTGCTGGCGTGACAACCCTATGTTTATTACTCTTTGCAACGCCACTGGCCTATTGGCTGGCTAAATGCTCGAGAACACCTTGGCTGGCTCGTCTAAAAGTTATGGTAATGGGTATTATTGCCATGCCATTAGTCCTACCACCTACCGTTATTGGTTTTTATCTATTGCTTATAATGAGCCCAAATTTTGGTATTGGAAAAATTCTTGTCACGCATAACCTAAGTGCATTAGCCTTTACCTTTGAGGGGTTAGTCATTGGCTCTATCGTATACTCTCTCCCTTTTTACATTCAGCCTGTATATGCACAGTTTTTACGCATCCCAAAAAATGTGAGTGATGTGGCTTATTTGTTAGAGGCGAGTCGATTACGCCGATTTTTCCGAGTATCCTTACCTCAAGCCAAATCAGGCATTGTATTAGGTAGCCTTATTAGCTTTGCGCATACCATAGGCGAGTTTGGTGTGGTGTTAATGATTGGCGGCAGTATTGCTGGCGAAACCAAGGTCATATCTATCGCTATTTATGAACAGGTTGAAGCCCTAAATTATGATATGGCACATACCATGTCACTGATATTGATTATCATGGGAATTGTTCTAGTAGGCTTGATTGCAGGTATAAATAACGCCATTCAACGTCGATAGTGATTAAACGATAATTGAGACAGTAGTCCTTAGACCATAAGATTGAGACGATAGCAATTAGACGATAACGCTTAAAAGCAAGCTCACGCCCTAACCGCACACACGGCAATTTTTATTTTGGCGATAACGAATGTTATATTGAGTCATACTTCTCGCATCCCACGTTAAAAGCTGACCTGCAAGTGGGTTGTGTCCTAGCCCTAAATAGTAGAGTGCGGCATTTGCCTGGAAGTTGCCCATGACCGCTGTTGTACTGGCTAGAACGCCAGAGCTAACACAAGTCTGTTCTTCTGCCCGCCCATCTGAGCTGTTTGATAAAACATTACCAAACACACAATGATAACAACCTGTCTTTTTAGAAGGCTCATATAAGGCAAGTTGGCCAGACATCGCTATTGCCGAGGCTGATAATAAGGCAATGTTATAGTTAACACTGACTTGATTCAACAGTTCTCGAATGGCAAAATTATCCGTGCAATCAAGCAACAATATATTTGCATTTTTGTCTGTACTACTACCTGCATTCTCTTTTGTACTGTCGTCTGCACCGACGCTTGAACCTGCCAATTCAGACATTAATAATCGAATAATATCATCGATATTATCTGGCAGTAACCGTTCTACTTTGAAATCAATATGGATAAATGGATTTATTTGTTTTAAAGTCTCTGCGGCAGCTTCTGCTTTATAACGTCCCACATCTTCTGGCTTAAAAAGCGTCTGCCGTTGTAGATTACTCAGCTCAATAACATCATCATCGATCAAATATAGATGGCCTACGCCAGCGCGTGCAAGTGTCTCAGAAACAGGGCAACCCAGCCCGCCAGCACCGATTATAATTGCAGTACTTGCTCGCAATTTCTCTTGAGCACCAATACCCCAGCCCTCCAGAAAAATTTGGCGAGCATAAAGCATCAGCTCATCATCACTTAGCTGGTTATGACTTAGCTTTAAGTCGCTTGCTTCACTATGCTGTACTGTTGTGCTCATTAAGCAGATGCCTTAAATGTGTGATTTAATAAGCGAGAGATTTTCAAACCAGTGTTAGATTGAGCCATAATCTAGCCATTGCTAATTTGTGCTTGTCTTTTTTATGCTTGTCTTTCTACTTATTTATTGCTACTTATTTCTTACTACTTTTTTATTACTACTCAGCCATTATTACTTAGCCACTTTGAAGGTTCGTTATCGTAAAACTCCTGCTTCCAGACTGGTATATCTGCTTTAATGGCATCCAGTATCCACCTGCAAGCGTCAAAAGCAGGATAGCGGTGCTTTGACGACACCCCTACCCAAACTGCCATATCACCAATCTTAAGCTTACCAATACGATGAATTGCCACGGCATTGCTAATATCAAAGCGACATTTGGCCTCTTCAATAATGAGCTTGCCTTGGTTAATGGCTAACTTCTCGTACCCATAATACGTTAATTGACTCACAGCACTACCGTTATTATGATTGCGTACCCACCCTTCAAAAGTCGCTAAAGCGCCACAATGCTCATCTTTCAACATCTTTTTCAAACGTTGCTCATCAATCTGAGTATCGAGTAAAGCAAACCCCTGCTGTTGAGCAATTTGATATGCCTCATCGATACTATGAGATATTTGACTGGCGTGCTTATGTGCTTGCTCTGCACCCTCTAAAGTCTTCTGACTGCCAGCAACTTGCGAAGAGATGGATAGATCGGAAGTAGAGTTGGACATGGCTTTTGTCTCGCATATATAGCATAAAAAATAGTAATAGGACTGACGCAATATTATAAAACTTAAACGGCTAGCCACCCGCAACAGGGGGAATAAAAACGATGGTATCACCCTCTCTTAGTTTATCGTTCCAGTCTGCAAATTCATCGTTGATGGCGACGCGCACTTGTGACTCTTCTAAAGCAAATCCATACTCTGCTTGTAATTGTACATACAGCTGATTCAATGATGTATCGCTGTCTATTTGAAGGTTTTCTTGCCCTTTTTTGGCTTTATCTGCAAAACTGGCAAAATACAATACGGTAATATTCATCATGTTCTCTATTTTTATGATCAGCTCTATTTTTTATAATCGGCTCTATTTTGATAGTCAGACTTGCCACCGGTTTTGCTTACCAAGCGAATGTCATTTAGGATAATATCGTGGGATAATGCTTTGGTCATATCGTATATCGTCAAACAGGCCACACTGACAGCTGTCAACGCCTCCATCTCTACTCCAGTCTTATGGTTCACTTTCACGGTTGAGGCCACCTTAATTGCATGAGCAGCGTCGACATAATCAAACGTTAATGCAATTTTGTCTATAGGCAGCGGATGACAAAGTGGGATTAAATCATGAGTACGTTTTGCAGCCATAATACCGGCAATATGCGCAGTTTGGGTAATACTACCTTTTTTAGTCATGCCATCGGCAGCTTTAATTTGCCAGTAAATATCAGGGGGGAAAATTACATAGCCTTGGGCCACCGCTTGTCGAGATGTCACGGTCTTATGGCCCACATCCACCATATGAATATCGCCTTCGGCATCTAAGTGCGACAGTACCGCTTTACAACCGTTTGTTGTAGAGTCGTTATTTGGGTTGTCTTTATTCATAGTAGAGTTATGAGCTTCTAATGTTTTTGGCAATGTTTTTGGCATAATGGCTTAGCGTCAATATTGTGATGAATAGTTAGATGAATGGTCAAATAAGGCGTTAAATAATCAGTTAAAGGATAGCTTAAATTTAAATAATCCGTTCTATCGTTAGTTAAGTAGTGTTCCACATGCTAATTTAACGTATTGCTTGGCAAGCTGTTTTAAAGTCATCTGGCGTATTTAAGTTTGATAGAACATACCAACTTTTAGGCATTGTCAGTGCTTGACAAACGGGGTTAATAAAACTCATTACCCGCCTCTGCCCTGAGTCTAAATAATCGTTTAAATCTTCTGCTAAGCCTAATTGATACAGCGCTAATAAGGGGTACAATCGGTTATCGTCTCTTAAACATATAACTTTAGTGTCTTTACTAGATGCGGTTTTGTGTTCTGTGATAGACGACTCCTGTATATGGTGCCAAATATCCGCCGCAGAAACCAAACTATCACAGCTGACCACCAGTAACCACTTTGCTTTAATTAATGCTGTTTTTTTATTAAGTACAAAATAATGCATAGCAGACAAAATTGCGCCCAAAGGCCCTGCTGAGTGTTTAAGCTTGGTTTTAGTATTATGACCTTCAACTACCTTTATTGGGCAATAGTCTTTGATGTGTGCGACTGATACTGTGGGAAATTGCGCTAATAATGCATCATTAATTACATACCCTGCTCCAGCATCTGCGATCAAAATAGGCACACCAAACTGTTGGGCCTGTTTAAAATGATAATCAAGCAGGCTGTCACCTGAGGGCAATCTTAATAAGGCCTTAGGCGAGCCCATACGGGTGGATAGCCCACCTGCTAATATCAAAATGCCAGCGACTGAATCACTGATGTTTTGCGCATCAAACAAATGGTTGCCATTTTGGTCATTATGGTCGCTCAATCGGCGGCTAAAGCTCACTTTACGAACCTAGGTTAGTCGTGATCATGAGTTGGATTAATACGCATTAAATGCGGCACAAAATTACAAGGGCGCGTTCGGCTATCGAGCTGCTCTTTGATAATCTTATCCCATCCAGTGCGACACGCTCCGCCTGAGCCTGGTAGACAGAAAATAACGGTATTATTCGCCATGCCAGCAATTGCCCGAGACTGAATAGTAGACATACCGATATCATCTTTTGAAATCAAACGGAACATCTCACCAAAACCATCAACCGTTTTATCAAATAACACACTGACTGCTTCTGGGATGCTGTCACGGATATAAAAGCCCGTACCTCCTGTTGTAATCACAGCATGAATTTGGGGATCTGCCACCCATTTGCTAATAACCGCTCTAATTTGATAGATATCATCAGTTGTAAGTTCACGTTCAGCTAGTATGTGCCCCGCTTTGGTTACCTCATCGGCTAAGTATTGACCCGATGCATCCTCTCTCAAACTACGACTATCAGACACGGTTAAAACCGCAATATTTAATGGGATAAACGCTTTTTCTTTTGACATAATCTAACCTTAAAAAAAGAATGTAGAGTATATTATTTTTTGAGTTATACAGAGCTTATTGTCGCAATTTTTAAACAAATAACGCTTCTCATCTTTCATATTCGCCGCTAATCTCTTCATAACTATCATCTTCATAACTATCAATAGCGGCTTACTGTCAAGATAAGCCTTACCCCCCTATCATCGACAAATTATTCATAATGCCACTATTCGCTTCAGCAAGATGATGATGTTCTGGCTTAATAGGCATCAACCCGTGTAGTACTTCAATAAGTCCATTCACATCTTGGCGTTGTAGATAGTCTCGAACATCATAACTGCCTTGATCAAATAAACACAGATGAATCTTACCAAGACTACTGACTCGTAAGCGGTTACAGCTGTCACAAAAATGCGGGGCATAAGGTGCAATCATCCCAATCCGGCCTATATAATCAGGATGGCTATATTCTATGGCGGGCCCATCGGTCAACCCTCTATCTTGAGCAGTCCATCCGTTGTTTATCAAATAATTAGTAATTAAAGTCGATTGGGCGTGCTGGGCAAAAAATAAATCACGGTTATCACTGGTCTGCATAAACTCAATAAAACGATAGGTTATTGGCCGCGTTTTAACATAGTCCAATGCCGAGATTAACGTGTCATAAGCAGTGCTTTCCATCAAGATACCGTTTAGCTTTAACTTGATATCGGTCGTTTCAAGCAACGTATCTATATCCCTTAATAGCTGGGGTAATATACCAAACCCTGTCATTTGTTTAAAAGTGGCGGGGTCAAAGCTATCTATGCTGATGTTTAACTGATTTAGTCCAGCATGTTGCCAGTTTGCAATATGTTTACCCAGTTTATAACCATTACTGGTCATCGCTACCTTTTCGATGCCTGAGGTTGCTTTTACCACATCAATAATCTCAGTCACATCTTTGCGAATGGAGGGCTCTCCACCAGTGAGACGTACTTTTTTCGTACCCACTTTAGCAAAGGCTTGGATAAGCGTTTCAATTTCACTGTGAGTCAACTCGTTATCAGGTCGGCGACCTTGATACCCTTCGGGCAAACAATAGCCACAACGGAAATTACAGAAATCAGTGATAGATAGACGCAAGTAGGTAAGACGACGGGAGAAACCATCGGTTAGTGTGCTGTCATGAGCAGGGGATATAGGTTGTTGTTTAGAAGATATATTAACCGCTTTATGAGTTAATTTACCCATGGTTTTATTAATAGGACCATCAAATAGTGGTTCGTTGAATTCAGGCAAGTACAATTGCGCACTGCCCAGCGTCGAAGTAAGATGGTTCATATTTGATTACCGTGTGTTAACTTATTAGTGTGCGTTAAGCGTTGCCTCAAGTTGTGAACTAAAAATGTAATCTTTAGCCGTGTTGAACATTCTTAAACTAAACTATCATTATAGCAGTTAAATATCTGATAAGTATTTGCTATAACTATACTTCGATACTCCCATATTAAGAGATATCTTGAAAATTAAAACCCTTATGAGTAGGACTTTGAGCTTAATAGGACTTTGTAATTAAGAGAACATTAAGCTGATGGTTTTAAAACAATTCATACTGTCTTAAAACCCGTGTCATTTAAACTTTAATCGTTTAAACTCCCTATTGTCCAATAGCCCATATTACCTAAGACCCCTATCGTCGAAAACCCATATTTAAGACCAAGGTAGAGGCACCACTTCTACCTCTTCTCCAGCAGAAAGATTACCCATCTCTTGCGCTAACACAATCAAACAGTTAGCAAAGCTTAATTGCTTAATCCTGTGTGAGTCTTGTTTGCCAGCCGGTATAACCACATAAGCACCATGCTTTTTCTCTAAGATACCACGCTGAAAATCGGTGCGCCCAGGCGACTTCCTCACATCCTTACCCAGTCTCGCTAGCACGGATAAAGACTGGGGAATATCAGCCTCATTAGCGCCAGACAAGCGCCATAAAGTCGGCATAATAAACTGTAGCATACCGACCACTGTCGAGAGCGGGTTACCTGGTAGCCCAAAGTATAGTGTAGGTATGTTCAAGTCCTTTGATAGCTCCCCAAACACAAATGGCTTACCAGGTTTCATTGCCACCTTGTAATGATTAATCTGTCCCAGCTCTTCGATTACTGTGGTTAAAAAGTCATAATCACCAACCGATACGCCAGCGGTAGATAGCACCACATTACACTCTTGCATCGCAGTCTGTATCGCTTTGCGAGTCATCTCTAAATTATCCGGAATAATCCCATAATCATTAATTTCTATCGGCAATTGCGCCAGCATACTTTTAAGCGTCGGGGTATTGGAATTATAAATTTGCGCAGTCGTCTCTAACGGCATGCCCACAGCCACCAGCTCATTACCAGTTGCTACAATACCTACAACCAATGGCTTGTAGATCTCTACTTTTGCCACTCCTAAGTTCGCCAATAAGCTAATATCTGCTGGATTAAGGCGTTTACCGGGATGTAAAACCACTTCGCCGCGCTGAATCTCTTCACCTTGTTTGCGAATATTTTTATCAATAGACACCGTTGTGGTCAGCTCAATCGCATAGGCTTGTGACTTATCGATACTGTGTTTAATATCGGAAAAGTTTGTATTTTCTTGCATGACTACCGTATCACAACTACTCGGTACTACGGCACCGGTAAAAATGCGTACGCCCTGCCCAGCTTTTAGATCCCCTATATAAGGTGCCCCTGCCTGCGACTCGCCTACAATCTCAATGTCTGCACCTTTCTCAATTACACTGCCTATAGCGATAGCATAACCGTCCATAGCCGATAAATTTTGACGAGGAACATCAAAATCAGCAACCACCGCTGTCGCTAAAATATGGTTTTGACTGGCTAGCAAATCACGGGTTTCGGTTGGTCTATTGACTAACGGAAAATCCGTCTCATTGTATGTGATAACACGGTCAGTAATAGCGGCTTTTAGCTCGGTCACAGTAATCATCACGAAACTCTCTTTAAAAAATCTTATAGCTATCCAATATATTCTCAGCTATTTAGTCTACCATTTATAGGCTAACTTGGACTAATAAGCGATTGTAAATATTACAGAAAACGGGGCATGCAGATAAAGTTACTGCTGGTTATACTGTCATTAAAGCTTAACCATCCTCCCTAACAGCCCTTTTATACCTGTTAGTACGACCTAAGTTATACATTCATCTGATTTTTCAGCTTATGTCATCTCGGCTAAACCTTGTTAAGCCTACTTCTTAATAAGTAGTTGCTTACACTCGATCGCCTTGTAGTATAGTCAAAGAACCACTAAACGGCTACGTTTTTAGACTCGCTCAACTTACTATTTGTACAGTTTTCGCCTATCTGCCTTGTACCCATTTTAGAGTTCTGTGACTATAAATTTAAATTGAATTCAATATACAGCCGAAGGTAAAATTTTTATTATAATTGGTTTGGCTCTAGACTAGCAAAGGTTAAAATAAATCACTTAATCAAGTTGCAAAGCTGGCGCTGTAGATCATCAACATCTTGATTCCACCGCCACTCACACTCTTTTAAGTGAAGCTCGAAATTAGCAGTCACACCATTAAACTTAGCTAGCCTACGTTTGGTAAAGCTCCAAAAAGACTCAATACCGTTTATATGACAAGTACCACGTGCAAACTCATTAGATCCATGATGTACTCTAAAATGCTTGGCATAGCCTACATTAACTAAACCGTTGTAGCCACGCCAACCATCAGAGTAAATAACGCTATCGAGTTCGACTTTACCTTTGATAACCGCTTGTAATGTGGCTTTCTTGCAGTCTGGTACTATTTCAGTGTAGACACGACCTTGTCTCTCAAATACTCCAAAGACAGGCTGTTTTAACGTACCACGACCACGTTTTAGTTTGCCGTGATAGCCGCGTTGACGTTTAGCACCAAAGTATGACTCGTCAACTTCGATAGAGCCGTATAAGAGATTCTTTTGATTCACTTGATACTCATAAATCTCTTGTCTAAAAATACCATACCAGCGGTTAATGGTGTTACGATTTATATGAAGCAATAAAGCAGTTTTAGTAGCGTCAATATCAATGCTAAAACATTTTATGATTTTTTTAATCTTATATTGACTTAACTTACTGTTATAGTTCATGTTTCAAGTCTATCAGATGGTTCCTGCTAGTCTAGAGCCTTGAATATTTACAAATGGGACATTAAATGAGAGTATCAGCTGTTTTAAACAGTCCATTTAATAAGCGGTTATAAACAAATCTATTTCAGAGGTATCAGCTTTTTTTCCATTTTAGAAATAACAAGATTTTTGAAATTAGAATACTTAAGGTGTGACTATCATTGAGCTAGTTGAGAGGTAATAATCCTACCTATATTATTGAATATTACTACTGTACTAAATAGCGAATAACCAATATGTCAAACGCATGTGCTTAAACATGCCCTTAAAAAAACAGGGGTCGATTGATATGTCCTACTTGTACTGTCCTACTTGTACTGTCCTACTTGTACTGTCCTAGATATACTGCCTTTGATAGATAAAACCATATTTGTCATAGTTCTCATAAGTCACATCAAGTAGGGTAGTCAGCAATTCTGATTTATCAAAGTGGCGTACATTCATCATAACCGGGGATGTAATCTGTTCATCGACAAAAGACATGTACTGTATCTCAGTACTACGCACATGGTTCACTGTTTCTGGTACAAGCGCCACCCCTTCTCCAGCAGCAACCAGACCCAATACAATTTGTAGCTCCCGAACCTCTTTATAAAACTTAGGGGTAAATTGTCTTTGCTCAAATAACTCTAAAACTTGATCCATAAAACTGGGTCTTGGTTTACGGGGATATAAAAGAAGTGGTTCGTTAACCAGCTCTGATAACGCTAATTTTCGTTTAGGGTTATTTGCTAAATGATGGCTTGAGGGTACAGCCGCTACTAATTTTTCTTTGCGCAATAAAATTCGTCTAACCGAGGTATCTTCTAATCTGAGTCGACCATAACCCACATCTATTACCCCTTCTTTTAATGCCTCAGTTTGCTCAAATGAATTCAGCTCATGCAACTTTACTTGCACATTTGGGTAGTGTGCTCTAAAAGATCCAATAACCTTTGGCAAAAAACCTGAGAGTATGGAAGAGACAAAACCAATTGAGATGGTCTTATCAAAATTAGCCATGCGTGCCGTCATACTTTTCAAATTGTCTGCTTTAGCCAATATTTGTACCGCATGTTCATAAACAAACTCCCCAGCTTCTGTTAATTGCAAAGGTCTTTGACTACGACTAATCAGCTCAATGCCCATTTCGTCTTCTAACTGTTTAATCTGGCGACTCAATGGTGGCTGTGAGATATATAACCTCTTAGCGGCTGCATTAAAGCTTTTACATTCAGCCACAGCAACAAAATAACGTAAGTGTCGTAGCTCCATACGGCTATCCTTTATCTTAAAAGTGGACTAAACAGTAAATATTAGATTTTTAGACCGCTGCATTATACCTAAAAGGTATATTATGTTACTAAAATAAGTCTTAGACAACCATACTAGTAATATCTATAGTAGGTATTAATAAAAGGACTTTTATCACACCTAGTATCGCATCTAATATGATACTTATTCAGTTGCAAGGATGCCAAAGTGAACATTCAATCTATAAACACCTTACTTGTGCTGTACCCACTATACGCGCTCATAAATTATCGTGTACGGTCATGAATGAACAAGTTTTAGTGTTGGTACATATCCAGACCAATGATGGTTTTGAAGGTTGGGGAGAAGCCACAACTATCGGCGGACTTAGTTATGCTGAAGAAAGCCCGCATAGTATCAAAACCAATAGTGGCCTTAAAAATGCCTGTTTAATTGGTCAAATAGCCACGATGTCGGGCATAGATTTATATGGTGGCACGATGCTAGAAGGGCCTATTGGCACTATTGCTTCTGCTCATGCTTTTTCAACATTTCCTTCTCTTGCCTTTGATACCGAACTGTTTGGACCGCTTTTATTAACCGAAAGCATTCTCAAAACGCCACTGGATTATAAGGAATTTGGTTTAAACATCCCTAACACCCCGGGGCTTGGTATTGATGTCGATAAGGAAAAAGTTTACAGATTGGCACAACAGGCCAACCTTTGAAGCTGGCCCATAATGGCAACCAAAACAATAGGCCTTTAAACTAAACAAACGCTTATATTGAACTGTAAATGACCGCTAAAAGGAGATCGATATGTTATATCACGTACGTATGGACGTTTTAATACCAACAACAATGGATGCAGAGAAAGTGGCACAGCTTAAAGCTGAAGAAAAGGCACTGTCACAAAAGCTACAACAACAAGGAAAGTGGAGACATATCTGGCGTTTGGCTGGTGAATATTCTAATTTTAGTATCTTCGATGTTGATAGTAATGAAGAGTTGCATGAAATTATGATGTCACTGCCTTTATACCCGTTCATGAAGGTAGAGGTAACACCCCTGTTACGCCATCCCTCTTCAATTCGTGACGATGATAGCTAAAGATAGGAAGTAATTTTACCTATTGTTAAATTATTAAAAGAGTAATTTTAAGTTTTTAATCATCCATTGATTTCAGCTTACCGATAACATTGAAATAACTAACAGAATTGGTGTGGAAAAAGGGCTGTATGCCACCCAGCTGTAACGTTTAAAGTTAACTTACAAGCGAAGTATTGAGTACTCATTTTCAATACGATTTAACTAAAGTGGTTACCACAAGGAGAAAGACATGGAACGCCAGCAAATTGAAGCGCTAGCAGAAAAGTTCGTTAAAGGGAAAATTGATTATCCAGAACAAGTGAATCCGCGTGTTCAAGAGATTACACTACGTTTATTAACCGACCTCATGCAGGCCATTAATGATCTAAAAATTACTGCTGATGAGTATTGGGCGGGTGTGGAATACTTTGCGGACCTAGGTAAAGAAGCGGGTTTGTTGTCGCCAGGTTTAGGCTTAGACCATTTTATGGACTTATTGATTGAAGAAGACATGAAAGAGGCAGGTCTAGACCCAGAAGGGGGTACGATTCGTACTATTGAAGGGCCTTTGTATGTAGCGGGCGCTCCTGTAGAAAAAGGATTTGCGCGCCTTGATGACGGGACAGACCTTGAGAATGGCACTGTATTATTCATGCAAGGCACGGTTTATGGCGAAGATGGAAAACCTCTTCCAAATGCTAAGGTTGAAGTATGGCACGCCAACAGCCTAGGCAACTACTCCTTCTTTGATGAGTCGCAGTCTGACTTTAACCTTCGTCGCACCATTATTACTGATGAAAACGGCAATTATGGTTTCCGTAGCATCGTACCACTAGGCTACTCCGTACCAGAAGAAGGCATGACCAAAAAGCTTTTAGATGCTTTAGGTCGTCATGGCCATCGTCCAGCACACATTCACTTCTTTGCCACAGCAGAGGGTCATCGCAAACTAACCACCCAAATTAACATTGATGGTGATGAGTATCTATGGGATGACTTTGCTTTTGCGAGCCGTGAAGGCTTAGTGCCAGAAATCAAGATGATTGACGATGCTGAAAAGCTAAAAGAAAAAGGCTTAGATAAGCCCTACGCCAGCATCGATTTTGACTTCCATTTGGTTAAAGATATCGACGTACCGGTACAAGGTGCTGAGGTTAAGCGTCGACGCGCACAAGCTTAACCTTTCGTATCTATATTTATATTTGTATCTATAAATGTTGTCTGATAACTAAAGCCTAATAGCCCTGCTTGAGATCTATTAGGCTTATTCAAGATATTCCAGACGACAGAGTCAACAGATAATAGATAATTTCTCACGTACAACCTATTAAATTGATTACCTAATATCAAACTAAGTTATATATCAAACTTAGTTCAAAAGCATTTGTCTAAAATTTCAGCCAAACATTACAAAGGAAGTAGATTATGCAACAGCGTATAGATATTGTTCCTGAAGGATCAGAGATTAAAATTGATGATTTTTTAGTTGAAGATCATGATAAAGGCATATATCGCTTGCACCGTAGTGCCTTTACTAATGAAGCGCTTTTTGAGCTTGAAATGAAATATATCTTTGAGGGTAATTGGGTATATCTTGCTCACGAAAGCCAGATTCCAAATAATAATGATTACTATACTTCATATATTGGTCGACAACCAGTCATTGTTGCCCGCAATAAAGAAGGCGAGTTGCATTGTATGATTAATGCCTGCTCACACCGTGGTGCTCAGTTATGCCGCCATAAAAAGGGCAATAAGGCGACCTATACATGTCCATTCCACGGTTGGACCTTTAATAATTCAGGAAAACTACTCAAAGTAAAAGACCCACGTGATGCAGGTTACCCAGAGTGCTTCAATAAAGAGGGGTCACATGACTTAAAGCAGGTCAAACTTGCTAATTATAAAGGGTTTTTATTTGCCAGCTTAAATGATGATGTTCAGCCTATTGAACAGTGGCTAGGCGAATCTGCAAAAATTATAGATATGATTGTTACTCAATCAGATGAAGGTCTAGAAGTATTAAGAGGTACATCAACTTACACCTTCGATGGCAACTGGAAGCTGCAAGCGGAGAATGGCGCAGATGGTTATCATGTGTCTGCCGTGCACTGGAATTATGCAGCCACGACTGCGCGCCGTAAGGAACAAGAAGCCGTTAAAGAAGATAAGATCAAAGCGATGAACGCTGGTAAGTGGGGGCGTCAAGGAGGCGGATTCTACTCATTTGAAAATGGGCATCTGCTTTTATGGACCCAGTGGGAAAACCCTCAAGATCGCCCAAATTATGTATATCGTGATGACTATATTGCCAAATATGGCGAAGCAATGGCAGATTGGATGATTGGCCGTTCAAGAAACTTATGCTTATACCCTAACGTCTACTTAATGGATCAGTTTAGTTCACAAATCCGTATGTTAAGACCGCTGGCTGTCGATAAAACAGAAGTCACTATCTGGTGTATTGCCCCTAAAGGCGAAAGTGATGAATCACGTGCAAGAAGGATTCGCCAATATGAAGATTTCTTTAATGTGAGTGGTATGGCAACACCAGATGACTTAGAGGAGTTTCGCTCATGCCAAGAAGGTTATAACGCCATTAAACTCGAATGGAATGATATGTGTAGAGGTTCTGAACACTGGATAACGGGTGCTGACGCCGCTGCCGAAACCATTAATCTTAAACCAATATTAAGTGGTGTTAAAACCGAAGATGAAGGGTTATATACCATTCAACACGGTTATTGGCAAGAGGTTATGAAGAAGGCGCTTCTCAAAGAGCGTGAATTAAACTCTTAGCGCTTAGCCGAAACATAAACGGCCGATACGATACATAGCTGCATAGCTGCATAGCTGCATAGCTGCATAGCTGCATAGCTGCATAGCTAAACATAATAGTGCGACGTTCGCTTAAGTACAACAGCAAGTTTATGAAGGACTATACGACGATGGACACCATAAATAACGGAATTGTAAATATTGACAGTGTGTTACAGATTGAAAAGATACGCCAATTTTTATATAGAGAAGCCCGTCTACTGGATGAGAAAAACTGGGAAGAGTGGTTAGATTGCTACGATGAAAGCTGTCCATTTTGGATGCCCAGTTGGGATGATGATGGCGAGTTGATAAGTGACCCCAATCGCGAAATTTCACTCATTTATTATCCAGATCGCAGTGGTCTAGAAGATCGTGTGTTCCGTATTGAAACAGAACGCTCTTCTGCCACAATCCCAGATACGCGTACCTTACATACTCTTTCTAATATTGAAGTGCTTGACGACAATCAAGGTATCGTATCGGTCAGATTTAACTGGTTAAATAAGTCATTTCGTTATAATCAAACGAACACTTATTGGGGGTTTTCAAAATACAAAATTGATATGACTAGGGAGAGTCCTAAGATTTTGGATAAGTATGTAGTGCTTAAAGACGATTATGTCCATCAAATTATTGATGTCTACCACATTTAGGATTTAACTGACGACATACCATTCAAGTTCAAAAATGAGGACCAGCTCATGGAATATAGTATTGCTTTGCAGTTTGAAGATGGTGTGACCGGGTTCATTAAATGTGCAGATGATGAAACCGTAGCAGAAGCTGCCTATCGCCAAAAATTTAATATCCCTGTGGATTGTCTTGATGGGGCTTGCGGCACTTGCCGCTGTCACTGTGAGTCAGGTAAATATGATATGCATCCAGATATGTATATCGATGAAGCCTTGACTTCAGAGGAGGCAGATCAAAGCTATGTTTTGACGTGCCAAATGATTCCAGAGTCTGATTGTGTCATTAAAGTCCCTACCTCATCACAAGCTTGTAAGGTTGATCAAGGTAGCTTTAAGGGGAGTTTAAGCTCAGTTAATAAGTTATCTGATACCACAATTCACTTCTCAATCAAACTAGATAACCCAGAAGATATGACCTTTCTGCCGGGACAATACGTGAATGTATCCTTACCAGGAACGAACGAGACCAGATCCTATTCTTTTAGCTCAGCACCCAATAGCGATCAGGCTGAGTTTGTTGTTAGAAACATCCCAAATGGCAAAATGAGCACGTTTTTATCTAAAGCTGCGCAAGTTGGTCAGGATATGAGCTTTATCGGGCCTTATGGTAGCTTTTATTTACGACCCATAACCCGTCCCGCCCTATTTTTAGCAGGTGGTACTGGCATTGCACCGTTTTTATCTATGTTAAAAAGCTTAGAGGTAACCGGTGCTCACTACCCTATTAATCTCATTTATGGTGTGACAAATGACGAAGACTTAGTGGCGCTTCAAAATTTAGATGAGGTAAAAGCCAATCACAGCTGGTTTGACTATCGCACTTATGTCGCTAGCGACTTAAGTAATCATGAACACAAAGGTTATGTGACCTCTCATATTGAAGATCAATGGCTCAACTGAGGTAATGTGGATATCTATCTATGTGGTCCTATGCCAATGGTAAATGCTGTCAGTGGGTGGCTGGACACCCAAGGTATCGAACCTGCCAACTTTTATTATGAGAAGTTCACGCCCAGCGAACAGTAACAGGCACAACTTAAGGCTAGATAACAGTAACTGAAATAAACAGTAACCGAGATAAACAATAAAAGTAACTGGGATAAAAGCTATTACGATACAGGCCAATAGGCTAAAGACTGTCACGATAAAGGTAACTCGGATATCAAGGTAGGTAATGACAAAGTAGGTAACGACAAAGTAGGTAGCGATAAGGTAGGTAACGACATGGAAAATATGCGTTTTAATGATAAGGTTTGCATTGTTACAGGCGCAGCTCAAGGAATTGGAGAAGGAGTAGCCCGTGCTATTGCAACAGAAGGCGGTAAGTTGGTTTTAGCAGACCGTAGCGAGCTCATTCATGAAGTAGCTGATGACATTAAGTCTCAAGGTACAGATGTTATTGTGGTAACCGCTGACTTAGAAACCTTTGATGGGGCAAAAAGTGTAATTGACGCAGCCGTCGAGCACTTTGGTCAAGTTAATGTGGCCATCCATAACGTGGGTGGAACAATATGGGCTAAGCCTTTTCAGCATTATCAGGAGGATGAAATTGTAAAAGAGATAAATCGCTCTTTATACCCAACGCTGTGGGGATGCCGAGCGGTATTACCTCAAATGATCGCTCAAGGCAGTGGGTCTATCGTCAATATCTCATCCATTGCCACCCGAGGTATTAACCGGATTCCGTATTCTGCGGCAAAAGGTGCGGTAAATGCCATGACTATAAGTCTGGCATTAGAGCACGCTGGGGATAATATTCGGGTAAATGCTATAGCAACAGGGGGGACAGAAGCGCCACCAAGAAAAATACCTCGTAACCCTAACCCTTTGACAGAAGATGAAAAAGTTTGGTATCAACAAATCGTTGATCAAACTATTGACTCTACTTTAATGAAACGCTATGGCACAATTGATGAACAAGTGAATGCTATTTTATTTTTAGCATCCGATCAAGCCAGTTATATTACAGGCACTATACTTCCCGTAGGTGGTGGGGATAAAGGCATGGGCGCATAACCCAATACATGGGTGTGCTATACAAAAGGACTTAATAATGATTAATAAAACCGAGCTAAACATCGATGAGGCCATCCGCCACATAAAAGATGGTGACACAGTTATGATAGGCGGCTTTGGCAATGCTGGTCAGCCTGCAGAGCTCATTGACGCACTCATTCAGCATGGTGCTAAAAACCTAACCATAATCAGTAACAATGCCGGTAATGGTACACATGGGCTGGCCGCTTTATTGAAGGCCGGACAAGTAGATAAAATGATTTGTTCATTTCCTCGCCAACATGACTCCTTTGTCTTTGATGAGTTATATCTGGCAGGAAAAATTAAACTTGAATTAGTTCCCCAAGGCAATCTAGCCTGTCGAATACAGGCAGCAGGCTCGGGTTTAGGTGCGATTTACACCCCGACGGGTTATGGAACCCTCCTAGCTGAGGGTAAAGAAACCCGAGAAATTGATGGTAAACACTATGTACTGGAATATCCGTTAAAGGCTGATGTCGCACTGATTAAAGCGTATAAAGGTGACCGTTGGGGTAATTTGGTTTATCGTAAGACAGGCCGAAACTTTGGACCAATTATGGCCATGGCGGCAGATATCACTATTGCTCAAGTGCAAGAAACGGTCATGCTTGGGGATTTAGACCCCGAACACATTATTACACCCGGTATCTTTGTTCAGCATATCGTTCAAATATAGCGTTTAACCTTATATAAGGAGTTTCCAAATGAGCTTTACTCCCCGAAGCCAAGAAGAGATGGCACAGGCCGTCGCTCGTGATATACCCGAGGGCTGGTATGTGAATTTAGGCATAGGTCTACCGACCCAGATTGCCAACTATTTACCTGAAGATAAAGACTATTTTTTGCACAGTGAAAATGGTTTGTTAGGCATGGGCCCTGCCCCCTCCGAGCTAGAACAAGATGAAGATCTTATCAATGCTGGTAAACAGTACGTCACACTATTACGTGGCGGCAGCTTTTTTCATCACGCTGACTCTTTTGCCATGATGCGAGGTGGTCACATCGATTTATGCGTATTAGGGGCTTACCAAGTCGCAGAAAATGGTGACATTGCTAACTGGAGTACAGGTAAAGAAGGGGCCATTCCCGCTGTTGGCGGTGCGATGGACTTGGCAGTCGGCGCTAAAAAAGTCTATGTCATGATGACCCATCAAACCAAAAAAGGGCACCCAAAAATTGTTAAAAACCTAACATTCCCAGTCACAGGCTTAGGCTGTATTGATCGTATCTATACCGAATACGCTACGATTCAAGTGACCGATGAAGGGCTTAAAGTAATCGATATGATAGAAGGACTAACCTTTGATGAGCTGCAAAGCATGACGGATGCACCACTCAGTTTAAATGAATCACTTAAAAATTAAATAACTCGTATTTCTGCAACAACTTAAATAAATCAAATAGATAGCTTAAATCACTTAAATATCTTAAATAACTTAAATATCTTAAAAACAAGGAGGTTTTATGACCCAAGCCGATGCCCAGCCTATTGAAGCCTATATCTGTGATGCTATCCGCACACCTTTTGGTCGTTACGGTGGCAGTCTGTCTAGCATCCGAGCGGATGATCTCGGCGCCATCCCTATTAAAGCACTGATTGACCGTAATCCTACTGTGGATTGGACTCGTGTTGATGATGTCGTTTATGGCTGTGCAAACCAAGCAGGCGAAGACAATAGAAACGTTGCTCGTATGGCGGCGTTGTTAGCGGGTCTGCCAGTTGAAGTAACGGGTAATACAATCAATAGGCTTTGTGGTTCTGGGATGGATAGTATCGGTATCGCTGCTCGAGCAATTAAGTCAGGTGAGCAAGCGCTTCTAATAGCAGGGGGTGTGGAGAGCATGTCACGTTCACCCTTTGTCATGCCCAAAGCGACCAAAGCATTTAGCCGAGACAGTAAAGTTGAAGATACCACTATCGGCTGGCGTTTTATCAATCCAAAAATGAAGAAGATGTATGGAGTTGATAGCATGCCTGAAACGGCGGAGAATGTGGCCGAAGACTTTAAGGTCAGCCGTGAAGATCAAGATAAATTCGCCTTATTGAGCCAACAAAAAGCGGCTGCCGCTCTACAGTCCGGTGTTTTGAAAACTGAGATTACACCCGTGACCATCCCTCAGCGCAAAGGCGATGACATTGTTGTCGATACAGATGAGCACCCGCGCCCAAACACTACCCTAGAAGCCTTAACCAAACTCAAACCCTTTGTTAAGGCAGACGGTACTATAACTGCCGGTAATGCATCTGGCGTCAATGACGGTGCGTGTGCCTTACTGATTGCCTCTAAAGCCGCTGCTGAGGCCAACGGATTAACTCCAAAAGCAAAAATTATCGCCATGGCAACCGCAGGGGTTGAACCCCGAATCATGGGTTTCGCGCCTGCCCCTGCCAGCAAAAAGGTATTGCAGATGGCAGGTTTGACGCTTGATCAAATGGACGTCATAGAGCTCAATGAAGCCTTTGCATCGCAGGGCCTTGCCGTGATGAGAGACTTAGGATTGGCTGATGATGACCCACGTGTTAACCCGAATGGCGGTGCCATCGCATTAGGCCATCCGCTAGGCGCATCAGGTGCAAGGCTTGTCACGACGGCCATGTATGAGCTTATTCGTACTAATGGACGCTATGCGTTATGCACCATGTGTATTGGTGTCGGTCAGGGCATCGCCATGATTATTGAGCGCGTATAATACCGACACCGCCTACTGCCCTAACCGGCTGTGTTTTTATTTATTAGCTTCTATTTATCAGCTTCCATTTATTAGTTTTTAGCGTTAATAGCACCTTTTATATCGATTTAAACATTAAAGGTATGATTATGACCACTGACAAAATGACCGCTCACAAAATGACCACTCACAAAGTTACCAGCCATGACGACATCATTCTAAACGTTGAAACGCATGGCGATAAGTCTCATCCTGCTTTAATCTTCTCGAACTCATTGGGTACCAATATTAAGATGTGGCAACCTCAAATCGAAGCCCTTCAATCAGACTTTTATATCATAACTTACGACACTCGCGGGCATGGTGCATCTGGCGATAAAAGCAACCAACGCTGGGCTCTTGCGGACTTAGGTAAAGATGTGATTACCATTTTAGAGTATCTAAATATCGATAAAGCGAGCTTTTGTGGCATCTCAATGGGCGGGTTAACGGGTCAATGGCTCGGCATCTATGCCGGTCAGCGATTTAATAACATTATCGTTAGTAATACAGCCGCTAAAATCGGTCAAAAAGACGCTTGGGACATGCGTGCTAATCAAGTACGTGAGCAAGGGTTAAATGCTTTGGCTGAGTCAGCACCGTCACGCTGGTTTAGCGAAAACTTTATCAATCGCCATCCTGACAGCGTGCAAAACTTAGTTAATCAGATGAAAGCAGGCAGTGCAAATGGATACGCCAATTGCTGCGAGGCACTTGCCGACGCTGATGTGCGTGATAAGGTCAATCAGATCACAGTGCCAACTTTAGTCGTTGGGGGCGAGTTTGATCCAGTGACCACAGTTGAAGATGCAGCATGGTTGGCAGATCATATTGGAGATAATGCAGTGTTGGCAACCGTGCCCGCTTCCCATATCGCTAATATCGAAGCTCAAGCAGAATTTACCGCATTGATTAGGAGTTTTATAACCCGCTAATCATGACTTAAGCACTAAAAGACTTAAACACTAAAAGCTTCTGCAAGTGAATAATAAGCTCTACATGTCGCTACTGTCTTTTATAGATATTTATTAAAATCAAAGATATGAGCTAAAGAATATATCAACAAAAAATTATGACAACTAAGGGAATAGATAATAGCAATTAAGGATGACTGAATGAGCGATATAAGTGATGTAATAGAAAGAGACACTGAAACAATAAATTATGTTAAAGCCTTAATTGGCTTAATAAGTGGCTTAGCTCTCATGTTACTTTTACCGGATTCTTTATCTTTTTCTGGAAGAGCTGCAGCAGGGTGCGCTTTATTAATGGCCATCTGGTGGATGACAGAAGCGATACCTATCCCAGTGACATCAATGTTACCCCTTGTTCTTTTCCCATTATTTGGCATCGGTACTTTTTCAGAAATGGCGGCACCCTATGCGAATTCTGTTATCTTCTTAGTTTTGGGTGGTGTTATTCTAGGTCTTGCAACAGAGCGTAGCCACTTACATCGCCGAATTGCTCTTCTAACTATCAAAATGGTAGGAACAAGACCAGATCAAATTGTTCTTGGGATGATGATATCGTCAGCTTTTATTTCAGCTTGGATATCCAATACGGCAACAGCAGTCATAATGGTTCCAATTGGTGTATCAATTTTAAAGCTTGTAAGAAACCTAGAGTACAATCAAGATAAAGCTCATCATGATTACAAGTTTTCTGCCTCATTGATGCTGGGTATTGCTTATGGTGTCACTATTGGCTCTACAGCTACTCTGATTGGTCAACCACCTACAGCATTAATGGCCGCTTATCTACAGGAACAGCAAAATTACACTATTGGCTTTTCTGAGTGGATGATGGTAGGTGTTCCATTTGCCATAATTATGCTATTAATTGCATGGCTTTTATTAACTAAAGTCATATATCGCTCTGATTTAAAAGAGCTTCCGGGAGGGGCTAATTTAATCCGAAGAGAGATATTAACTCTTGGACCAATGAATAAAGCAGAAACTAGGGTTGGGATTATATTTTTAACAGCTATATTTTTCTGGGTTTTTGTTCCTTTAATTTCAAAACTTGCTTTTGTGAATGATCTGTTGCCCTTTCTAGCAGGTATTTCCTCTTCTCAAGTTGCAATGGCAGCAGGTATTGCTTGTTTTATTGTTTCATCTGGAGAGAAAGATAATGAAGGTAAACCTATAGCTTTACTGACGTGGGATGCTGCAAGAGATATACCTTGGGGTCTATTACTTTTATTCGGAGGTGGATTAAGCTTGTCAGCAGCCTTTACAATGACCGGTTTGTCAGACTGGATTGGTACTCAGGTTGGGACACTAAGTGATCTGCATCCTATTATTATTACGATGGTTGCGGCAATTGTTGGGCTTGGTTTAACAGAGTTAACCAGTAATACAGCGACAGCAGCCGCTTTTTTTCCGATTATGGGGGCCGTTGCAGTAGGTGTCGGAATTGACCCATTGATTATGACTGCCGTAATGACTTTATCAGTATGTTCCGCTTATATGCTGCCAGTGGCAACCCCATCAAATGCTGTTGCTTTTGGTTCAGGTGAAGTGTCGATTAAGCAGATGGTCCGTGCAGGTGTATGGCTTAACATAATTTCTTTAGTCATTATTTTTGTGATGGTGCAAACACTTGTACCCATGGTTTTAGGAAGATAATGTCATATAAAAACAAAATGGCAGGTTTTCTCCTAAATCTAAAAAAGGATTGGTCAGTATCGGCAACTGTGGCTGGTTTCTTAGCCGTGTTAATCTCTTTTTCAGGCCCACTGATCATCTTTTTCCAAGCGGCGCAACAAGCGGGGGTATCAAACGCAATGATGGCCTCTTGGATATGGGGGGTCTCCATTGGTGCGGCAGTTTCTGGCATCTTTCTTTCAATAAAATATAAGAGCCCAATCATTACTGCTTGGTCTGCACCCGGTACAGCATTATTGGTTACCTTGTTTCCCAACATGAGTTTAAACGAGGCCGTTGCGGCGTACATCCTTGCTGCTATCATTATTTTTTTAGTTGGTATCACTGGATCATTTGATAAGCTGTTACAACTCATCCCCAAAGGGATTGCTGCGGGCATGATGGCAGGCATCTTATTTCAATTTGGCATAGGGTTATTCACTGCTACTGATAGTATGCCGTTTATCGTTTTTAGTATGCTGCTGTGTTATCTATTTGCAAAACGTTTCTCGCCTCGATATACCATGCTTTGGGTATTGCTATGCGGTATTCTTTTAAGCTTTGTATTAGGCACAGTCAATCAAGTAGATGTCGATATCGCCTTGACAGTACCCACGTTAATTGCTCCGCATTGGACTTGGGATGCGGTTTTTAATCTTGCCATTCCGCTGGTTATCGTCAGCTTAACAGGGCAATTTCTTCCAGGTATGTCGATTCTACATCTTAGCGGCTATCAAACCCCTGCCAAACCCATTATCTCTGTGACCAGCTTGGCGTCTCTGGCTGTCGCCTTTGTTGGCGGGATTACTATTGTACTCGCGGCTATAACAGCCTCTTTATGTACCAATAAAGATGCACATGAATTAAAAGAAAAACGTTATATAGCGGGTATTTCTAATGGGCTTTTTTATATTTTAGGCGGTTTATTTGCAGGCAGCATTGTCGCCTTATTTAGCCTACTGCCTGAAGAACTAGTGGCAGCATTAGCTGGGCTGGCTTTATTAGGTGCCATAGGCAGTAATATGTCTATTTCAATGGCGAATGGGGCTCAAAGAGACTCAGCGTTAATTACTTTTTTAGCAACGGCATCTGGTATGCAGTTTCTAGGCATCAGCTCAGTATTTTGGGGCGTGGCGATTGGTATGATTGCCTATCATGTGTTCAACTTTAACACCCCTAACCAACTTAACCCTCCTTCTCGCTAAGCTTATCATATAGAGCTTAAGGTATGATCTACACTACACAACGACCTAACTTAAGTTACCAAACCTGATTTATTACAATAATGGTTAACGATATTATCAAGTAGATATTATCAAGTAATTGTTACGACATATTCTGTCGCTTATCTTTGCTACTCTATTGCTAATCCATTACCCATTCCTTATGATTAAAACCATAGATTCAATATGGTTTTAATCGTAAGGAATGACATGAAACAAACCAACGCTTACACTGATAACAGCTTTGCATCCTCCGACCTCAAGACCATATTGCACTCAAAACGTGCCAATATCTATTACCTGTCACATTGCCGTGTGATGCAAAAAGACGGACGTGTGCTATACCTTACTGAAGAAGACAAAGCCAACCTTTACTTTAATATCCCTATTGCCAATACCACCTCTCTCCTACTCGGTACAGGCACCTCCATTACTAATGCCGCCATGCGTCTGCTATCCCAAGCGGGCGTGTTGGTAGGCTTTTGCGGTGGAGGTGGCACGCCTTTGTTTATGGGTAATGATCGTGAAGTGTTTATAGAATGGATGACCCCTCAAAGCGAGTATCGACCTACCGAATATATTCAAGGCTGGATGCAATGGTGGTGGGATGATGACAAACGCTTGCAAGCGGCTCAAATCATGCAAGTCGCTCGTATAGAGTTTTTACGCTCAGTATGGCGACGTGACAAGGACTTCAAACAGCATGGCTTCGACAGTAGCAATGAACATATCGCAAGCTTGCTGGATGAGCATAAACGGCAAATTATGTTGCAAGATAGTGCTATGCATCTACTGCAATTAGAGGCTCGCTTGACTAAAGCGCTGTATAAATTGGCGGCACAAAATACAGAATATAGTGGTTTCACACGCGATCATGAGGGTATTGATAAAGCCAATGGATTTCTAAATCACGGCAACTATTTGGCTTACGGCTTGGGCGCTACCACCGCTTGGGTGCTCGGCATTCCACATGGCTTTGCGGTGATGCATGGCAAGACTCGTCGTGGCGCATTGGTGTTTGATATTGCCGATATTGTCAAAGATGCACTGGTGTTACCGCTGGCGTTTATCTGTGCCAGCGAGAATTTAAGCGAACAAGAATTTCGCCAAGAATGCCTCAACTATTTTACCCAATATGGAGCACTTGATGAAATGTTTGAGGTGGTTAAGGCGTTGGCTTTAAAGACGGATTGGGACTAGTTGTTAAATATTAACTCTAAAAAACAAACTTAGAATGATTAGCCAATCCCGCTTTCACTACTATCTTGGCTGACACTGTGGCGTGCGCTAATGGCACGTGTCGTTCCTGCTACCACGATATCGCCACTTGCCAAGCGCACGCACCACAGTGTTGCACCAAGGATATCCGCTACAATCGGGGCTAAACCGCTCCTCCTTTAATCGCTCATACGTAGATATCACGTATATTACAATTTTAAGCCAAGGACAACGCAATGCTCGTTACTTTCGTCTCTCAATGTGAGAAAAAAGCTTTAAAGCGTACTCGTCGCATATTGGATGCCTTTGCCAATCGCATAGGCGATAATGTCTGGCAAACGGCGATTACCGAAGATGGCTTGGCGACGGTCAAGCAACTGCTTAGAGCGTCTGCAACCAAGTCAACGGCAGTAAGTTGTCATCGGATACGTACTCGTAAAAAAACAGAGTTGGTTTGGATCGTAGGTAATCGGCGGAAATTTAATGAGGTGGGGATTGTGGCAGTAAATAGTACCAAACGTAATATCCTACATAGTGAATGGGAAAACGATTGGACGTATGCCAGCAGTATTCAAATAATTGCCACCATTGCCGCACTATTGCATGACATTGGCAAATCTACCATTGGTTTTCAAAATAAATTATTAAAAGGTAGTAAATCTGGCGACCCCTATCGTCATGAATGGATATCGCTAAAATTATTCGAGTTAATGGTGCAAGATTGCGAAACGGATAGCGACTGGCTAAATCGCTTGATGAATTTACCAGAATGGTTTAATAATCATGATATCGAAAAGCAATTACTATCTATAAACCCCGATTCCTCTATAGTCTGCAAGATGCCACCATTAGCACAATGGGTAGCTTGGCTGATCGTTACCCATCATCGACTACCTCCACTTGATAGCGTTTATTATTCTCCAAAAAATATTGAACGATTTAAAGGCGCGAAACGTAAAGTAGATATTGAAACCGATCTCAATAAATTTTATACCCAACTAAAACCTATAAATTATTGGGTAAAAAACCCTAAGTCTTTTGAAGATCCAAAAGAAGGAGGCATGACCCGAAAGCAGTTAGAGGACTTTTGGCAATTCGACAACTTAGTCATCCACAGCCCTGTTTGGCAAAAGACAATCAAACGCTGGTCTAAAAAAGCACTTAACGACACCACTTTAATGGCATTAGCTGAGTATCGGTATCAAAACAACCAACCTATTAGCAATCCTATTTTATTACATTTATCACGTCTATGTTTAATGGTAGGCGATCATAACTACTCTAGTCTAAAAACAGATGACAAACGCTGTCTTAGCATTAATAGCACGTTTAAACATCTTGCCGCCAATACTGACCGCACTTCTAACACTCCTACCGTCAAGCAATCATTAGAAGAGCACTTGTTAGGCGTTGGCTCATTTACCGCTCATTTTGCCCGCATTATGCCCATTATTGCTAGCGAGATGCCCCGTTTAAAGAATCACGATCCGCTCGCCAAACCTACAGGTCACAAGCGTTTTAAATGGCAAAATACCGCCTTTAAGATGGCGTATGAGCTTGCCGACACCACCAAAGAGCATGGATTTTTTGGGGTAAATATGGCATCAACTGGCGCAGGTAAAACTATCGGTAATGCTCGAATTATGTATGCCCTCGCTGACCAGAAAAAGGGGGCTCGCTTTACTATTGCGCTAGGATTACGGGTGCTGACTCTACAAACAGGATTAAGCTTTCGTAAAAACTTAAAGCTTAAGGGGGACAACCTTGCCATTTTAGTGGGTGGCTCAGCACATAAAAAACTGTTTGAGATGAATTATGATAGCGAAACAAAACAAGCCACTGCTATAAACGCTGAACTTGACACTCGTTATGACTCTCAAACCTTTGGTAGTGAGTCTAGTGAGGAGTTGATAGATGAAATAGTCGACAGCGACATCGATTATCAAGATTATAATGACTTAAACCTTGGTACTGTCATTGCCAGTCCCAAAGCCCGTGATTTGCTGTTTGCACCCATCGTCACTTGTACCGTTGACCATATTATTCAGGCCAGTGAGTGTAAACGGGGCGGTAAACATATCGCGCCCCTACTTAGACTGTTAAGTAGTGACTTAATACTAGATGAGCCAGACGACTTTGATCAAGCTGACCTGCCAGCACTAAGCCGTTTGATGCACTTAGCAGGGCTGATGGGCACAAGAGTCTTATTATCTTCTGCCACTTTGACACCAGACATGGTAACAGGCTTATTTGAAGCCTACTTAACAGGACGACAGTTATTTAATCACAGTCAAAATAAACCGACCCCTCAAGTCGTCTGCGCTTGGTTTGATGAAAATGAAAAATCAATTACTTCACAGCAATGTGCAGATATCACAAGTTTTTATAAGGTTCATAGTGCCTTTAGTGAAAAACGAGCCACTTACTTAGCGAGCCAACCTGTACGGCGTAAAGCTGAGATTTTGCCTTTACACTTAACTTACAGCAGAGATAAAGAAGATAAGTTTTTCTGCGAATTGGCTCAATCCTTAGTAGATGGTGCCATTAAACTTCATTCAGAGCATCATAATATAAACCCAGATATCCAAAATCATAAATCCAGCCAGAAAGTTAGCATTGGATTGGTTCGAATTGCTAATGTAAATAACATTACTTCTGTCGCTAAACAGCTACTTTTAGCAAATAAATCGCAATCAAACGGTGTTCAAGTTCTTGACGATACTGTCATCCATGTAACCTGTTATCACGCCAAGCAACTATTATTACTGCGTAATAGCTTAGAGAATAAGCTTGACCGTATCCTAGACCGTACTGATGAATCGGTTACTATTTTTGATCATCCTGAAATTAGACAAGCTATTACACAAAACCCTGCAATAAACCATATTTTTATGGTACTTGCTACGCCCGTTGCAGAGGTAGGGCGAGATCATGATTACGATTGGGCAATTGTTGAGCCTTCTTCCATGCGTTCTATTATCCAATTGGCAGGGCGAGTATGGCGACATCGTCCTGACAAAGTCGCTACCACGCCCAATATTTTGTTAATGCAATATAACTTACGCTATTTCAAACGCTACAACGATAAATCATTGGTATTCACACGTCCAGGTTTTGAGACGACTGATATTCGCCCTAAAGGTTATAACTTAGAAGATTTAATCACGGCTGAGCAACTCGCTCATGTTGATGCTCGACCTCGTATCGTCGTATCTCATGACAGGACCAAAATAGCTGACAAAGCTAATTTAAGTAATAAAGAGGTTGAAACGTTAAGTGAGCTTGAACATCAAGTGATGCGGTCGTTGTTAAATAGTCCTGAGCTTAACTACGTCAATGCCTACTGGGATGGTGAAGCCAATTCGCATCGTGTGCACACCCACTTACAACAAATCACGCCATTTAGAGCGGGTACACCGCAAGACGATTGGTTACTGATTCCAAGAATGGTCAATGACAATGAAGAGACAAGTATTCCGAGTGAGGGATTAGATGCGTACCTGAGTGAAGATGTATTTGATAAAGGATTAAAGTATGCCAGTCCACATAATAAAGAGGTACAGTTTAGTGACTTTGAGTTTACGCACCCCTCTATAAAACCTTGGCTAATGACAAGTCTTGAGAAAGAGTTAGAACAGTTACATGACAAACAGCCTGATAAAAGCCTGCGCTCGCTAGCGATTACTTATTCGTCTGTATCACTGGATAGAAATACGCTGAATAATAACCGAGGATGGGCGTTTCATCCCTTTTTTGGATTTATGCGGTTGTAGGGTTTATTAAACGAACAGACATTAAATTAAAAAGCACGGTGTTAACCGTGCTCTATCTTAAAAATTAAATAAAAGAACATTAACTGTTCTTTTGTATATATTGGTTTAACCTATCATTTAAGCGTGGGTCATAACTTTCCATAACTACTCTTAAAGCAGCAGGTTTAGTATCACGAGGAGGCTTTTTTGAGACTAAAACCAACTGCTTCGGTTTTAATTCAGAAGATTTTTGATTACTTATTACAGCATCATATCTAGGATTAGTTGATTTATTAGTATTCATAATAATACTCCATGTAAGAAAACTAAGAATAAGAAGAATAAAAAAATACAGAAGTATATAAATCCATATTTGATTGAGCCCCAAGCATCCTCTAAAGATGAGTAACTGCTATTTGACTCTTTAGCATTCTCCCAAATCGCTTCTTGATACGTTTTATATGCCGTAAAATATAGATAATTTACATTTTTACTATCATCATAGGTTATATCTTCAAACGTATTATCTGGTTCAAGTTCTAACTTCGAAACTTTACGACTTTTAAGATGAATAAACAGTCTAAACCAGGCAGTAATTAAAAAATAAAATAAAAACATTAAAGCAAAAATAGAAATCAATTGAAGAAATAGGTTTGCTATTGAAAAATAATTCCAAAAGATAGGACGAGTTAGTAAGGCTAAGATTAAAGTAATAACGATATTTAAAACAGTAAATAACTTCGTAACTTTATCTTCAATTGCTTTTGAACGATTTATTTCAGTTTTATATTCATGAAAAGTTATGTCATAAAGTACTTTAAATTTTTCTAACTCATCTTCCATGTTAAACGTATCCAGAATTTTACCTAAAATAGCCTATAAAACTGAGTTTGAGCTACTTTAATCTCACTACTTATTAAGCCACCTATGCGGTGGGAAAATTTAAATCAATAGGATTTAAAACATTTTCTAAGCTATCTAAGCGATAGTTATTTTTCACATTGTAGCTTATCGAACTTTTATTAAATTAATAATATTTAAAACATGGTTGAATATTATCAACCTATATGATTTAATAGATAAGTTACTAAATATTATATAACTTATCTATTTATATTATCTTATAATTTTGATGGAATTAATTATGGAAAATATACCCCCAGAACTGGCAGAAAATGCCGTTCAAGCATTTTTAAACAGTTTATACGAAAAAAAAACCGAAAAAGAGCAAAAACAATTAGCTAAAGCCATTGAAGACAATGACATCAAAAAAATCAGCCAACTTAAAGAAGCGTTATCGGTTGCGAAAGAAAAATATAGTAAAGCGTCTTGGCTAACAGATGCATCAGAGCGAATGGCTAAACAGCTTAATTTTGGCACTCATATTTCTAAAGGCATTCATCCTGATGCTAAAGGTGATAATGTTAGCTTTACGCATTCTACCTACTTATCTAAGACGCTTGTCGGCACGCATTCAATAAATAGTAGCTATATTGATGCTAACGGCAATGCAGCCGCCCTGCCCCTAGCCACTTTCTTTGATTTTGACGTTGATAACGATACTAAAATTCGAGACTTAATTTTGACTGACAATAATGACTTTATTAGGTCGCTAGATGACGATGAGGATACAGCTAAAAGCTACCACTTAGCATTCAAGAATGCGCTTCAAAATGTCATTACTGAACCTGCTACTCATGAGCGCAACAAACAAACCTTATGGGCATTAAATGCTTATAGTTCTGATAGCATTGACGACATCGATTATATCAATATCATTCCGCTCTACCCCTCTGTGCTTACTTATGAGGTATATCAACGTATTAATCATCTAAAATTTTCAGATGAAAACAAATTAGCAAGAGACAACCGCTTCAAAAAAACTGCCGAGCAAATGCCGTATGTCAGTTTAAATAATTTAGCGACCGTTCAATTGGGAGGTACAAAACCGCAAAATGTTAGCTTATTAATGAGCAAACAAGGCGGACGTAACTATCTATTACCTTCGCTACCTCCTCAAATAAGTTTCACTGACCACACATTTAAACCTTCTAAGTTTGCCAAAAGTATATTCTCCATATCCCTTGCTAATAAGGTTGGCCCTATTTTGCAAGATGTGTATAAGGTGGTAGAAAGCAAAACTAATCCTTATACCGTTCGAGATGCTCGTAAAAAAGCGATGGATGAAATTTTAAATCGCTTGTTTGAATATGCCGGTTATATGCGTAACGAACTAGTAGCGGGCTGGACTATTGATTATGCCCTTGATGATGTTGAAGCGTTTTGGCTTGATCCTAAACGTGCAGATTTGCCTGAGCAAGAAGAATGGAAGGCAAAACGTGAAGACCCTGATAATGAATGGCAGAAAGAAATCATCCATAGGTTTGCACGATGGATTAACGCTTTATTGCAAGCCAAATTTGATGATATACGCACAGACTTTGCCGATCCCGAACATAATGAGTGGGAGCGTGAGATTGAAGCTATGAGAAGTGCCTACGAGCGAGCAGGAAAAGGAGTATTTTTATGAGTTTACCGCCATTTGATATGCCAACTCAGCCCTCTCGCCTTACAACGGGCATATACAATAGCCACCAAAATAAATCGCCTATTGGCTACTTATTGTTTAAAAAGGTGGTCATTGAAGGCGCTAATGCCATATCTAGTCCAATTACCTATGGCTTTCCAGCCATTACAGGATTTTTGGGAAGCTTTCATGCCATGTCTCGTAAAATGGCAAGCTTTGAAGGGTTAACTGAGGTGTCTTTAGGCGGTGTACTACTCGCTTGTTATGAATGCACACCGCATACCTACCGTGACAAACCCTATAGCAACTACACTTTTAACCAAACTCGCAATCCTATTAAAAAGGACGGCAAAACGGCATCGATTATTGAAGAGGGTAAATGCCGACTGGTCATGAGCTTTGTGGTTGAAGTGCTAGCTGACAGCCGACTGTCTGAAATGACCACTCAATTATTAACCAAGCAAAGCAAGCAATGGATTCAGCAACAGCGTATGGCTGGCGGTAGTGTGCATGGTATTGACCGTTTTAACCCAGTTCAATTTATTGACTATGAGGATATTGATACCCTCGTTCCGCATCTATTACCTGCCTTTGTACTGATGGATGCTCAAAAGGAATTCGCCGACGTTATCGACGAGGTTCAAAGCGACAACCCTGATACAACGCCACTTGATGCGCTTATTGATATTTGTACACTGCATCATATACCTGAAATTAAAAAAAATGGTGAGACCAAGTGGCAAACCACTTCTCGTAAAACTAATAGAGGCTGGTTAGTGCCTATGCCAATTGGCTATCAAGGGATTTCAGAGGTTTATGAAGCTGGCGTTATGCAAAATGTGCGTAATCCTGAATATCCTAGCCAATATGTTGAAGCTATTTATAGCCTCGGGAAATGGGTATATCCACAGCGGTTGGGCGGTGCATCTAGCGAGTATGATATTGCTAATGCGTTTTGGCGTTATCATTATGATGCCGATCAAAATTTGTACTTAGTTACTCAAGACGCTGACATTTAACTTTCACCCTGTACTTTTAATCATCCAATAAATAATCACAGAACCAAATAAACCCTTTAACTTTAAATCATCATAAACGGAGAACTATCATGAGTAAATTAACAACTGCAAGCGTATTGGCCTTTGAGCGCAACCTTGACACCTCAGATGCTTTCTTTTCGCAAACTAACAGTCAAAAAGACAGTAAGCCACAACCTGTCGTCATAAGAGAAAAATCGGTACGAGGCACTATTAGCAACCGTCTAAAAAACGCGATTGCTAATGATCCTACTAAGTTAGATGCAGAAATAGAAAAAGCCAATTTACAAAAGGTAGACTCTGCAGCCTTAAATGAAGACTGCGACACATTAGTCGTCACTTGGAGCTGTAAAGTATTGCCATTTACGGGCAAGCCTTCTGTGTGTAACGACCAAGACTATCAACAAGCATTACAATCTACCGTCAAAAGTTATCTTGATACGCAAGGTGTCAGTGAATTGGCTCGCCGTTATGCTACTAATATCGCAAACGCTCGTTGGTTATGGCGTAACCGTGTAGGTGCTGAAAGCATTACCGTTAAGGTAAGCTGTCAGGTTGACGACACCGAACATAGCTTTGAATTTGATGCTAAATCACTATCGCTAAAAAACTTCGATAATCAAAACGATGATATTAATAAACTAGCAGAACTTATTGAGCAAGGTCTAAATGGCGATACATTTATTATTTTATATATTAAAGCTTTTGCAAAAATGGGCTATGGTCAAGAAGTATACCCTTCTCAGGAACTTGTATTAGATACAGGTAAAACTAAATCAAAAGAGTTGTATCAAGTCAATGGTAAAGCAGGAATGCACTCACAAAAGATTGGTAACGCCATTCGCACCATTGACACTTGGTATCCCGCTTACTCGGATAACGAGTTCCCTATTGCTATCGAACCGTATGGTGCTGTTACTACGTTGGGTACAGCTTTCCGTCAACCTAAAGCAAAAATGGACTTCTATAGCCTATTTGATAGTTGGGTCTTAAAGGGTGAAGCCCCAGACGTAGAACAACAACATTATGTTATCGGCATTTTAATTCGTGGTGGCGTGTTTGGCGCTAGTGGTAAGGAGTAAGGAATGACAAACCTTACCCATTATCAAGAACTGACTATCCTACCCGACCCCGAAATAACCAGCTACTTTGTTTGGAGCAAGCTATTTACCCAATTGCACATTGCCTTAGCAGATGTCAAAAATACGCATGGCATTGATAGCATTGGTATAAGCTTTCCTGATTATTACTTTGATAGTAAAAATGGTAAATCGTCTAAACTGGGAAGCAAACTGCGGGTGTTTGCACCCAGTCAGGATGTGTTAGAAAAACTTGACCTTAACAAATGGTTAGAGCGACTGACGGACTATGTACATATCAAAAGCATTAAAGAAATTCCTAAAGACAAAGATATGAAATATATCTGTGTGCATCGCTACCGCTTCAAACCGGTTGAGGTGCAAGCAAAGTCACTGGCTGAAAAGTTAGGGATTAGCTTGGAGCAAGCGATGGAGACTGTTGCCAAACGCAAACCTGAATTAAAGCTACCCTTCATTAGGATGTATAGTGAAAGCAATAAAACACACTATCCGTTGAAAATCTTTCAGCAACCTAGTGAGGAAGAAATAATAGGTAGTTTTAATGCGTATGGCATGAACGGGATGGAGGGTAAAGTGACCGTACCACACTGGAATAGTTAGCAATAAATTGGTAATGACGAATTACCCAAAAATTGGGCGTAAAAACCCTTTTTTTGAACTATTTAAAAACTTGTAATTAAATCAAACAGTTATAGCAGGAGTAAAAATAGAGGGTAAAAATAGGGTTTTTGCCCTCTAAGCTTTGGTATAACTACTTTTTTTGAGGTATAATTCCTCTTTCACACCGCATAGGTGGCTTAGAAAATCTAGTTACTCCAATATGGCTATAAAGTTTACTTTCACACCGCATAGGTGGCTTAGAAAACTTAAAAATCAGTGTGCCGTTAGGTTTTAAGCTTTCACACCGCATAGGTGGCTTAGAAAATACCGTGAGCCGTATCAAACCCAAATACCCACTTTCACACCGCATAGGTGGCTTAGAAATAGCAACTACGTTTGTCGCAGAATTGCTGGACCTTTCACACCGCATAGGTGGCTTAGAAATCAAATTTATGCCTAACTACACCGGTGTTTGGCTTTCACACCGCATAGGTGGCTTAGAAAAGTGACGGTGAGAGTTGCCGTCTTAAGACTCCCTTTCACACCGCATAGGTGGCTTAGAAACTAAAAACGTTTGACATTCTAATAATGTTGGACTTTCACACCGCATAGGTGGCTTAGAAAAGATGCGGATTGCCACCATCGCCACGCTTTTTCTTTCACACCGCATAGGTGGCTTAGAAATTTATAACCAGCCTTTAAACTCACGTGGCACACTTTCACACCGCATAGGTGGCTTAGAAAGCCAGATATCGCTATTAATCGGCAGTATAAGTCTTTCACACCGCATAGGTGGCTTAGAAAAAAAGTCAGTTGCTAAAAAAGCGCCTGAGAACCTTTCACACCGCATAGGTGGCTTAGAAAACCATCAAGACGGGTTTGATAGCTCTAGATAACTTTCACACCGCATAGGTGGCTTAGAAAAAATTAGTGATAGCTGTAAACAATGACTTTATCTTTCACACCGCATAGGTGGCTTAGAAATTTTGGTAGCAATAAATGCACAAGTAACACCACTTTCACACCGCATAGGTGGCTTAGAAATTAGACCGTCTAGCCCTTTAGTTTCAATCTTGTCTTTCACACCGCATAGGTGGCTTAGAAATGCAACGGCAGCAGCCATGGCAACAGGTGCAACTTTCACACCGCATAGGTGGCTTAGAAAGAGAGCACGAGATATATTCGGTGTTACAGAAACTTTCACACCGCATAGGTGGCTTAGAAATGCACCCGTTCCAGTATCAGAACCTGCACCCGCTTTCACACCGCATAGGTGGCTTAGAAAATCCGAGCTGGAAAAGGGAACGTCGCAAACTACTTTCACACCGCATAGGTGGCTTAGAAATGATAAATCAGCGGCTGATTTTGATGTCGATTCTTTCACACCGCATAGGTGGCTTAGAAAAGCCAGAATTTGCGTAAGAAGTAGAGCTACTACTTTCACACCGCATAGGTGGCTTAGAAATGTTAAATCTGCGTTCGATAGATTTGCACCTGCTTTCACACCGCATAGGTGGCTTAGAAATATCTATTTCACGTAATAACCACTCAATAACTCTTTCACACCGCATAGGTGGCTTAGAAAGAGTTGAGTATCAGCAGCGGTCATATCAAGTTCTTTCACACCGCATAGGTGGCTTAGAAACAACCGCACCAATTGACTTCAAACGTTTCACTGCTTTCACACCGCATAGGTGGCTTAGAAAAATGGTTGCACCTTGAAACTCATTGGCACTGTCTTTCACACCGCATAGGTGGCTTAGAAAATTGCGGCGATTAGCGACCAGAACCCGAAGCGCTTTCACACCGCATAGGTGGCTTAGAAATAAAGGTTGGTGTATTTGTAGTCAGGGTAATCCTTTCACACCGCATAGGTGGCTTAGAAAAACATCGATTTAACAAGTGCAAATCTATCGAACTTTCACACCGCATAGGTGGCTTAGAAATTAACGCCATTTTTTAGCGTGTTAACCATTTCCTTTCACACCGCATAGGTGGCTTAGAAATTTCATACCTGCTTTTAGTAATTGCATTTGCTCTTTCACACCGCATAGGTGGCTTAGAAAAAGTCGTTGCGTTGTTCCTTTACTGTGTCGTCCTTTCACACCGCATAGGTGGCTTAGAAAATGCAGGTAGACACTATAGTTGCCTGAACAATCTTTCACACCGCATAGGTGGCTTAGAAAATGTCCAACTTATCAAACCCTCCTTCCGTTTGCTTTCACACCGCATAGGTGGCTTAGAAATGCAAAGAATGTGGAGAAGTTTTTGTTGACAGCTTTCACACCGCATAGGTGGCTTAGAAAAATAACACAGCGTACGCAAATTTAACAGATGCCTTTCACACCGCATAGGTGGCTTAGAAAGCCGAAAAACAACGCCATAAAACTGGGGTTTTTCTTTCACACCGCATAGGTGGCTTAGAAATAGTGACGCTTGCTGTATCCGCTGAATAAGCACTTGCCCACCGCATAGGTGGCTTAGAAAGTTGCCGCTTTTAAGCGTGATATTGCGACTACCTTTCACACCGCAAAGGTGGTTTATGAGCAGCGTTAAAAAATTGCACTGCAATTTTAGCTGCGCAAGAGAAAATCCCTTAAAGGGGATTTTCTGAGAGTTATGCTTACGTAATGAGTTTTAAAAGATATACCACCGCACAGGTGGCTTAGAAAATCTTTACCACCGTGATAATTGTCTGGCTTATCTTGCCCACCGCACAGGTGGCTTAGAAACTGGCGGGATGTTATCATCCCACCAGACACACCTTAATTACCGCAAAAGTGACCTAGAAGTTAATAGTTAATCTATTATCGAGATTAAGAAATTTCACTGCCACATAAGTAGCTTTGAAAACTAAAGACTGACTTCAAAACACATAATGAAACTTAGCAATATGGAGAGTGGAATCACTTTAGAAAACTATTGGGAGAATATTTTTATGGGTTATAGAAATCAAGCTACAACAGCTAATCCAGTGGGTGAGTGGATTAGGAAATATCGTAAGGAACATGATATGAGTATGACTGAATTACAGAAAGCATTCGATAAGGAGGGTACATTGGGTGTGCCAATTTCACGGATTGAAACTACCGAGTCGCCAATAACCAAGATTGTATCACAACCTTTACTAGAGTATTTTGATTACAACCTCGATCTACTCGATGCGTTTAAAATCCACAATTGTCAAGCACTTAGTAAAACACATGTTATTTATAAATATAAAAATAATTAAGGGCGTTATTTCAATGAGTTATAGGGCCATATTTATTACATTTATAGTAGTTGTTTTAGCTTTTATATATTTTAATTAGCACTCAAAGAATGAAAATTCTCAACTGCCATATAGGTAGCTAAGGAAAAATCAATTAAGTTATTTGGTCTTTGTAATGACTTACTCACAGTACAGGACGGCTTAGAAATTTTAAAAAGGGTAGGTATGTATTAGTCACAACTTTCACACCGCATAGGTGGCTTAGAAAACTCTATTAGCTCTGGTGTAAAAATCTCTAACCTTTCACACCGCATAGGTGGCTTAGAAATACTCCTAATCTCTGTTTTTGATAAACAATCTCTTTCACACCGCATAGGTGGCTTAGAAATTAGCAAGACTGCCATTTTTATTTAAACGAACCTTTCACACCGCATAGGTGGCTTAGAAAAGAGCGTGCTAAAACGTACAGACAAGCGAATGCTTTCACACCGCATAGGTGGCTTAGAAAATTAGCGCCAATATAGACACTGCACGGCTCATCTTTCACACCGCATAGGTGGCTTAGAAATAATTGTTTTATATCTTTTTCTGTAATTTTAGCTTTCACACCGCATAGGTGGCTTAGAAATTTAAGTTTGGCATTTTCTTTAGTTAATTTAGCTTTCACACCGCATAGGTGGCTTAGAAATGCATCTTGCCTTTTTATACCCCCTAAATCAGCTTTCACACCGCATAGGTGGCTTATGAGCGGCGTTAAAAAATTGCACTGCAATTTTAGCTGCGCAAGAGAAAATCCCTTAAAGGGGATTTTCTGAGAGTTATACTTACGTAATGAGTTTTAAAACATATACCACCGTATAGGTGGCTTATGAGCAGCGTTAAAAAATTGCACTGCAATTTTAGCTGCGCAAGAGAAAATCCCTTAAAGGGGATTTTCTGAGAGTTATGCTTACGTAATGAGTTTTAAAACATATACCACCGCATAGGTGGCTTATGAGCAGCGTTAAAAAATTGCACTGCAATTTTAGCTGCGCAAGAGAAAATCGCTTAAAGGGGGATTTTCTGAGAGTTATGCTTACGTAATGAGTTTTAAAAGATATATCATTACATAGGTAGCTTATGACAATAACTAGAAATCTCTATCGACACGGGGCTTCTGATGCATTCAATTTCTAACGGTAATTACCCTGTTTTTTAGGTTAGGCGCTAAGCGTTAGAATGAGACTAAGGGTCAGTCATTGAAACGATGGCTACCTTGAGAAGCTGTTTAGCCCTGATTGCAGTGGATATCCTGCTTACATAAACGAGTTGCGAGGCTTAAGTTTGGCGGAGCTACGTAATGCAAGAGATACGCCAAGCTGTAGGCCTCGCCTCGTTTCTGTAAGTAGATAGTAACGTAAAGCAGGATTGGCTACCGCTGATTTTTATGATGTGGATTGTGAACGTGGCGTTATTTAAGGGCTACTCCCGAGAGACTTTTTTGAAAAAATCATCTAAACTGATAGGGCTTAAATGGAATTAACCAAATGGAGAATATTATGGAAGATATTTTTGCTTCAACAGTCACGCCAGCAGGCTATAGCGATGTGGAATGGAAGGCAAGAGTCGAGTTAGCACTGTGCTATAGAATGGTCGATTATTATGGATGGACCACTCAAGTTTATAATCATATCTCCTATAAAATTCCGGGTACCGAGCACCTCTTAATCAACGCTTTCGGCTTATTGTACAGTGAGATTAAACCGTCAAATTTGGTCAAGATAGATCTTGAGGGTAATAAGGTGGATGACTCACCTTATCCGATTAATCAGGCAGGTAATGTGATTCATACCGCTATCCACAAAGGCCGATCTGATTTAAACTGTGTCATGCATACGCATAATGTCGATGTTCAAGCGGTGAGTGCGTTGAAGTGTGGTTTTATACCGTTGTTTCAAGAGGCATTTATCTTTTACGAGCGCGTGGGTTATCACGAATTTGAGGGGGTTGTTTTAGATACTGATGAGCAGAAAAGACTGCTTGATTCAATGGGTCCAACCAACCACACGTTAATGCTTAACAATCACGGTGTGATTACCGCAGGCCCCGATGTTGCCTGCACGTTTAGCCGCATGTATCAATTTATCCAAGGGTGTCAGGTTCAGCTTAAAGCGATGGCATCTGGTGGCGAGTTACACATTGCCAGTGAAGAGGCTATGAGACATACAAGAGGTCAGTTTGAAGACGGCGCAGCTCAGGCAGGCGCACAAGTTAGACTTCCTGAATGGCCCGCTTATTATCGTTTAATGAAAAGGCTTGACCCGAGTTGGGATACCTAGATGATAACTTGGTCTCTATGCCTGATCATTTATCATAAATACTGATAGATTTATCACTAGATTTTAACGGCGACAAGTAATAATCTAAGAGATAGATTCTAAAAAATGCAAGGTCCTAAAAAACACTCATCTCACTAATCGTACGTTCACGCCGTACGCTTAACCAAGGATGTTAGCGCCTGTACTGCAAAGTTTGTACAGTAAAAACAGTCGGGATTGTCTGTTTTATTATGGTCTTTTTCAGGAAACGAGATAGCCCATCACAAAAAGGATTTTACGATGAAAAAAGCCCTGCCTATTGGCATTGCCTTATCTACGCTCCTCAGCTTTACGGGGTGTTCGCCATCAAATGACCAAGCAAATAAGCGAGCAAAACAACAAGCAGACTCTAAGACCGCTAACGACACCGCTATAGATCCAGTTGTTCTGCGCTTTTCACACTTCTGGCCCGCTTCTAGTGCTATGCATGTCAAACTATTTGAGCCGTGGGCTAATAAAGTAGCCGAAGAATCAAATGGTAACATTCAAGTTGAGATATACCCTTCTGCCGCACTAAGTAAACCAAACGCTACCTATGATGCTACTGCAAAAGGCATTATTGACATAGGGTTACAGGTGCAAGGGTATGCCAGTGGACGATTCCCTTTAACTCAAATCGCCGAACTTCCGGGATTGTCAAATACAGCCACACAATTAAATTGTATCTTGCAAACTTTGTATGACAATGGCGATATATCTCGTGAATATGAAGATACGCACCCACTATTCATGATGGGAGCAGGCCCCGGTGTGTTTCGCACTATTGATAAACCCATTCGTAAGCTAGAAGATATGGCAGGAATGCGCATACGTCGCCCATCGGCAATAGCGGGTAATATTATAGAAGCAGCGGGAGGCACGCCTGTGGGTCTACCCGCCCCTGATCTGTATACTTCTTTGCAACGGGGGGTTATTGATGGGTTAAGCTTTCCATGGGATGCCACTAGTGCCTTTAGATTAAACGAGCTGGTTAATACGCACATCAATATGCCTTTATAGAGTTCTGCTATTGTAGTGACCATGAATAAAGACAAATACAACAGCTTGCCGGATGAACTGAAAACAGTGATTGATAATAACTCTGGCGAGATGATGTCTTCATTAGCAGGCAGCATTTTTGATGAAGAAGATGCTAAGGGTAAGGCTGAGGCGAAAGCCAATAGCGATACGATAATTAATATCCCAGATCCACTAAGCGACCCTGCTTGGAAGGATTTATTAGAAACGGAAATTCAAAAGTATATCGATGACAGTGAAAAACAAGGACTGGCCGCACAAGCGGTTTATGAGAAAGCGAAAGAAGCCAGTGTCGCTTGCAAATCTTAAACCACAATCAAAGCTTAAACAGACGTGCGGCAAACAGATTCCATCGATAAAAGTGCTCAATAGCTTTGATGCACCCCGTTATTAAAATCGACTTAAAGGACTAAGAAAATGATTAATAGTGTTCACCCAACCGGACTTTTTGATAATAGCGCAAAAGAGTACAAATACATTACGGCGGTTCCTTTAGCAGCCGCTATGGGCGCTGAGATACGCGACGTAGACTTAAGTAACGTAACCGATGAGGTCATGAGTGAAATTGAAGACGCTCTTTATAGACACAAAATGATCTTTTTTAGAGACCAACATATCTCTTTTACCGATCACGAAAACCTAATTCTTAAGTTAGGCGAGTTTGGTACAGATGCCTATACTAAAGGGGTGGAAGGACATCCCAATATTCAGCCGTTAATCAAAGAAGCCGATGTGAAAATTAAAAGTGTCTTTGGCACTGGCTGGCATATTGATTCGTCCTTCTTAGAGCGCCCTCCCTCTATTGCTATCAATTATGGAGTTGATATTCCTCCGTATGGTGGCGATACCATGTTTGCTAATTCAGTACTGGCTTATAAAGCATTAAGCCCTACTATGAAAAAGATGATTGAACCACTTAAGGTATGGATGAGTGGTCGTACGGTATTATCCAATATGCAAAAAGAAAAAAAGGCTCAACAAACGGGTAAGGTTGAGTCGATTGGTAACATTGATCTCAAATTAGACACCGAACAAATGCTAACCGGTTATTACCACCCTCTAGTACGGACGCATCCCGTTTCTGGCGAGAAATCTTTATTTATTGATAAGATTTATACCTCCGGTATCGAGGGTATGACTGAAGATGAATCTCGCCCGCTGCTTAATTTTTTAGCAGATTTTGCCACTCAAGAGTCTTTTACCTGTCGTTTACGCTGGGAAAACAACACCGTTATTATGTGGGATAATCGCCTCTGTGTGCATCAAGCCTTTAATGACTATGATGGATACCGACGTGAAATGTACCGTGCGATTGTGATGGGCGAAAAACCATCCTAAAATACGACGGGTAATAACAACTCTATAGTCAAAGAAGTCTAAAATAGTTACAAGGCAACCGAGTGCAAGTACTACTGGAGTAGGCTTAACGAGGTTAACGCCGTAACCGTTTAGTAGTTCGCTGACTATATTAAGTGGACAATCTGTAAGGAGACACTCATGACATCATCTCAAGTGAAAGCCCAAGTAAACGCCGACTATAGCGATGCCATTACCGCCCTTAAAGAGGCCTTTGGCAACAAGATTAGCGTCAATCAAACCGTGCGCGACCAGCACGCTCATACAATGACATGGCTCACGCCTCAAGCGCCTGATGCTGTCTTGACCGTACATAATAAAGAGGACGTCGCTAAAGCAGTGGCGTTATGTAATGAATACAAAATGCCGGTGATTGCTTTTGGGGTTGGCTCTTCGCTTGAGGGTCAGTTAAACGCACCTTATGGTGGCTTATCTATCGATATGAGCGCCATGAATGAGATATTAGAGGTGCATAGTGAAGATTTAACCGTAACCGTACAGCCTGGTGTGACCCGTGAGCAGCTCAATCACTACCTACGTGATACCGGATTGTTTTTCCCTATTGATCCTGGTGCTAACTCAAGTATCGGCGGTATGGTTGCCACGCGTGCATCTGGTACCAACGCTGTGCGTTACGGTACAATGAAAGATGTGGTGTTGGCGCTTGAGGTGGTAACGGCTGATGGTCAAATTATTCGTACAGGTACTCGGGCTAAAAAGTCTTCGGCAGGCTATGATTTGACCCGATTAATCATTGGTTCTGAGGGCACACTGGGCATTGTGACAGAAATTACCCTTAAGCTATTTGGTATCAGCGAATGTGTAGCCAGCGGGCTTTGTCACTTTCCAACCATTGAAGATGCGTGTCAGGCAACGATGCTGACCATCCAAATGTGCCTTCCTATTGCCCGAATTGAGCTGCTTGATGCATTGCAAGTGAAAGCGTGCAATCAATATGACAATCTTAATCTGCCCGAGCTACCTACTTTATTTGTTGAGTTTCATGGCACTGAGTCTAGTGTGCAAGAACAAGCCCAAACGTTTGCAGAAATTATTGAGGAGTTTGGCGGTACAGACTTTAAATGGGACACTGATGAAACCGAACGCAGAAAGCTATGGAAAGCGCGCCATAATGCTTATCATGCAGGCAGTGCATTGAAACCTAGCAGCAAGGCTCTCTCAACGGATGCCTGCGTGCCCATTTCTCGATTGGCAGAGTGTGTTAGCGAAACGGCCAAAGATGTCGAAGCAAATAATATGATTGGCCCTATTGTGGGTCACGTTGGTGATGGTAACTTCCATGTATTATTACTGGTTGATACCCATAACCCTGAAGAAGTTAAAACCGCTGAGGGCATCATTGGCCGCTTGGCGATGCGAGCTATTGAAATGGGAGGTACCTGTACCGGTGAGCACGGTATTGGTCAAGGCAAACAAAAATACATGCAACAAGAGCACGGCAATTCAATCGCCATCATGCAGGCCATTAAACAAGCTTTAGATCCTAAAAATATTTTAAATCCGGGTAAGATTTGGCCTCAGCCAACACCTGATTACTGTCAGTAGTTCAATGTAGTCGATATCTTTTTGGGTTTAGTGTTTGTCTTATCGTCTTATTTAGCTTTCGGTTTATGGTAAGTAATATTTAAGTAAGTAATATTTAAGTAAGTAGTATTTAAGTAAGTAGTATTTAAGTAAGTAACATTTAAGTATGTAACATTTAAAATCCCATTTAACTTATTACTTAAAGTACTTGTACTAAGGGCTCTACGGTCAATTTGAAAAAGATAAACTCAGTGCCTCGTTTATCCTACTAAAATGCGGTAGAGCTTTTTATTATGACATTTAAATTTCATTAAGCCGAGAACGATACATACCTCTTTATATAAACCTTTCTCATTACCAACTGCCCCTTCATTCTCGGTTCTAAAACTTCATAGCAATTTTAATATGATGTGTTAACCTTAATAACTAAATTAGGCTGTTAATTTGCCGAAAATTATATTTGTGAATTAGCCAACTGAAAACTTTGTTTTATTTAAGGAGCCATTTATGAAAGGCAGTCAAACCGTTATTGATTATTTAAACTTTTTGTTGAGCGGTGAACTCGCTGCTCGTGACCAATATTTCATTCATTCTGAAATGTACGCTGAATGGCAATATGGCAAGCTTTTTGACCGTATTCATCATGAAATGCATGATGAAACCATGCATGCTCAAGCTATCATACGCCGTATTTTGATGCTTGATGGTAAGCCAGATATGACCGTGGGCAAATTAAACATTGGCAATACTGTACCCGCAATGCTGCAATCTGACCTAGAGCTTGAATACTCTGTACGTCAGCATCTTAAAGATGGCATTGCTCTTTGTGAAAAAGAGCACGATTATGTCACACGCGACATGCTGGTTGCTCAATTGGAAGATACTGAAGAAGATCATGCACATTGGTTAGAGCAGCAATTACGTTTAATCGATATGATTGGCTTACCAAATTATTTACAAAGTCAGATGGGAGAACCCTCAGATTCTAATAATGGTAATGCTTAATTGAGTATTACCATAGATACTATTATTTAATTAGAAGTTATTTAATTAGAAGTTATTTAATTAGAAGTTATTTAATTAGAAATGATCTAATTAGAAATGATTTAATTAGAATTAGGGAGCCAATATGCAAGTTGATAAAGAAGTTATTAGAGTTTTAAATCGTGTTTTGGGTCAATCGCTCATTGCAATCAATCAGTACTTTTTACATGCTCGTATTGCCAAAAACTGGGGTATAGAGGAGTTAAACGAAAAGTTTTACAAACAATCTATCTCTGAGATGAAATGGTCTGATAAAATTATTGAACGTATTTTGTTGTTAGAAGGCCTACCTAACTTACAAGATTATGGAAAGATTTTAATTGGCGAAGATGTCGCTGAGATGATTGAGTGCGATATTAAGCTTGAAAATAATAAGTTTGATATTTTAAAAGATGCCATCAATGTATGCGAAGAAAAGCAAGATTATGTATCACGTAAACTGCTATTGGAACTTAAAGATGGCAATGAAGACTATATTGATTGGTTAGATACTCAAAATGATTTAATCAAGGATATGGGCATTGAAAACTATATTCAGGCTCACATTGACGATTAGTAATTTAATTAATACTAAGTAAGTACTACTAAATAAGTTAAGTCGTGGTTCGCCTTAAGTTAAAAATAAAAAAAATCTCACAAATCTTATATTGGTTTGTGAGATTTTTTATGGCATCAAGCTGAGTTTTACATAGGGTCATTTAAATACAATTTGGTAATGCACGCTGTCACAGAAAATACAATTGTATTGTTTAATGCAAATAGGATTGAATATGGGCTAATATATAATTTAAGGCTACTCGATTTAACAATATTCGATTTAGCAATATTAGATTTAACTAATATAAAGTTTGAATGAGGTTTAAACTGCGTAAGCGAGCTCATTGACCAAATTAATATCAACCCTATCAGCATGATGCGCTTCAAGTAAATCGTTTACCATGGGTTCACAGCATCCACAACAAGTAGCCACATCAAGAGTATCTTTGAGCGCTGCCATTGTATCAACTCCAGAGGCCATAGCCGCTTTGATTTGGCGGTCTTTTACATCGTTACATATACAGACTATCATTTAAATATCCTTACCTAAACTTTAGACTAAAAAACGACTCTTCAATAAAACGGTTCATTAAATTGATCGAATGCTTGACTAACTCATTATCATAAAGGCATCTTTATAATAACGAGAATTATTACTATTTACAATACCTTTTATTATTAATTTTAGTGCTCACGTTACAGCCGCACATAGATAACATATAACAAATAGGCCTTAAGTGATGTTTAGTAATAGCATTTAATCTATTGTGTACAAGCAGTGCTCGCTTCTTGCGCTTTTTTATACACAGTTTGCGCATCCATACCTAAACCCCCAGCATCATCTAAGTATTGTTGAGTGGCCTTACCCAACAAGTCTTTCCAATCTGGTCATTTAAAGGATCAGGTATATTAATGATAGTATCGCCTTTGGCTTTGGATTCAACGATTACCTGCAATATCAGAAGGGCGACGTAAACGCAATCCTTTCCTATAGTCAAAGAAGTCTAAAATGGTTACAAGGCAACCGAGTGCAAGTACTACTGGAGTAGGCTTAACGAGGTTAACGCCGTAACCGTTTAGTAGTTCGCTGACTATATCTGGAGGTGTGCGAACTTCTCTTACAACATCAAACATTGGGGAAAACATCTACTTGCATTCCTAGATGCGAGGGCATAGAAAAAACGCATGTTATTGGCAACTCTTTTGGTGGTTCTCTTACCCTTGCTACGGCAGCACGCTTTCCAGAACGTTTCAATAAAATCTGTTTAATGGGCACCCCTTGTGACAAATTTATAATGACGCTAGGCTTACGTGCGGGCTGGGACTATACGCCATCACGTGAAAACATGCGCAAAGCTATGTCGCACTTCCCCTACTCTCAAGACATCATTACCGATGAACTCGTAGAAGAGCGCTATCAAACTAGCTTGATACCGGGCGCACAAGAAGGCCTTAGAAAATTACTCGTGAAGCCAAATGAGCAAGGTAACACCCCACTTTCCGGTATGCCTGAACATGTTGTCGCTAAAATTGAGCATCCAACAATTGTGATTCATGGTCGTGAAGATAAAGTGGTGCCAACAGAAATGGGACTAAAACTCGGTCGCTCTATGCCAAATGCTGATCTGCATGTTTTATCAAACTGTGGTCACTGGGTTATGGCTGAAAGACCAAAAGAATTTATTAAGCTAGTCATCCATCACTTTTCTTAATAGTTTTAACACCAAATCATTTAGCAACATAAGGCAGTCATACTATGTTCCACGTTTGCAAACTAGATGAGCTAGAAATCGGCGAAGCAATCAAACTAGATGGTTTTCAACCTCCCATTGCGGTTATTCGTGGCGAAAGTGGCGAAGTATATGCCATTGACGACACTTGTACCCATGCTGAAGCCTCATTTTGCGAGGGTTTTGTTGAAGGTGATACTGTTGAATGCCCCCTGCACATGTCTGTGTTTTGTCTTAAAACGGGTGCACCAGAAAATCCACCAGCCATAAAAGCCGTCAATACCTATGATGCACGAACCATTGAGGTATTAGAAACGTGGCTAAATAAAATCGAATCTGATTTAAAAGGTACTAAATTTGAAGGCATGTGGGCTATTAATATGATTGTCCACAAAAGCTATGACCGCTTTGAAGGAGAACTAAAACTTGTTGAACGCTATAGGCCAAAGTTTGTGGTTACCGCTTTAGATGTACAGCAATCAAGTGGCTCTGTTCAAAATGTGGCCATTTTTGAAAGATATGACCCCTAGTTTGGTTAGCTGGCTACCTTGGAGTCATACGTTTGGTGGGAACGTTTGCGTTAATATCACGCTGTTTAATGGTGGCACCATGACTATTGATGATGGCAAACCCATTCCTAGCTTGATTGGCCGAACCATCGAGAATATCAACCTGATTGAACCTAATCTTCACTTTAATGTACCCGCTGGTCTTGAGGCTCTTCTCGCTCAATTTGAAAATGACCACAGGTCAGCTCGTATTTTCTTCTCTTCAATTAAAGTTATCTTTGTTGCCGGTGCTGCCTTACCAGAGAAGACCAGAAATAGATTTGCTGAGCTTTCCCATGAGCTTGTCGGTTCAAGCCCAAAACTTCTTGTAGGTTGGGGTTCAACTGAGACAGAACTACACAGCTGGACACTCGTTCCAAGCCAAGCATCCGACGAAATTAAAGACAAGTGGCGTCTAGGATCAATGCGCACCTTCTCGCCCAGTGGTATTTTAGAGATGGATGATGGCGAAAACTGGGAGCACGCCACTATTGGTAATGCAGGTTATATTACCCGCAATCAAAAATTATGTTACGCCATGAACCCAACTAAGGGCGAAGCCATACCCCTTGATTTACCAGGTACAGTAACCAAAGGTCAGCTAAATGATGCTAACCAACGGTTATTCTTTAAACGCTATGCTGAATTTATGGACGCCGAAAGCTGGGCAGACATTTCATTAGACAAATCACACTATTAATGAGGTGTTGACCATGACAAGAGATCAATTATTAGCACTGGATGCAAAAGGCGAACAAGTGGATATGCAAACCTACTTTGAGGTCCAAAGGTTTGTCAATCGTGAAGCATATTTGTTAAATCATGAAAAGCTCGATGAGTGGATGGATAGCCTTGAAGAAGATTTGGTTTACTGGGCGCCAATTCGCGAAAATATTTTAAGAAGAAGTCGTACTCCAGAAATTACCACATCAAGAATGTCACTTTTTGAGGAAACAAAAGAAAGTATTCGTCTGCGCCTTAAGCGCGTTGATAGTGGTAGGTGCTGGACAGAAGATCCGCTAACTCGTCAGGTCACTGCGGTATCAAACCTTGAAGTGTTTCATACCAATAAAGAAGACGAATTTGAGGTACACACTGTGTTTACTTTATATCGTAGTCGCTTTGAGCGTGATGATTCGACACTAATGGGACGCCGTAAGGACATATGGCGTAAAGTTGGTCATGAATACCGCTTAGCAGGTCGACTCATTCTTCTTCAACAATCTACGTTATTGACTAAAAACCTCAACGTATTTATGTAAACGATCGGTGGAATATGCAAATGCTACAAAATAGACGTGTCATTGTTACTGGGGCAGGTAGCGGAATTGGCAAAGCAATTGTGACACGGTTTCTTAACGAGGGCGCAAAAGTTGTTGGCGTTGTTCGAAACTCTAAGCAAGTCGCAGAATTTAAGATTCACAATGCTTTTTGCTGTGTCGTTGGCGACGTTAATGATTATGCTACCAATGAAAAAGCGGTGGCTACTGCTGTGGAAAAATGGGGTGGCTTAGATGTTATGATAGCAAATGCTGGGGTTTAGGATTTCTTTAAAAAACTGCAAAAAATGACGCCTCAAAAGTTAGAAGACGGGTTTTCTCAAATCATGTCAACCAATGTCAAAGCCGTTTTAATGGCAGCACATGCTAGTCATACTGCGCTTAAAGAATCCAAAGGTTGTTTCATTACCACAGGGTCAAATGCCTGCTTCAGGCCTGGCGGTGGCGGGCCTCTGTATATTGCCTCTAAATTTGCACTGAGTGGCATCGTTGCTCAGCTAGCACTCGATTTTGCACCACACATTCGGGTTTGTGGTGTTGCACCCGGCGCCACTGACACACCTATTAAAGGGACTGATGGCTTAAATCAGAGCTATAAAGCAATGAATAGAGACCGTGATCGTATTGAGACTATGGGTAAACATATTCCACTTGGCCGTGTTTCTGCCCCTGAAGAACATACTGACCTATACGCCCTACTAGCAAGCGAAAATGGGGCACGATACGTGAAGGGAACTATTCTAGTAAGTGATGGTGGTCTATCCTCAGGGCAATAATAAAAAGCTACCCATTATATACCAACTCGTCATAAAATTAGTATTAAGTAATGAGAGTGTGACTATATGATATATACCGAAATACACCAAACCATCAAATTTTAAGCAATGAAAGGCTAAGCCCTGCCTCTCGGTTATTTTTTACTTACTGAAACCTCTCAATAAATTTACCGAGGAGTTTCAGTACTATTTGACCCATTACTATTTGGCCCATTGTTCTGCTAATACATATCCTTCACAGCTAAATAACCAAATAAGACATGTGAAATCCATGCAATACTTACCGATCAAACCTACCTAGTTTACCTATATAAAACCTTCGTTCATTGACTTGTTGATTATCTCGTACTATTCAAACCGAATAATTTTTTTTCAACCCTATTCCTCTTAACCGTTTTGACATATTAAGCCCTTATAGTACTCAAACACAATTCAACAACCTAGGATATTATAATGACTATTAGCACATCTCGCCGTAGTTTGTTAAAAGCTAGCGGTATTTTATCTGGAGCAGCATTTCTTGGTGGTTACAGCGCTAATGTTTTCGCAGCTACTTCTAGTAGCTCTAAATTATTAAAATTCAAACCATTAGCCGCAGCAACTACCGATAACGTTCGTGTCGCAGACGGCTACAAAGCCGATGTTCTGATCTCATTTGGTGATAAGATGTTTCCAAGTGCACCAGAGTTTAAAGACGACCGTAGCAATAAAGGGGCCGACTTCGAAAAGCTATTTGGTGAAAACAACGACGGTATGCAGTTTTATGAAACCTCAAACGGGAATGGGGTTTTAGCGATTAACAATGAATATCCTAACCACAATACATTATTTACCCATAAAGCAGACTTACCTAGAAATGCAGATGAGGTATTGAAAAGCCAGAATGTTTGTGGCCTGAGTATGATTGGACTAAAAACGAATGGCAAAAACAAAATGAAGTTTGATATTAACTCTCCATTAAATCGCCGTGTTACTGCCCATACACCAATGGCAGTTTCGGGTCCCGCTAAAGGTCATGACCTTTTAAAAACAGAAGCTGACCCGCATGGCAAGCTGGTATTAGGTACATTTGGTAACTGTTCAAGCGGAAAAACTCCATGGGGCACCTATGTGACTTGTGAAGAAAACTTTGATGATATGTTTGGTGCATCAAACGAAAAGATTATTGATGACAATATGAAACGTTATGGGGTCAAAGCTAAATCTAGCTATGGCTGGGAGTTATATGACGATCGCTTTGACCTAGGTAAAAACCCCAACGAGATTAATCGTTTTGGTTGGGTTGTTGAGATTGATCCACTAAACCCAAAAAGCACACCAATTAAACGCACGGCTCTGGGTCGTTTCAAACACGAAAACGTTGCTTTACAAGTTGCAAAAACTGGCCATGTAGTCGCTTACATGGGTGATGATGAACGTGGCGAGCGTATCTATAAGTTTGTGAGTAAAAACAAGTTTAAAGAAGGTGATGAGCAACATAACCGAGATCTTCTAGATGAAGGTACACTATACGTTGCTATCTTCAATGGTAGCGATGTGCCATTAAAGGGCAAAGGCAAATGGGTTGCTCTTGAGCATGGTAAAAACGGTTTAACCAAAAAGAATGGCTTTGCATCACAAGCTGATATAGCTATCCATACTCGTCAAGCAGCTGACCATGTCGGTGGTACCCAAATGGATAGGCCAGAGTGGATTGCTATTAACCCACTTAATGGAATGGTTTTCTGTACGCTAACTAACAACTCTAAACGTGGCGATACGTTTAAACCAAATGCTGCCAATCCCCGCACTGATAACATCTACGGTCAAATCATTCGTTGGCGTGAAACCAACGATGACCACACTGCAGAAACGTTTGAATGGGATATGTACGTTATGGCAGGCAATCCAAACGTTTATCCGAGTAATGACCCTCGCGCAGGTAGCAAGAACGTCACTAAAGAAAATACCTTCAATAGTCCAGATGGTATTGGCTTTGACACTACTGGTCGCATTTGGATTCAAACAGATGGTAAATACAGTAATGAAGGCGATTTTGCTGGTCAGGGACATAACTCAATGCTATGTGGCGACCCAATAACTGGCGAGATTCGTCGTTTCTTAACAGGTCCTAATTCATGTGAAATTACAGGTTTAACATGGGCCAATAATGAACGCACTATGTTTGTCAACATTCAACACCCAGGTGAGAAAAACGACTCTACTTTCCCGCATAAAGGTAAAACGCCACGCTCATCAGTCATCATGATTACTAAAGACGATGGCGGTACCATAGGTTCATAATGGGAGTAGGTTAATAATAAACCACTGACTTATTTTGTTCATTAGAGACTCCTACCCCATAAGTTATCCATAGCTTATGGGGTTCTATTTTTTATACCTACTTGTTGTAGTTATTTAGATTCATAATTCATAGGTATAGTCAAAGAAGTCTAAAATGGTTACAAGGCAACCGAGTGCAAGTACTACTGGAGTAGGCTTAACGAGGTTAACGCCGTAACCGTTTAGTAGTTCGCTGACTATAGTTATTTAGATTGATAAGTAGTTATTTAGATAGGTATAGGGTGTTGAAACTGCATGCGAACCCATATAATCAGGGAATAAATCATACTTTGCGCATGTTGTATAAAATAAAGAGTAATAACTTAAACCAGCAACCCAATGACAATAAAAAAACCTCAGCTTAAGCTGAGGTTTTTTATTATAAAATAAATCATTTAAAATTAGATGACGTTCACACCTTGCTCGATATACATCGCGTTTGTTTCATCATAACCGCGGTTATAATGATGGTAAACATTATAAACCGTGCCATCAACCTCTTGAGTACCTGTATTATACCAGCGAGCACTATCACCTTGAACGTAGCACCAACCATTCCAGTAAGTACCTGAAGTATCCATATCGATATCTACTGTATTGGCATTATCGCCTTTAATGAACAATACACCATCACGCGATTTGTCGTTAACTAGATCACGATAGTTGATAGATAAGTCGATATCGCATTTAAGGTCAACTGTCTCAATACCTTTAAAATCACAACTTGAGATGCTACTGTTATAATGTGAAGCGTTTGAAGTTAAGACTAGCGTATCAACTCCACTTCCACCATGAATAATACCATCAATATGTGATCCGCCAAATTCAACAGTATCATTACCAGCACCCATGTTCACATATGCTGAACCATTGCCGACACCGAACTGTGAATTAATAACTAACGTATCATCGCCATTACCCATGTCAACTTTAGCACAGTTATTTAGACCCTCAGCAGTAATCATATCATTGCCATCACCTGCATAAACTTTGCTGGAATGCTCAATGAAACGGCCGACTGTCATAACATCATTACCCGCTCCTAAGTCAACGACTGAACAATCTGCAACGTCTCTACCGATAGTCACTTGATCATTACCACTTCCTGCATTGACATAGCTTCTGTTATTTAAATCACAAGCAACTGTCAAAGTGTCATCATTGGTACCTAAATATATTTTAGAATTACCCCACACGCCACTAGTAATGTTAACAGCGTCGTGGCCAGAGCCCATATCTATAACACTACAGTCGGTAGCAAACTTGGCTGATAAAGTATCATCATTAGCGCCAAGATCAACTTTACTATACCCTCTAATAGCAGAGTCAATAACAACGTTATCTTGTCCTAAACCACCTTTAATAAGGCCGTACTGATATTTGTATTTACCACCTAAATCACAAGTAATATGAAGGTTGTTCACATCATTAGCACAATCGGCATCACTAGCTTCAGCATAACCATTTGCATATTTTGTGTCACCTGAACCCAAGTCAATCACAGCGCCATCTTTAACTGATCCGTAGACAACAACATCATCACTACCTGAACCCGTAAATATGCGGCCACCATTAACGCCTCTGCCACTTTCTTTACCATCAGCATTACCACCAATCACGATGGTATCATCTCCAGTACCAGCTAGAACATAAGCACGCGCATCTGTGTAACACTGCGCTGATCTTACATAAGCATTTAGCGAACCTTCTACATAGAAAGAATCATTACCTGCTCCAAGCTTAGTTACTGTGTAGCCATTTTGATTGCCACGCAATTGAACTAAGTCATCACCCTCAGCGGTATTTAACTGCCATACCACACAAGGATCACAGTAATCACGCTCAAAGTCGCCATCGTTAGGCGAATCGATCAAGTTACCATTACTATCAAAACCTTTAAAACCGATATAAACCTGATCATCTTTATCAGTAGTTAAGTAATTAATTTCACTACCTTTTTTACCAAGCTCATTATATGGTCCAGCAGTTTTGGTTAAATCATAACCTAAATGATGTAAGAAAATGGGTGCGGCTGCAAGACATACTGTGGCTTCGTCTTTGCCTGTATCACTCTCATTTCCTGCTGCATCTGTAATCGTGGCTTCGACCACCAGCTCTTCACCATCTTGGGGTGCAGGTACATCTACTTCTATAGATCCATTATTAATATCATGTTCCGATATAATAATTTCTTGCTCATTACCACCTACAATAACAGTTAGCGTATCCCCAACTTCAGCATCATTAGGTAATCCAATAGTAACGTTAACATTACCATTTTCATCAATCTCATCTTCACTAACTTCGTCATCACCATTACCAATGGTTACTGTTGGTGGCTGGGTAGCCGTGGTGTCTACGTTGTAGTCTTTAGTGGTTGATACAGTACCTGTATTACCAGCTGCGTCAGTGGCGTTAACAGATGCTTCTATAACACTGTCTTCGTCTGCTTTTAGGTCAGAACCTGCAACGTCTATGCTGTAGTTACCGTCTGCATCGATAGTGCCTGTGTATTCCACACTATTGATGACTAAGGTTACGATGTCGCCTTGGCTGAATTCGCCTGTCACTTTACCGGTTACTGAAACGGTAGTGCCAGCTTCTGCTGCATTTAAGATGTTGTCGTCGGTAATGTCGTTAACGCTGATTTGTGTAGTGTTACTATCAGGGCCTTCAACGTCTGCTGCTGGAGCTTTGTCACATGCTCTAGCACCTGTGTTGCCAGCTTTGTCAATAATGTTTGCTTCAACGGTTGCGCCAGGAACGATTTGTACGTCTTGACCATTATCGATGATGTCTTGAGTGACTGGGTACTCTACGCCATCAATGATTAAAGTGTCGCCGACAACTGTACCCTCTGGTACGCTAATTGTTGCGGTTATGGTGCCGTCTTCGCCTATTTCGTCTTTGTTATATACGCCGTCTTCGCCTGCATCTTCAAAGCTAATTGTTGGGGCTTTAGGAGCCAGCGTATCAACCTCTAAGTCTACTCTATAGCCTTCACCAGGCGAATAACTGACTGCACCAGCAAAGCTATTAGCTTTAATTCTAATATATCCAGAACCCTCAAAGTTATCCTTTGGCGTAACATCCACTGTCCAAGTTGTTCCATTATCTAAAGTTTGCAAATTGGAAAGAGAAGCGACTTCAGACACAAAATCATCAAGCTCAAAACCCAGAACCGGTTCTGAGAATGTTATATTTAGAGTAGTGGTTTCAAACTTAATTAATTTCATCTGATCTAGAGTGATATCTAAATAATTTACATTCATTTTAATCTCCATAATTAGTTTGTTTTTATAGTTAATGTTATATTTTGGTATTTACAAAATTAATTTGCAAATACCATCTTGTTAAAAAATTAGTGGGTTATAAAATTGGAGTATCATCAAGAGTATTTAGCGTAGTGTGAGTCATCATTAAGTCAGTAGAAACATCCATAGCGCTAGTAGTAGCCGCTATACCACTGTTTGTAGTCTGGTCAGAAAGTATCGCTTTATCTTGAGTATTAAGTACATCTTTTGCTTCAGGGAGCTTGGCTTCCATTGAAGACATCAAGCTAGCATTTTGAGGAGAGGGGTCCTTAACAACCTGTAAGTTTAATGTCGAAGTATATAAAGTTGCTCCATCATCAATTGCTTCCACCTCATAGGAGAAGATATTAGAACCTATGGTAATATCATTAGCCTCAGAGTTAGCACCTACCTCTGTCAAGAAGACTTCTAATTCACCAGTCTCTTCATTTGCATGGATTCTATAGTATCCATTCGCACTCATATCAGTGCCTGTTTCAACAAACTGATAACCATCAACCGTCTGTGTTAAATCAGAATTTGTACCTTCAGCTACCCCGATTGGTGCGTCCAATATAGTCGTCTGCCCTTCATAGTTTAAAGTTGTTTCAAAGTCAGGTTTTGTATAATGGGGTTGTTCAAATGAGGCTTCATTACCTGCTTTATCAGTTAAAGTAGCCGTTACTTCGCTGCCATCTAAAAGCCTGTCAGCAGCAAAACGAACTTCTGCATAGTCAGTAGCACCGTCCCCATCAGAATCAACATTAATCACATCAACGCCAACTTGAATATCAGTACCTGGTTTAACGATCCAGTTACCATTATCACCCTTAATCAACTCAAGTGTTTGAGCCGCATTTTCAGGACTATTAGGACTCGTTTCATCTGTGTAATTAATGGTAAGACTACTTAGATCATCATCGGTTGAGGTCTTAACAAGCGCACCACCGTTTGCAGTTTGCGGTATACCAGGAACGATAAGCTTATCTTCAAAGGTTGGTGGGGTAATTTCAGTATTTACCTCATAACTACGATCTGTACTTGCACTACCCGTCTTACCAGAATCGTTAGTTGTACTTATACTAGCTTCTATATTTGCATTAGCATCAGACGCTAACTCTAAACCTGGCACTAAAATGCTGTAGCTGCCATCTGCCGCTACTGTGCCTGTAAAGTCGCTACCGTTAATAGTTAAGGTAACGGTGTCGCCCTCATTAAAGTCGCCACCTACAGTACCCGTTACTAAAATGTCTGTTTCTGATTCTGCAGCATTTATCAAGTCATCTTCGGCTATCACATCTATGGCTATAGTTGGAGTAGGTTCGGCATCGGCATCAGCATCGGCGTCTGCATCGGCATCAGCATCAGCATCAGCATCAGCATCAGCATCAGCATCTGCATCAGCATCGGCATCGGCATCAGCATCAGCGTCGGCATCAGCATCGGCGTCTGCATCGGCATCAGCATCAGCATCAGCGTCGGCATCAGCATCGGCGTCTGCATCAGCATCAGCATCAGCATCAGCATCAGCATCAGCATCGGCATCAGCATCGGCATCAGCGTCTGCATCGGCATCAGCATCAGCATCGGCATCAGCGTCGGCGTCTGCATCGGCATCAGCATCTGCATCAGCATCGGCATCGGCATCAGCATCGGCATCAGCATCGGCATCAGCGTCGGCATCGGCATCAGCATCGGCATCAGCATCGGCATCGGCATCAGCATCGGCGTCGGCATCAGCATCTGCGTCGGCGTCTGCATCTGCGTCGGCATCAGCGTCTGCATCAGCATCAGCGTCGGCGTCTGCATCTGCATCTGCATCGGCGTCTGCATCAGCATCAGCATCAGCATCGGCGTCTGCATCGGCGTCTGCATCGGCATCAGCGTCTGCATCAGCGTCTGCATCGGCATCAGCATCGGCGTCTGCATCGGCGTCTGCATCGGCATCAGCGTCTGCATCGGCATCAGCGTCTGCATCGGCATCGGCATCAGCATCGGCATCGGCATCAGCGTCTGCATCGGCATCAGCGTCTGCATCGGCATCTGCATCTGCATCGGCATCAGCATCGGCATCGGCATCAGCATCGGCATCGGCATCGGCATCGGCATCAGCATCGGCATCGGCATCAGCATCAGCGTCTGCATCGGCATCAGCATCAGCATCGGCATCGGCATCGGCATCAGCATCAGCGTCTGCATCAGCATCGGCGTCTGCATCAGCATCAGCGTCTGCATCAGCGTCTGCATCGGCATCAGCGTCTGCATCGGCATCAGCGTCTGCATCGGCGTCTGCATCGGCGTCAGCATCGGCATCGGCGTCTGCATCAGCATCAGCATCAGCATCGGCGTCTGCATCAGCATCGGCGTCTGCATCAGCGTCTGCATCAGCGTCGGCGTCGGCGTCGGCGTCTGCATCAGCGTCTGCATCGGCATCTGCATCTGCATCGGCATCAGCGTCTGCATCGGCATCAGCGTCGGAGTCTGCATCAGCGTCTGCATCAGCATCAGCGTCTGCATCGGCGTCTGCATCGGCGTCAGCATCGGCGTCAGCATCGGCATCAGCATCGGCGTCTGCATCGGCATCGGCGTCTGCATCATCAGATCCAGACAAGCCAGTTACAGTAGTTGGTTCTTTTTCTGGGGCTTTACCAGTGGCTTTTATTTCCGAGCCGTCTGCAATTTCATTTGGGTCAATTGTTATCGTCCCTGAGTCAGGATTTAAGCTAACGCCATCTGGTAGTTCACCTTCTGGTGTCCATTTACCAGTTTCAGGGTCTTTGGTAACGACAACCGTTTCTCCATTACCATCTTCGTCTGTGTAGTCAACGGTAACAGAGTTATTATCTTCGCCAGGCGCTACTGTGACGCTACCATCGTCTTTTGGTGTGATATCGGGGGCGTCTGATTTTTCAGAAGAAGTCTCCTCCTTATTATCATCGTCATCATTAGCAATTGCTGCCCCAATTAATCCAAGCCCTGCTAGCCCGACTAACCAGGGTAAAATACTTGAATCATCAGTAGCTCCGACCCACCAAGGTGTCGCCTGTGGCTGACCACCTAAGGCCTGACCTTCAATATCACCAGCCGCAAGCTCAGTGACGTAATCTGCCACCTCGCCTGTATCAGGTATGTAATAGTAATAGTTACCGTCTTCAGCAATACCTATTAATGCGCTATTTGATTCATTATAAAATCCTTCAATGACCAAATCAGTATCTTTGCCTTCTGGATCGAATGACACAATTAAGTCGTTACCTTGACGATTAGTAATAATGTGATGGGGTGCAACGCCGCTAGCTTCATCGACTAGCTCGTAATTAACCTTACCCTCTGCTTTGATTACGGTGGGCTTGCCATCTTTAGTGACAACAGCATGTTCCGCTATAGTTTTATCTACTGTATTTACTTTCACGACAACTTTGTTCATATATTCTCCAGATAACTCTTTCATTAAAATGTTTTTATAAAAATTATTTGTAAATCAAAATTTGCATAATTGATTCATTGTAGACGTGATCTCAAGATTCTTTTTTTATGTAGCCTCTCTAAGCAATTAAGATGCCAAATTTCTAATAACTTTAAAAATATTTTTAGATCACTAATGCAGGATTCTCAAAATTTAGGATCAATCAAATATAGTCTTAAGTAAGAGCCTCGCTTAGAAAACTAATGGTTCACTTAACTGGTCAATAGATAGCAAATAGACAATAATTAGATGATTTTTCACTTCAAATAAATCTTCAATGTCAATAAGCAAGCTTCAGTGCTATCACACACTTCAAGCCTAATTTACTTAACTACTAATTTGCTTAACTATTTGTAATAACAAGGTTTTTTTGATTTCAGTACTTATTAGATATTAGGAATAAATGCATTTTAGAAATTAATGACTTTTATATGAGTTCATCATAATTAGTTGAAAAATGTGAATCAATTTTTCACACCTAATTTTATTTATTAGTTGATAGAGTGATTAAAATGGTGGACAAATGGAATATTAATTTTTTTTTAATCTTAGAATTGGCTTTTAAAACCGTATATCGGGGTATTTGATTTGAGGCATTTTAATGATGAAATCGCCACATTTATATTGAAGTAAAACTTAAATATAAATGTGGCGATTAGAGTTTTTTTTGCAAAAATTTCAATATCTTTTGAAATTAATTTTTGGATACTGAGTAAAGATATTTAAGACATTTTTAGTAGGTAAGTTGTGACAAATTTTAATAGAATTTAAAGGTGGTATTTGCCGCAATATGTCACATAGACAGTGGTAAATTTATGATGAGTCATCTCAAATAACTATTCGAATAACTACTCAGTTAAGTTAATAAAATAAATATGGTGTAAAATTAGTCATGTAACATAAAAATAGCCTCTTATATTTCTACCTAAATTAAACAACAAAACTTCACAAGCTAATTTAATATTGTTTATAGTGACATTTTGTACTTAGGTAACTCTATCTATTTCAATAAAATTGACATTTTTTACACCGACTTAAGAACATTTATGGCTTATATAAAGCGAAAATACCCAGAAAACTTTGCGCAATGCCTCTCTCCTTCATTGCGCTATATAAGAGTTTTCCCAAAAAACAATGTAAAAGTTCCTAGTTTATTAAGCGCCATTGCGATGGTATTTATAGCAACGGGGGCTTACGCAGATTCGACAGTTTTGCAAAATAACGGTGGCGATTTAGCTAGTTCGGCAAACATTAGTCAAATTGCCAAAAATTTAGAAAACAATGCTTACATGACTGTCCCTTTAGTGACCATTCAGGATCCGACCACTGGCATTGCTATTGATGACACTTACTCTATTGAAGTACCGGAAAAACTAAGCTTGTTACAGGCTCAACATGTGTTGGTACAAGTATCGCCTAAGCTTGCTGGAAATAATGCCGCTATTGCTGCTAATCAGCTGCAAGCAGAGGCTACTCAAGGATTGAATAAGCCACTGGTATTTTTGCGCGCAGGTGCTACACGCTATAGAGTGGACGCTGATATTGACTTGACTGGCATCAAATCAGGTATCAATAATGGTGTAAATAACAGTATTCATCAAGCGCTTGATGATATACCTAACCTAGACCCTAATGTCATACCTGATATTCCCTCTATTATTAGCAGTCGTATCCCTGATAATTATGACCTTAAGCGTGAATCGAGTAACGTCAGTGCAGGTGTTGCGGTGTTATGGCCTGTTTATACGGCAGGACGTACTCAAGCTATTACAGAACTAGCAAATGCCCGTACTGAAGAAAGCCAAGCAGATGCTCTGATAGATAACGATAGTTTGCAAACCACGCTGATTGAGCGTTATTTCACAGCTCAGCTCGCTATGATTGCTGCCTATCTGCGTGAAGATGCGCTAAATACTATCAAAGAAACGGATTACACGGCAGAACGGCTATTGCAAGAAGGTTTTATTTCACGTGTTGAAAGACTAGAGGCAAAAACTGCGCTTGCAGAAGCGGAAAGTGAGTCCATTAAAGCACGTCATGACGCACAGCTTGCCATGACGGCATTACAACGTTTATTACGCACGCCTAACCCCGTCAAACCAGTAACCCCTTTATTTGTATCGTCTAAGCCACTACCGCCTCTCGTTTATTTTCAAGATATAGCCTTGCACAACCATCCGGGACTTAAAAAGGTAGATGCAAAATACGCTCAAGCTGAATCATTAAACAACTTATCTGATACAGGGTATAAACCTACCGTGTCATTATTTGGGTATCATGAAATTGATGACGATCCAAGCTGGATTGCTGGCGTCTCTGCCAGCTGGAAGTTGTGGGGCGGTTTAGACAAACAGGCACTTAATGCGTCAGGTAAAGCTCAAATGCGTCAAGCCCTATTGGCTAAGATTGATGCCAGTGACAATATTTTGTTATTGGTCGAAAAAAATTGGCAGTCCGTTGAGAATGCCCGCATACGCTACCACTCTCTTAACAGCAATATATTATTCGCTCAAGAGCTTCTTCGTTTAAAGCAGATTGGATTACAAGAAGGCGTAAATACTGCACTGGACGTCGCCACTGCCCAGACTAAATACTTACAAGCGCGTACCGAACAGACTGCTGCAGCTAATGATTACGTACAGGCACTTGCAGCCCTTATGGAGAGTATCGGCACGCCAGAAGGGTTTAATGATTATATGGCAGCGGCTGATATCAAGCTACCTACGGTATACTAAGGTTGCTTTTTTCTCAATAATGGTTAAAAGCATCCTGTTATGGCTCTTAAAAAATAGAGTTTTTAGAAAAATACGGTTCTTTGAAATAGGGTTCTTAGAAAAGAACAGAATGCTTTCACACTCTAATACTAGATTAAATTTTATCTTCAGGATAAATGCATGAATGCTGTCAAAAAGCCTAGCCCAATAATGCTTAGAAATATTGTTATTACCCTCGTTGTGATTATCGTTATAGGGTTTATCATTTATGGTTTAAATAAGAGCGTTGATAGCACTGAAGAGCCCATTACCCTACAAGGTAAAATGGAAATGCAGTCTACTGCCATTGCTGCAAAAGTACCAGGACGAATTGCAAAAATATTGGTGACTGAAGGCGATAATGTAGAAGCTGGTCAGCAGCTTATTGAGATGGACTCACCAGAAATTAACGCAAAGTTAAATCAAGCTTACGCAGGTCGAGATATGGCACAAAGCCAACTTGATAAAGCAGAGAATGGCGCCAGACCACAAGAGATCGGGCAAGCCAAAGCGGCGTGGCAAGCCAACCAAGCCGCAGCGGACTTGGCTAAAAGCACTTATGAGCGAGTAAATCGTTTATACCAAGAAGGGCTAATGGCACGTCAAAAACGTGATGAAGCCTATACGCAATATACCGCAAATCAAGATAAAGCGGATGCAGCACGCCTACAATATGAACTGGCATTAGAAGGGGCGCGTGAAGAGGATAAAGAAGCAGCTAAAGCCCAAGTGGCTCAAGTTGATGCCAAAATAGAAGAGGCTAAAGTTGCCCAAGACGAAGCCAATCTGAAAAGCCCGGTATCTGGTATTGTGGATGATGTGATCATCAATCCAGGCGAGGTCATTGGTCAAGGAGTACCGATCATGACCTTAATAGATCCTAATCAACAATGGGTGGTACTCAACGTCACAGAAAATAATCTGAATTATTTTAATATCGGCTCTAAGTTTGTGGGCATCTTGCCAGCCTTATCGACATCAGACACTCCCTATCAAATGACGTTTGAAGTCTTCAACACCGCTTCAATGTCTGACTTTGCAACGTGGCGTGCTACCAATAGTGAAGACAACTATGATGTTAGAACCTTTGAGGTAAAGGCACGCCCAAGCACACCTAACGCAAAAGTACGCTCAGGAATGAGTGTTATTGTGAAGCTTCCGGCAGCGACATCGAACAAAAATGTAAATAATGCCAATTAATAGTGCGAGTGATAGGCTAGATTATGTCTGAGTCCAAAAGTAATAAGCCAAACGTTGTTTTTGGAGATGAAGACAATACCCACTCGTCACTATTGTCTGTCTTTTTGCGCAGCGCTCGCTATGAAGGTAGATTCTTACTTTACCACTCTTGGGATTACGTCATGTTGTTATGGCTGCCCCTATTAACTATTTTGGGTGTGTGGTGGATATTCTCTAAACCTTATATCATAGACTTGCCTATTGGAGTAATTGATAACAGTAAAAGCAGCTATTCACGTACCCTTACCCGATATTTAGACGTCAGCCCTGATTTAAAAGTCACTAAGAATTACCAGAATTTAGGTCAAGCTAAACAGGATATCTTGAGTCAAGATATTTATGGCGTGGTAATTATCCCCAGTAATTTTGCCGATAACATAAATCAAGGTGCACCATCACCGGTAATATTAAAAGTAAATGCTCAATATGGTTCACATTCAGGTATCGTACAACGCGGAGTACAAACGGTGGTAGGCACTGTCTCAGCGGGCGTCGAAATCCAGCGCAGTGTCAAACAGGGCAGTTACTCTGAACAAGCTAAAGTGTCCTATTCACCAATTGGCATAGAGCGCATTAGTTTATTTAACCTTGGGACAAGTTATCAACAGTTTTTAGCCTCTACCGTCATTCCTGCCCTTCTGCATATTCTAGCAATGATTATAGGCGCGACAACTATTGGGCGTGAGATTCGTGATAAGACCTTCTCTATCTGGTATCACACTATTATATATCCAGATTTGCCCTATCCAGATTTCAAACGTCTAAAACACATACCTCCTGAAAGGAAGCTGGCCTATATGCATGCCAATCTGCATCATAGCTGGCAATTGCCTACAGATTATTCAAAGTTGTCAGACTTAACATATAGCTTTGTGACAAAAAACTATATGTCTAATAGCTATACGTCTAATAACCGCTTACCAAACAACTATTTATCAAATAGCTATTTACCAAACAGCTATGTGTCTAATCGCTATGTGCCAAAATCTAAATACGATTATGAAGTCGATTTAAGTAAGAAAGTAAAACCGCGCATGCCAGTAAAGGTTTCGATTTTAGAACTGGTTGTTGGGCTTAATGGTAAATTAATCTGGGCATTACTATTTTATATGCTCTGGGGCGGGTTAGCCCTTACCTTAGCATCAAGCGCTCATCCCTCAAGCTTACTGTCAATTTTAATCGTTTATATCGCCTTTATGGCACTGACGATGATATCCCTGTGGCTAGGCGCAATTTTTAGTTTAATAAGCTATTCACTGCGTATGGGACTCTCAAGTGCAGCCTTTATTTCAGCGCCTTCTTTTGCCTTTGCTGGTGTGACGTTCCCACTTCTTGCGATGAGTGAAGGCGCACAGCGCTGGGCGAATGCGTTGCCCTTGACTCACTATCTCAAAATACATATTAGCCAGTTGCAAATGTTAGCCCCCATATCCATCGCCCTACCTACCCTTTTTGGGCTTATTGTTGCCGTCGTAGTTACCCTAGTGATCACAGCTTTACTCAGCCTTCGTGCCTTTAGAAATCCTGACCGCTGGGGAGCTCGCTAATGTCTACATCTGGAAATAAGCCTGAACCTGATTCAAACGCTAGTAATAAGCCTGAAGCTCATAGTTTTGAAGCTCATAGTTTTGAGGCTATTAGTTCTGAAGCTCTTAAGTCAACAGAAACACCAACAACGCAGGTGCAAAATCCGAGTCGATTGAGTAAAGACTCACAGATTACCCACCGCACTTTCTTGCAAGGATTGTTTGGTACTTATGCCTCTATTTTCAAAGATAAGGGCGTTATATTAATGTTAATTATTGCGCCTATTATCTACGGTTTTTTCTATCCGTGGCCTTACCGCGGTGAGGTGGTTAACGAGGTTCCCGTCGGTATCGTAGATCAAGACCACAGTAAACTATCTCAGACTATCGCTAGATATAGTCATGTCAGCCCCAATCTTACTGTACAAATGTATGCCAGCCAACAAGATGCTATTGAAGCGATGTATCATAATGATATTGCTGGGTATCTCATTATTCCAAAAAACCTAGAAAGTGATGTTTATGCCAATAAACCTACGCATGTGACTATATTAGGTAATAACAGTTATTTTTTATTAAACAAACAAGTACAGCTTGGTTTTACCAAAGCCATAGGGACTATCTCAGCGGGTGTTGAAATTAAGCGTAGCGTCGCAAAAGGCGCCTATATGGAAACGGCTAAAGTCAGTACTCAAGCCATACCACTGCGTATCGATCCTATGTTCAATCGCTCAGAGGGTTATGGTGCTTATGTCGTGCCTGCCGTTGCCATTTTGATTTTGCAACAAACGCTGCTGCTAAGCACTGCCTTACTTATAGGCACTTGGTATGAGAATAAGCGACAAAATGCTAGCGCCTCTGGATGGCTGGGGCGTATTTTAGCGCTATCTTCGATATCCTTTTTGATGGCTTGTTTTTATTATGGCTGGGTATTTACGGCTCAAAATTACCCACGTGGTCATAACATGCTTGGCACGTTATTTTTTATGGCAATATTTTCACCCGTCGTTGCCACGGTAGGTTGTTTATTAGGCATGTGGTTTAAAGAGCGTGAACGCAGCATGCAGATTCTTATCTTCAGCTCGCTCCCTATGTTCTTTGTTAGCGGTTATCCATGGCCTGTAAGTCAGTTACCTGTACCGTTGCAATACGTACGTTGGTTATTCCCTACTACTTCAGGTATGAACGCCTCAGTGCAGCTAAATCAGATGGGCGCCTCACTATCACAAGTTAGTGACTACCTGTATCATCTTGGCGCACTGGGTATCGTTACCTATATATTATTACTTTGGGCGCAGCGCCGCCAAATTAAACGCGCCAGTAAACGCTAATTACTCTTTAAGCTCAATTGCACTTTAAGCCTAATATCCCTTTAAGCCTGACGCCCTCATTCTTTTAATAAAGAGCGAGCGTTAACCTCATTTAATATCCTGTGATTACATTAAATGAGGTTAACGCTCGCTTTTTTTATTTTCACTGTCTTTCCACCTTTGCTGCACACCCCTTCCTTATATGCCCTTTAATATACTGGTTATTCGGTCAACAAGACTAACAATACCGTTATCAAACGCACATTAAGGATACCTTATGCAAAAAACCCTATTTATCAAACTCTCAATCATCGCAGGGCTGTGTCTCATTTTTGCCATTGGTCTGAGTATGATTGGTTCTTTAATTTCTGAAAGGCAACAATACTCAGATAATGTGATTAGCGAAATTGCCCAACAACACGTCAATCCACAACAAGTTATTACCCCTTTTATTGCTGTTCCAACCACTGTTACACCTAAATGTGTCGATGAAGATACCTCCTCTACAGCACCACAAACTGCAGATAGTACTAATAAAAAAGCGAAATGTAGAGCACCTTACACAGTAATAGAGAGCCTTTTTGCTACTCAAACATCATCTAAGCAAAACCTTGACGTTGATACTGATACCTATAAGCGAGGCATCTATCATGCCACCAGCTATAAGGGTAACTTAAGTTTTGATCAAAGTTATACCTTTAAGAAGGGCAATACAACGGATCGGAACAACAATGCCATTGGATCAAACTTTGCTGAAGAACACCCTACAGTTGATGCAGAGACACATGACACTACCATCCATTGGAATAAAGCGAGACTTATCATTCCAGTGTCAGACTTACGCGGTGTGACCACGTTGCCCACAGTTACTATCAACAAAAGCCAAATCAAAGCCACTTATCCAAAGTCCTCATTGCTGAACAATTTAAGTTATGTCGAAGCGCCATTACCTTCCTCGGTCATCAATAAATTGTCAGCCAAACAATTAAAAGCAACTCCCGAGAAGACCGAAGCCTCAAGACTTACCGCAGGTTCAACGTCTCTATCTGATTCAGACAACAAAATCTCTTTTAAAGTATTAGTGAAGTTACCCTTGTCCGGTATTAGTACGTTAAATACAGTGCCAACGGGTCAAAACTTTGAATTGACCATGGATAGTAATTGGCATGCACCCAACTTTATTGGTCAAGCGTTACCTGTTTCAAAAGAAATATCTAAAGCAGGATTCAATGCCAATTGGCAAAACCAATATCTAACCATTGCTAACAATCAACGCATATCCAATTGTTTGGGGAAGTCCGACTGCAAAATTAGAACGTATGCACCTTTAAATCCAACGCAGAGTGACTATGACGATGCTTACCGATATGCTGAACAAGCCGTTATCGCAGCAGAAGGTACTAATGCAAACACTGAACTTAGTGGTTTTGGGGTAAGTTTTGCTGAGCCTAATGATGTTTACTTACAAACCGAACGCACGATGAAATATGCGCTGCTACTCATACTGGTGTCATTTGGTACTTTCTTCTTATTTGAAGTCATAAAATCAAGCCGAATTCATCCCATTCAATATCTACTCGTTGGCTGTGCATTATTAACCTTCTACGTCTTACTACTGCCGCTTGCTGAGCAAATTGCCTTCTGGATGGCATATACCATTGCAGCTACTGCCAGTGTAGGGTTAATCGGTTGGTATTCTTACTACCTGCTTGGTAGTGGCAAACGCGCCGTCATGTTTACCGCTATTTTGGGCGGTCTCTATGCTGCATTTTACGGCATATTAACCACTGAAGACTTAAATCTACTGCTTGGTGCACTGTTCTGCTTTGCTCTACTGGCCTGTGTCATGGTTATGACTCGGAAAATTGACTGGTATAACGTTGCCTAATCAGATTGCTTGATTACATGGCTTAGATCAGACCATGCATAAAAAAACCACTCAAACCTAAGTGGGGTTTGAGTGGCTTCCATCAAATAAACCTATTCAAAAAAGATTAATTAAAGACAAGGGAATATCATGTCATTACTAACATACCCCCATTTACCTAACATAACGCCAAATAGTCATTTTGAGTTTGAGAGTATGTGTGAGATTAACAGTCCTTTAAACGAAGCCATAGGTCACACAGAAGACAACCCCCTACCCTCTAATCAAATAGCATTATGGATTGGACTAAGTCATCGGAAGTGTCTCAATATCATTGATCAATATCAGCTAACCATAACCAGCTTTGCTCACTGGCTGTATATCTCAGAACTAGACGTGATACTGTCATTTAAACATCAACAATGTATTAAAGCAGGTAAAATATAGCTAACTATGATTGATAAAAAAATAAGCCTACTCAATTAACTCCTATTTTTATACTATTTATTGTCAATGCCAGTATGTTTTGTGAATACCAATATTTCATTATTCGCTGGCATCTGATACTGACGCTTTAATGCCAAATGATGTTGCTCTGCTAAGCCGATAATATCTTCTTTATCACGGATACCACTGTTTGGATCACGCTGACGCAAATGAGCATCAAACTGCCGATTACTGTCGCTACTATAATGTCCATTTTCATTAAATGGTCCATAAACAATCAACTTACCATTTAACGGTAACGCCTCTCCGACTAATTTAAACAATCGCTCTACCAAAGGCCAAGCAATAATATGTAACGTATTGGCCGTAAACACAGCGTCATAAGGCTGACCAGTTACCGAACTAGGGATTGGATCCTCTCTTAAGTCGAACGCTAAAGGCGCATGCAAATTGGATACAGGATGCTTTTCATGCCATGCTTTAATGACATGATGATTATTAACAACATCGCTAGTCTGCCACTGCAAATGTGTTAATTTTGGTGCGAAGTAAACGCTATGTTGGCCTGTACCCGACCCAATCTCTAAAACCTGATGGTAGTCTTGCAGCTCTTTTTGTAGCACATTTAGGATGGGCTGTTTATTATTCTCACAGGCTTGCGAAAATGGCAGTCTATTTTCATGACGGGTATCTGTATTTACAAGATTTTCTTTATTCATAACACCTCCACCCTAACGAATTGACGAAATTTGGATTAATAGATACCTGCTTCAACACCAGCGGCTAGCGTCATCGCAAGCTCTTCTACTTGAGCCGTAAATGCTTCCTGCCAATCGCCTTTTAATATTAGGGCATCTTGCACCCACTCCCAACGTAGACCTGTAGTAATGGTTTTTAAAGCTCGTTTCGTCCCTGTGCCATCTTGCCCTGCACGAATATATACGGCAAGCGGTAAACCTTGCTTTTTCTCAAGCACTGGATAATAACAACGATCAAAGAAATCTTTAGTCAGCCCTGCCATATAGGCTAAATTTTCAGTCGTCCCTATCAGAATAGCATCGGCAGCCAGCACATCTTCAGGTTGCGTGTCTTGTGGAGATTTAAGAATGACATTAATATCTATGTCAGGATGATTGGCACCTTCAAAAGCGGCTTGTGCCAACTTTTGGGTGTTAGGAGAGGGGGCATGCGCTATGATGAGTAGGGTTTTGGTTGGCATTTTTGTTGTCAATTTAGTGTAAGGGGAATTATTTGATTATAGATTTAGTATGCCTTGTTTCTCTCCAAAGGTAGCCATTTAATCATAATTACCATTTTATGCTCTTAGTATATGGCAGATCTCGAGACTTCTCAAAATTTGAAATTTTCTTTAGTACTTTAGTTGTAATAGATAACTGCCATCTACTGCTGTATTAAGATTATGAATCTACTAAGATATCAATAGTATTTGGATCGGTAAAGCGTATAAGCTCAATATTACAAAACCTTTCACTTTCAAATTTAGTTATCTTGGATATTTCATCATGATACGAGCACAATGTTAAATGCTTACCTGCAACTACAGCCCATTTATTACTGGTATCAATTAACCCACAAGATCGAGAGCCATGAACATCATCTATAAATAAAACGTCATTTTTATTTTTTATCTATAAGTACTACATGTTCAAGATGATGTGACAAACACAACTTTTGTGTTTAATCGATTATAGTCATATGATTCGTAATATTTCAAATTTGAATATAAGTATAAGTAGTACCAAAATATCCGTTTTTATATGGTTAATTATAGAATCTAATTCTTAACAGTGTAATTCTGGCACGAATATTATAATCCTATTATCTTGTATAATGTGTATATACCATAACTGAGAAACAACGTGGATAAAAAAACAGATATTCAGCAATTTGTATCGACCCATCAACTGCCAAGTAGCTATAAAGATATAGCACAACAATGGTTCGAACCCTTATGTGAACGGGTATTACAGCATCAGCATCAACATGATTCGTCAAAACCGTTTATCATTGGCGTTACAGGGTGCCAAGGCTCTGGTAAAACTACTTTAAGCAGCTTTATCAACACCTATTTAACGTCCGTACAGGGTAAAACCGTCGTGTCCCTATCGATAGATGACTTCTATCTGGATCAAACTGCCAGATTGGCTTTGGCGAATACGATTCATCCCTTATTAAAGACACGTGGTGTCCCCGGAACACATGATATAGAGTTAGCGTTAAGAACCTTCAACCAATTACGAAATGGCACTCCCACACAGCTTCCCCGCTTTGATAAGTCAACAGATAACCCCTACTCTGTAAATGAGTGGCCAGTTATTAATACTGTACCAGATTTTATTATCTTAGAAGGCTGGTGCGTGGGCGTCAAACCTCAGCCAGAAGCAGCGTTACAGCACCCCATAAACAACTTAGAAAAGACGGATGATCCACAAGGTATTTGGCGTTCATTTGTCAATAGACAACTTGCTGATGATTACCAAGCCCTATTTAATATGATTGATTACCAAATTATGTTAAAGGCACCGTCGTTTGATTGCGTCTTTAACTGGCGCTTAGAGCAAGAGCATAAGTTAAAAAAAGCGGTGGCTTCTCATAACGACAAGCATCAACTGGCGATTATGACTGAAGCTCAAATAGGGACCTTTATTGAGCATTATCAAAGACTAACTGAACACGCTTTAAAAACGCTTCCTGAACAATCCGATACTGTATTTTTTCTCGATGAAGCAAGAACCATTACCCATCAAAAAGTGTCTAAATAGCTTAAAAATCATTCGCATAATTAAATGTGACGTCTTGATTGATATCAGGGTGTAAGCTCTTTGCCACAGGACAAGTCAATGCTGCCGCTTCTATCACTTTACGAGTACGCTCGTCAAAATTTTGAGTGAATTCAATATTGACCTTCACTTTACTCACGCGACGTGGATCAGCCGCCATTACCTTAGTCACTTCAGCTTTCGTACCAACAACATCCACATCCATAGCAGCGGCCTTAATACCGATAATGGTCAACATACAACTGGCCAAACTGGACGCTAACAGATCAGTTGGAGAAAACGCTTCCCCTTTTCCATAATTATCCGTTGGCGCATCCGTAATGATTTGATTGTTTGATTGAAGATGTAAAGCTTGGGTACGTAGATTGCCTTGGTATTGGACGGTTGATGTGATCATATGAAGTCTCTTATGTAAAAATATTAGTTTAAATTAGTTCTCATGTTGCATTTCACTTTAATTCACTACACTTAAGAGTATAAAAAATAAAACTGAACATTCCTATATTGGAATAATATTAGTGATTATTCAGTTTGCAATAATAAAAGGAAACTAACGCAAAGGAAAAAGCCCCCCTTCGAATGAAGGGGGGCTTTTAGGTATAGGGAGCTGACGATGACCTACTCTCACATGGGCGGACCCACACTACCATTGGCGCTACGATGTTTCACTTCTGAGTTCGAGAAGGGATCAGGTGGTTCCATCGTGCTATTGTCGTCAGCAAA
>NZ_JBXYJE010000019.1:0-32477 GCF_057396285.1 Psychrobacter sp. CX97 | reverse complement strand
TGAACTGACCCCCAAAAGTTGGACGGTTTAAGTCTATCTCAAGGACTGAATTCTGTACTTCACAGGACTCAGTCCTTTAAGTTTAAGCTGAATACGCTCATGATTGTAATAATGAATGTACTCATGAATTTGCTTTTCTAGTTCATCAATAGTTTTAGGCTTTTCAATATAGATGGTCTCACACTTCAGTGTGCCAAAGAAGCTCTCCATTAACGCATTATCTATGCAGTTGCCTTTTCTACTCATGCTTTGTCTTATCTTATGCTTTTTAAGCGTCTTTCTAAAAGGCTTCATTTGATAATGCCAGCCTTGATCAGAGTGAAGCATTAACTTTTTATGACGACTTGTTTTCGTCTTATCTAGCGCAAAATCTAGCATTTTACTTACCACATCATAGGTTGGTCTTTTAGATAAGGTATAACTGACTATTTCATTATTATAGCAATCAAGAATCGGAGATAGATATAATTTATTGTCACCCACCTTAAACTCAGTAATGTCTGTTAACCAGCGTTTATTGGGTTTACCAGCATGGAAGCGACGCTTTAAATAGTTCTTTGCTATTTTTCCCTGTTGACCTTTATAGGATCGATACTTCTTTCTTCTGATCTTCGCATTAAGATTTAACTGCTTCATAAGCTTGGCAATAAGCTTATGGTTATGATGCATGCCTAACTGCTTTAATGCGGCTGTGATTCTACGATAGCCATACCGACCTTTATGTTGGTAATATAGCTCGATGATACGCTGCTTTAAATCAGCGTATTTGTCTTCAGCATCAAACTGACACCTATGGTAATAAAAGACACTTTTAGGCATATCAGCTATCTTAAGTAAAGCTGATATGCAATATTTATCCCTTAGTCCTTCGATGAGCCTTGCTTTGTCTCGGCTTGTTCCCTCTCCCTGAGCAAGGCATCGAGCTTTTTTAGGTAGGCATTCTCCGCACGAAGATATTCATTCTCACGTTTCAGCTCTGCTAATATCTTTTCATCATCTGGTTTGTCTGTGATAAATGGTTTGCTCATGGCCGCTCTACCTTTACGTTTAGATATGAGTCCAGACATACCCTGTAGTCGATAAGCTTTGTGCCACTGGCTGATTAAAGCTGGTGAGCTGATGTTATACCTTAGAGCAACTTCCAATTGACTTAGGCCTTGGGTAAGCATCGTTGTTAGTACGTTAAGTTTAAACTCACTACTGTATTTGGCTTTGCTTGTCTTTGGCTTAATAGCCTTTATACCACCGCTTTGATATTGCTTGACCCATTTACTTACAAATCTTGGATTCACTTTAAACTTCTTTGCTGTGGCATGACCGGTATGTCCTTGCTTATAGTATCCTATGACTTTGATCTTAAAATCTAGATTGTAACGCATAAAAATACCCCATAAGTTGTGTCCAACTTTTGGGGGTCAGTTCATTTGAGTCCTTTTTTATATATCTAATAAAGTGATTAAACGTTTACGCTTATTTTAATAAAAGCTCATTGATACGCTTTAAGTAAGCCGCTGGATCTTCTAGCTGACCACCTTCGGCAAGTAACGCTTGGTCAAAGATAACTTGTGCTAGGTCATCAAACTGCTCACTAGAGTCAAGCTTTTGAATTAATGGATGATTGGGGTTCACTTCAAGCGTAGGTTTAACGTCTGGCACTTCTTGACCCATTTGCTTCAGCATTTGTACCATTTGCGGGGTCATCGCACCCTCTGGCGTCACTAAAATCGCAGGACTATCTACCAAACGGTTAGAGACTCGTACGTCGCTTGCACGCTCGCCCAATGCTGTTTTCAACTTTTCAACCACAGGCTTCATCGTTTCTTGAGCTTTTTCAGCTTCTGCTTTTTCTTCTTCGTCTTGCAAGTCGCCTAAGTCAACCGCTCCTTTAGCGATGTTTTGTAGTGGCGTGTCATCAAACTGGGTTAAGAAGTTCATCGCCCATTCATCAACACGATTGGTCATTAAAATAACTTCGATGCCTTTTTTCTTGAACAATTCAAGTTGCGGGCTATTTTTAGCGGCAGTTAAACTTTCAGCCGTCAAATAATAAATGGCTTTTTGGCCGTCTTTCATGCGCTCTTTATAGTCTGCAAAGCTAGTTTCTAAGCCGTCATGGGTGCTAGTGGTATAACGAAGTAGCTTAGCAATACGCTCTTGGTTAGATATGTCCTCGCCAAGTCCTTCTTTGATAACGTCACCAAACTCAGCATAGAACTCTTTAAACTTAGCTTGCTTCGCCTCCTCCTCACTATTGGCTAGGCTGGCCAGCAGCGTTAGGACACGGCGGGCGTTACCATCACGGATAGACTTCACATCACGCGACTCTTGCAACAGCTCTCGGCTCACATTAAGTGGCAAGTCTGCTGAATCAATTACCCCTTTTACAAAGCGCAGATACATTGGCAATAACTGCTCTGCATCATCCATAATAAATACACGTTTCACATACAGCTTCAAGCCATGCTGTTGTTCACGGGCATATAAATCAAAAGGCGCTTTTTTAGGAATATACAATAATTGTGTATATTGAACACGACCTTCAACACGGTTGTGCGTCCATGCTAATGGCTCGTTAAAATCATAGCTGATGTTTTTATAAAACTCTTGATATTCTTCATCGTCAATCTCAGAGCTTGAACGCGTCCACAGAGCACTGGCTTTATTAATGGTTTCCCACTCGTCAGTCAATACCATTTCGCCAGATGGCACAGCATTTTCATCTGAATCAGCGTCCTCTTCTCTAACTTCTTCTTGCCATACTTCTTTACGCATTTGAATCGGTAGGCTAATGTGATCAGAATACTTATTTACCAATCTTTTAATTTTACTGCGGTCAAGATAGTTGTTTTCGCCTTCTGTGTATTCTTCTTTTAGATGCAAAGTAATTGAAGTGCCACGCTCTTCTTTGGTAATCGTCTCAGTTGTGAACTTACCTGTGCCATCAGATACCCAGCGTACGCCTGTATCAGCAGGCTCGCCACCTTTGCGAGATTCAACCGTAATTTTATCGGCAACAATAAAGCCTGAATAAAAACCAACCCCAAACTGACCGATGAGCTGACCATCTTGTTTTTGTGATTCAGAAAGCTTGTCTAAAAATGCTTTAGTGCCCGACTTAGCAATGGTTCCTAAGTTCTCAATGGCGTCGGCCTCATTCATACCAATACCGTTATCGATAATGGTTACTGTCTTTGCTTGTTCATCGACATCAATACGAACTCTTAATTCGCCATCTGTCTCATACAAACTATCATCCGCTGTGGCCTCAAAACGCAGCTTATCGCAAGCATCTGATGCGTTTGATACCAATTCACGCACAAAAATATCCGCATTTGAATACAGTGAGTGAGTCACTAAGTGTAATAGCTGGGAAACTTCGGCCTCAAAAACATGTTGAGTTGCATTTTTTTCGCTCATAAATTCCTCTTTGAAAGATAGATTTAATTTTATTTTGTCTTTAGAGATAGATTACAATTGCAGCAATCTTAATTCCAATTCTAGTTCGTTTCATTAGTCCTTTACACTAATATGGGCATGGGGTAATTTTTTCAAGGCGATGCTAAGATTAATGCTCGCTAATTTAATCTCAGCCTTTCAAACGATATGATACATGATAAATGGAGCGGTCAATGAGTCCGTTGTATAACAAGTTGTCGGTCATCAAACTAATAGACATCTCATGCGTATAAGACATTAACATTAGTTTAGTAAACATCACTATTAGCTTAGGACGACACTGTACTGTGAGTCAGTATAGTTCAAAGCATTTGAATTTAAGGCATGTGAATTTAAGGTATTTGAATGAAATGAGAGAAATAGTAGGGTAAAGCTGGTTGATACATCAGCCTCGGTAGTTGCGAGGTATAAAAAATAGCGTGAAATAACTCATTTAGTTTGTTTAGCTCGCCTAGTTGACAGGGCTTAGGTTATTGAACCTCATGTTATAAAGGTGCAAAAAATTATTAGCAGCGATAACGCTTTACGCTTTTAATTGCACTAAAGCATGAGTCTTTTTTTCTATATTAAGCTTTGAGCGCTCTATCCCTATACTATCTATCTCAATACTCTTTAGCTCCTATCTTGATTACCCATCACTGCTTTTTATTTGGCTTATTTGGCATCGGTCGAACCGTTAAAATTTGTTCACTACGTCCAAATGGTCCGTGCACATCATGCAAGATTGCGCTGGTTAATCCAATACCATCAGCACCATGTTGCTGTACAGCTTCGATCCCTAACCAACGACCTTGCGGCAACCGGTGCATATGAATTTGCAAATCTGTATTGGGAAACATCCATTCAGCTGAAGCCAAGTCCATTCCCGTTCTAGGTACCACCCCATTCGCCACATCAGCCAAACCAAGCAAACGTACCCAGTCTGCCGTTTGCTCTCCTTTCACGATTTCAGCATCTGTCGTTATCCATACCAAACCTTTACCAGGGCGTCTATTTTGTTCTGACTTAAGCTGCAAACTTTTAATAAACCCACCTGGCCATCCTCTAATCTCCTCCCACGAGGGCAAGTCCTCTGGAGGATGGGGTGCTTTTGCGTCTTCCAACCCTGCAATTTTACTGGTATCTTGCGTTAATAAGCGCCAGGCTCTAGCGACAACACAGTCTCGCCCCTCACTATTCATAACTGACTCAACCAACTCAATGGTTTTACCCGGGCGAATAGTGCGCGTAGTGATGGTAAATTCTTTAAGCGGAATCATGCCGAGAATATCTAAACTGACTCTTGCCACTCGTAAACTATCTTGTGGATGAAATTTAGCAATCTCATGCATCAGTACCGCTGTTGCGGGGCCCATATGTTGTTCATTCTCGTTCCACGCCCCCTGAGCATGTTCAGTAGGTTTATAGTGGGCGACACATGACCCATCTGTCATGCGCTCACGTTTTAAACTCTGATAATAATTAACCATAAGTCATTCTTAACCTTAGTTTACGGTAAAACTTCTTTATTTATTTTAGATCTTTATTTATTTTAGATCTTTATTTATTTTAGATCTGTATTTAGTTTAGATCTGTATTTAGTTTAGATCTGTATTTAGTTTAGAGTGATATATGCGATATAAACGTTAAAATTTATAATTTATGGGTCTATATGTTATGGGTCTATATGTTATGGGTCTATATGTTTGTTATGGGTCTACTTGAGAAACAGGGATACGTAACGCCTTCGGTAAACTAAAGGTGACATTTTCTTCAATACCCTCAATCTCAGATGGCAGACTCCCCCCCCACCTTTGCAATTGACTAAGTACATCTTGAATAAGAATTTCTGGAGCAGAGGCACCTGCCGTCACACCAACTGCGTGGACACCATCAAACCAGTCTTTTCTCATTTCACTGGCATCATCAATCAAATATGCCTTACAGCCCATACGTTCGGCCAGTTCACGTAAGCGGTTAGAATTTGATGAGTTGGGCGAACCAACCACCAAAACAATCTCACAGCGGCTTGCCAAATCTTTTACGGCATCTTGACGATTTTGTGTTGCATAGCAAATATCATCTTTACGTGGCCCTTGAATCTTGGGGAACTTCTCACGCAGCGCATCAATAACAATCGCTGTATCATCCATGGATAAAGTGGTTTGGGTCACAAATGCTAACTGTTCAGGATCACTTACCTCAAGCGTTTTCACATCCTCAGGGTCTTCAACCAAGTGTATCTCGCCGCCATACTTTCTACTAAACCGGCCCATGGTACCTTCAACCTCTGGATGTCCTTGATGACCAATAAGCACCGCATCCATACCATCGCGAGCAAATTTTGCCACTTCAATATGCACTTTAGTAACCAGAGGACAAGTGGCATCGAATACGGTTAAATCTCGGCGTTCGGCCTCATCTTCAACAGCTTTAGACACCCCATGTGCTGAAAAAATAACAATCGACCCATCTGGCACTTCGTGTAATTCTTCTACAAATACCGCACCACGATTCGCCAAATCTGACACCACAAACTTATTATGCACCACTTCATGGCGCACGTATATTGGGGGTTCAAAACGAGCCAATGCTTCGTTAACAATGGCTATGGCCCGGTCTACCCCAGCGCAGAAACCACGAGGATTTGCAAGATAAATCTGCATAACATACCCTTGCATTAAATGATGAAAATTGAGAAATGATTTGATAGATTAAATAGTTAAATTAATAAATAGTATTTAACGGATTCATTAAAAGTCGTTTATAGTTTAAAGGTTGCAATGGCCTCTACTTCTCAATATGAGCAATGTGTATAATGAGCACTGAATCAGATTGCAATGAATAATAATTGATGATGATATTTAAACTAAATAACTGAAATATGGCTTAAATAAAATACAGTTCAAATACCATTACCATTAAGAAGCTGCCAGATTCGTTCATACTTTACCATAACTTTTTACATAGTCAGATACAACATTTGCATATTTTGTTTCTAATATGAATTTTAAGATTGCAAACTTTACCCTTAATAACTGCCCTGAGAGAGATAAATGAAAGGATCCCTATTCATTATTACCGCAGCTTCTGGTACCGGTAAAACTTCGTTGGTTAAACAGCTTATTGCCACTACCAATGACTTAGCTGTCAGTGTATCACACACGACTCGCCAGCCTCGTCCCGGTGAAATAGATGGTATTGATTACCATTTTACCGACAAAGAGACATTTAGTCAGGGTATTAAGGCGGGAGACTTTCTGGAACACGCTCAAGTATTTGAAAATTTTTATGGCACGTCTCAAAAAAGTGTCAGTGACCAACTAAACTCAGGAATAGATGTTATTTTAGAAATCGATTGGCAAGGCGCTTTACAAGTTAAGAAGATTTATCCAGATGCCATTATGATTTTTATACTACCACCCAGTTTAGCGACTTTGCGGCAACGCTTATCATCAAGGGGCCTAGACAGTCAAGAAGTGATCGAAAAGAGACTTGCCGGTGCCGTCAATGAGATGAAACAATATGTACATTTCGATTATGTGGTTATCAATGATCACTTTGAAGTGGCTTTGTCTGAGCTTAAGTCCATTATTGTAGCAAAGCGCCAAACCCTTGAACGCCAACAAGCACGGTATAGTGAGACAATTACAGACCTAACAACCCCCTAAAATTTTGCTAGCCACATAAAAATATGGGCACATAGGTTACTTATTTTTGCTATAATTACTGATTGACCTTATTAACCAGTTATTTGCAAGCATCACTTACCACAGTGATAAAAGAGGATTTTATGGCACGAGTTACAGTAGAAGACTGCTTACATGCAGTAGATAATCGCTTTGAACTAGTATTGGTTGCCAGTAAACGCGCTCAACAATTAGCGAAAGGTACAGCTGAGCCATTGGTTGAAGTTGAAAATGATAAACCAACAGTTTTAGCCCTGCGCGAAATAGCGGCAGGCTTGGTATCAAGAGATATTCTCCATCAACCTGAACACCACTTTGCAACTAATTCTCTAGACTTAGCACTTAGCAGCGGTCATGGTTTTTAAGATAGACTAATTTTAATATAGACTCATATTGTTATAATTTTTCTATATCGCTCTAAGTCACAGCTCGAAATCTTGCGAACATATATATGAAACCACAACTGGCTTTATGCCACTTGTGGTTTTTTAATTGCAGACATACCCAGTTTTAAATAAAGACAGTAGTAATAAATAACTATATATAATATATAACGATGCAGCTGTATATAAACACAATGAATAACCCGTAGATCTCCTTATTATAGAAGATTAACTGGGTATAGGAAGTTGGTTAGTCGGTCAATGCCGTATCTATTCTATTTAAGGCTTATTTTGGGTAACGTAGAGTGACATTACAAAGGTTAAAATAAAGACCAAGTCGATTGTTTTGTATTATTAACTATTGACATAATGACACTTTTGCGTTTAATTAGAGGCACTAGAGTTTGATAAAATTAATACAATTAACTCAAAGTATTAGGGTGGCAGATCAGTTCGGTTTAAACACATTATTTTGTGCTAAGTCATCCTGATCTGAGATAGTTGAGTAACTCTTTTTTTATTTATTAAAATAAAGATGAATAAGAAAGGACTTTTTAAGAAAATTGCCCTGCCTTACCCCAAAATATAACGTTGGGACAATTATTTGCCTTTATTTTAAATTATTTATTTAATAAGTAAGTTTTTTATAAACCAAAGACCCTATTTAAAGTAGTAAAATTACTAACTTAAATTTTAAGATATTTAAAACAGTCGCTTACTTTTACTGCGTTAACTCTCTGAGATGTTGACTGCAATAAAGCGGCTTTTTTTGACCGTATAACTTTACTCTATATCTTAGTTTAATCTATACATTAGTATCGTCATATACTGACATTGGATTTATAGTCTTAGATTTCAGTAGGTAAGCGTTGACCATTTGCTAAGTACGCATACAGATCTATAATCTTATGATGATAAAATCAAATGTAAATTGATAAAATAAGTTAAACGCTTTGAGAAAGCTCATTTAATTGTTGAATAATTAATAACATCAAACTAAAAATTGACGAGTATTAACACTACCGGTTGCTTTGCTGAAGGATAGCTAAACCATGTTACAGCCAACACACAGACTGAATAAAGACCAAAATACTGGCTTGAACACCAGAGATTCAGAAGCACGCAACATAGATGGTTCTCGTTATAGTAAAGAAATAGACGGCAAACCCGTGAACTATATAACCAATTCAACAACCGTTATAGACCCGACTGACTATATTGATCTTAACATCTCTTTGCCAGATTCGAATACTGTCGATCATTCTTATAAAGCAGATATGAAAGATCTCCCTAAGCTTAGTCATCATCTTGTTGATGAAGCACAATATAACTTGATGCGTTCAGTGGCCTACCTTAATGTAAAAGAAAAGAAAGATGTAATTGATGCCTGCCAATATGCAGATATTGCCCATAAGAATGACTTTCGCAAGTCAGGAGAACCATACATTACCCACCCTATCGCAGTCGCTGAAATATTGGCTGGTTTTCGATTAGATCGGGACACAATCATTGCCGCAATTTTGCACGATACAGTAGAAGATACTGAGGTCACAGATGATGAGGTCTCTAAACGATATGGTGTTACCGTAGCCCGTTTGGTAGATGGCGTGACCAAACTTAAATCTTCAAGCCATAATAAGCAGCAAAACAAAGCAGCTACCTTTCATAAAATTATGTCAGCAACCCTTGACGATCCTCGTGTTTTGGTTATAAAACTGGCTGACCGATTGCATAATATGTCTACCTTAGATGCAGTAAGACCTGAGAAACAGCGCTCAACTGCACGTGAGACTCTACAATTTTATGTGCCCTTTGCACGCATTATGGGACTTAATGATATTGCTGACTACATTGAGGTACTGTGCTACCGAAATATCGACCCCATTATGTATACTAAAATGTCTGATAAGCTGTTACAGCACGGGCTTGGGCGCAGATATCAAAAAGATGCTATTCAGCAGTATTTAAACCATTTACTTGATCGACATAAGTTATCTGCTCATGTGCGTATACTTGACAATCAAGTCATTATGTATCGTCAATTTTTTCGTAACCGCGGCGATATTGATGACTTACTACGCCACTATGCTTTTGAGATTGTTACCCACACGATCGAAGAATGCGATTTATTAGCTGATTATCTAATAAAGAAATATGCTATTCCTGAGCATCAAGTAGAGGACAATATTCGCCATCCACTCCCTGGTGGCAACCAATCCCTTACTCTAACCTACGTACGCGATAACGACACCATTAAAGTAACGATTTTGACCCGAAAAATGCAAGCAGCCGCTCGACTTGGCGTCATTGGTGAACATGCCTCCGAAGTCAGCCGTTCGGTCATTCAAGCGTCGCTTCGCAATATGAAAGAGCTGATAGATTTGGGTCAAAACGATCAAAGTACCGAGCTTGACTACGGTAGTATGGTTGACACAATTGACGACTTAATTTCCTATCTAAACTCTCGGAAGATTTTATGCTACAGTCCAAAAGGTCGTGTATATGAATTACCACGAGGAGCTACCGCTTTAGACTTTGCTTACGCGGTTGGCCCAAAAGTCGGCAATATTGCGGTTGGCGCTAAAATCGACGCCAAGAGTGCTAAATTAGGATCAGTTTTAAAAAGTGGACAAACTGTCGAGATTGAAGTAGATAAAGATGCCAAGCCAAAAGCCGAATGGCTCGGCATTGTGGTTACTAGTAAAGCGCATCGCACCTTACGCCGTTGGTTTAGTAGCTTATCTCTCGCTGAGCAACAACTGCATGGTAAGCAAGCGCTAGATCGGGCTCTACAAACTTATGGCAAGTCTCTGGCAGATGTTACTGAAGAAGATTGGCAGGATTTGTTGCATTGGCAAAATACAGACAGTAAATCGGTATTATTTGAAAAAATGAGTGCAGGTAATTTGCTACCACAGCTGGTTGTATCACGCCTCTTTAGCGATGATGTGACCAAAAACCATGAACTGGCGCGCAAAAAAGGTTTTGATCGACCCAATCAGTTATTATCCAATGCTAATGGGGTCGAGGTACACTTTGCAGGATGTTGCCGCCCTATTTTTGGTGACCCTATTATTGGTCATTTAACCACACATGGGTTGATGCTTCATCGCCATCGTTGTTACTCAATTATCAATAAATACGTTGATAAGCCTTATGAGTTAGTTCAACTGAATTGGTACAGTGAAGAACAGATTGAAGAGAGCATCGATCATCCAAGTGAGCGACCTCATTTTACTGCTTTTCTTAAAATCAACCTTGCATTAAACGAAGAGCAAGTCTCACACGTCGTTTATACTCTACGTCAGTTAAATATTGGGGTTGAAAAGGTTGATATACGATCGGATTCCACCGTCATCAATGTTATCGTCCGTAGTCGTAGTCATTTATTAGAAGGTATTGAAGCATTACGACCTCAGGTTGGGTTTGGTAGTATCCGCCGTTTATACCGACTTTAAGAAGCTCTATTCATAACCTATAATTGGCTATTTTCGCCTACCTTCAGCTTAGGAATACAGGTTCTAATAGTTAATTGGCTCTCTATAGGCCATACTTATTAAATATTTTAAATAGCGCATCGTTAAATTTATTAAGGATTACTTATGTCACGTCAAATTATTCAAACAGACAAAGCGCCAGCAGCCGTTGGCACCTATTCACAAGCAGTCAAAATTTCAAGTACTGGTGGCAGCACTGTTTATATTTCTGGTCAAATAGGCTTAGATCCGAAAACCATGACATTGCAAGAAGGGTTTGAGGCTCAAGCCGTCCAAGTCATGGATAATATTGAAGCTATTTGCAAAGCTGCCGGTGGCGAACTTAGCGATGTCGTAAAATTCAACGTATCACTGACTGATTTAGCGAATTTCAACGCTTTAAATGCGATATTTGTTGAGCGATTAAGTGCCCCCTATCCTGCCCGCGCTGCGGTACAAGTGGCCGCATTACCCATGGGCAGTGTCGTTGAAATTGAGTCGATTTTATTTATCGAAGCCTAGGTTAAGTTTACTAAGTATCAAGCGCCCTTAACTAATACTTAAGCTCATTTATTCAGCTCATTTATTCAGCTCATTTATTCAGCTCATTTATTCAGCTCATTTATTCAGCTCATTTATTTAGATCATTTAATACTTAAACGCATTTAAACAGGCACTCCTTATCGTCTATACTCTGTTTATATAGGTTATTCTGGCATCCTAATTGCTTAGCTTAGATAAGATGCTATGTTAGGCAGTTAATAATAGTCTAAGCATTGGAAACGGCTATGCACAAAACAAAAGCGACTGATAGTATTGAGATTACTCTGGATTAAATACAATGAGCTTAGTCGTTTCCAACTAAATTTCACAATTGGAGTAGTCCGCACTCATGCTCATTCGTGTCGCTCTACCAGTCCCTTTGTATCGTGAGTTTGATTACTTACCCCCAACAGATAGAACAGCTTTAAGCCCTCCAACAACAAGTTTAGACCAACCGTTATTGCAAGAAACAAAGCTTCCGCCTGTTGGTGGGCGGGTAAAAGTACCTTTTGGAAGGCAAATTCTCATTGGTGTTGTTGTCGCACATATCAGTAAGAAAGACTGCGATGTACCCGTTAATAAGCTCAAAGCCATTAAAGCATGTTTAGATGATAAACCCATTTTAAATCAGGATATGCTAGCTTTAGCTCGTTGGCTGGCTGGCTATTACCACTACCCGCTTGGCGATGTTATTTCGGTAATGTTACCCTCGCTCATTCGTCAGGGGAGGCCTCTGGATTTGCTCATTACCCATTGGCGAATACTGCCTAACATTAATGAAGATGACTTTAAGCAGAATGCTCATAAGCAAAAGCTGCAATTTACGATGCTTAAACTGCATGGCAAACATGGCGCAAGTGAAGATGTTTTACTTTTAGAAGGGATGGAGCGCCCTTTTCTTAAACGTTTAGAAGCAAAAGGCTTTATTGAGTCATATCTTAAAGAAACACAACCCCCACAGCCGGTTCGCTTGGCAAAAATGCCACTAGATTTGAATGACGAACAAGCCCATGCAGTAAAGCAAATAGTCCAGACCTTTCATGACAAAAGATACACAGGATTTTTGCTTAATGGGGTTACTGGTAGCGGAAAAACTGAAGTCTATTTACAAGCGATGCAGCCTGTTTTAGAGTCAGGTAAACAAGTACTGATTTTAGTCCCTGAGATTGGTCTTACCCCCCAAACAAAAGCCCGATTTGCTAAACGTTTTGCAGCCAATATTACCCTACTCCACTCTGGTGTTAATGATACTCAGCGAATGCAGGGTTGGGAAGACTGTAGGATTGGGCAAGCACAAATTATTATTGGCACACGTTCATCCGTACTATATCCGTTTGCAAACCTTGGCATGATTGTGGTTGACGAGTCACATGATCAATCCTACAAGCAGCAAGACACCCTACGCTATCATGCAGCTGATGTGGCACTCTATAGAGCCTTTCAAGCTAAAATCCCAGTCATACTTGGTACAGCGACCCCTTCGCTTGAGCATTTTAAACTGGTTGATGATGGCAAACTTGTTGAGCTTGCTTTAACAAAGCGCGCTGGAACCGCAAAGCTGGCGAAGATGAAGCTGATAGATGCTAGAGATGCGCCGACCATCTACAGCAACCTCCCTGTTTCTGGTCAATCCAGTGAAGCACAGCCAATAGAATCACAGTCAATACAAGTACAGTCAAACGAAGCAGCATTAGTCAAACCAAACCTTCTCCCTAGTTCACAAACCTCACAAAACTCAGGCCTGACAGAACAGATAATTACAGCTATTCGCCAGACACTTGAGGCGGGCGAACAGGTGTTGGTGTTTTTAAACCGTCGCGGCTATGCCCCTATTCTTTTGTGTGGTGCATGCGGTTGGCAAGCGAATTGTGTTCGCTGCGATTCCCACTTAACAGTGCATCATAGTCAATTGAATAGCCAGCAGCCAAGCTACCTTAAATGTCATCATTGTGATTGGCAAAGCCCTATACCTCAGACTTGCCCAGACTGTCATAGTGTTAACTTAGATGCGGTTGGTATGGGTACAACTCGACTCACTGAAAGTCTGCATGCGCTGTTTGCTAATCCACAAACCAGTAAAAAAATATACCCTATTATTCAAATTGATCGAGACACCACGCGCAAAAAAGACAGCTGGGATAATATTTACCAACGCATTAATACAGGAAATCCTGCCATTTTAGTTGGCACACAGATGGTTGCTAAAGGTCATCACTTTCCAAATGTAACATTAGTGTGCCTACCAAATGCAGACCGTGGCTTTTTGTCGCCAGATTTTCGCTCCCCAGAACATACGGCTCAGCTTATTGTGCAGGTTGCAGGGCGCTCTGGTCGTGGCAGTAAACCTGGAACCGTGCTGATTCAAACCGTACAACCGGAAAACCCTTTACTGCAAAAGCTTGTGCGTGAAGGCTATCATTCTTTTGCCCTAGCTTTGTTGAAAGAACGTAAAATGCTCGGGTTACCTCCGTATACTCACGGTGCATTGATTCGTTGTGAAGGAAAAACTTTACAGCGCACGACCCAAGCGTTGCAAGATGCTATCTCAATACTGCCAGACAACACACTCGCAATATTTGGTCCTGTAGATGCGCCTATGAAAAAGAAAAATAGCCGTTTTCATTCACAACTACTGCTTTTATCAAAACAGCGCCTACACCTCCATCAAATTCTTGACTATTGGTGGCCACAGGTAATTGAACTTCCTTCAGCTAAATATTTAAAACTGACACTAGATATCGACCCCATAGGCTGGTAAAACTCGCATAGTACTGTAATATTTTTGTGTACACTAGCTTATTTACCAAACTTTAGCAGCAACTTACCGCTAAATTATTTCCTCAATACGGAGATTAAAGGAGCGATGAACACCCATAATTCACATAACAATGACCATCCAGCGCATGGTATAAAAGATCACACTATAGCCCATGACCCTCCGCATTTTCATGATGAACCGAAGGCGAGGGATATGAGCAAACAACGTCGTACCCTGTTGTTTAGTTTTTTAATCATTACCGTGTTTATGTCGGTTGAGGCAATTGGAGGTTTACTAACTCATAGTTTGGCGCTTTTATCGGACGCGGGTCATATGCTGTCGGATGCGGCTGCCCTAGGGGCTACCCTATTGGCGTTTAAAATAGGTGAAAAGGAGGCTAATAGTGAGAAAACTTATGGATATAAGCGCTTTGAGATTTTAGTCGCCGGTGCCAATGGGGCAACCTTAATTATTATTGCAGTAATGATCTTATGGGAGGCTTTCGGGCGCTTTACTTCCCCGCCTGACATTGCTTCTAGAGGTATGTTAATAATTGCCAGTATTGGGCTAACCGTCAACCTAATTGTCGCTTGGCTATTGCATCGTGGTGGTGCGTCACACTCACACAGTCACAGTAACGGGGATGATCACAAATACGAGCACGATAATCCTAAGTCTACTGAGACCAACCTCAATATGCACAGTGCTTACTTGCATGTATTAGGTGATTTACTAGGCTCAGTAGCTGCTATTGTCGCCGCTTTAGCCATGATATGGATGGGTTGGTGGTGGGCTGATCCGGTTGCCTCCATTATCGTCGCTATTTTAATTTTAATTAGTGGGTTTAGGGTGGTAAAAGCCTCGACACATATCCTTATGGAGGGCACGCCAGCAGAGATTTCAGTGGATGAAATAAGGCATACTATTGAATCCCATGAGTCCATTATTACCGTACATGACCTGCACATCTGGAGTATCACAAGCGGGCTTCATGCACTATCTTGTCATGTCGTCGTTGATGGGGATATGCGAATTACTAAAGCCAGTGAGATAATCCATGACCTCGAGCACCGTCTTGAAACATTAGGAATAAGCCACACCACAATTCAGGTAGAATCTGTGGAGCATCCACACAATCGTCTTGACGCCATCGTGTGTTCCTTAAATGACGCTGAACATAATCATAGAGAGCTTAGCCATATCGGCCATAACCATTAAATGCTCAGCTAGACATTTAAGATAGTCTGATATAACCATCTCAATAATGGCCACACCAGCCAAATAAGAGTGGCCATTATAATACCTGCGCCCAATACAAGCTCGGACAATCTAATTCCCATATCCCAGCGTCCCTCCCAAACATTAGGCGCGTACGACGGCCCCATAGTCGATATAAACATTAAATAAAAGCCAATAAGCCCGATCAGTACAGCAATCGCAGTGCGTATCAATATCTTAAAGAATATCTTAACTAAACCGTAAGTGTCTTTAGGTAACTTATTCATTAAGTTAGCCATGACTAAAATCCTATCATTAAAAATACACTAAACCGCCCCAAATTACGCTAAATAAAAAATAAGAGTTTTAGTGGCTTTGTTTTAAGGCAATACTAGATGAATTATAGCGTTTGCTCGATGATAGCCATTTCGACGCGATAGTATTCAGGCTCTATCTGCAGTAACTCACATAGTTTTTCTAAAAAACCTTTAGCATCGTAATAAGCATCAATATAACTACCATCTAAGCCCATATTCCGACTACATAATACGTAACGTAGGCGATCTGATGCTGCAATGGTATGTTGACGAGGATAGTCCATAGCTTTAACAATAGCATGAGCATTTAACTGTAATGCAACCATTTGATGAATAGCGTGCTCAGCTAAGGAACAACGAGGCGTGTAACGGCGGGTATATAACCTAGAATCTAACAAGGGCACGCCCAAACAATCAGGCGTAGAAAGTGGTAATACAGACATAGTAGACTCCCATACTCCGACACAAAAGAATCTCATACGGCACAGATGACCTTGTCGGAGTAGAGGCTCATGCGCTTTACCAGAATTATTTTAAATCGTGCTGGAAGTTGCAATGCCATTATGTTTCAGTCTGTACCGAAGCAACAGCAATTAAACCCACGATTGTGTCTCGTTATAGTACCACAAACTTTATAATGAATGAATTAGCAACAACGCCTAGTTAATAAAATTAACCTTAACAACCTACGCTATAACTGTCCAATACCCTCAACTATTATTTTTATTAACAGGCTCTTTTTTATTAACTGTCATATCCTTATTAACTGTCATATCCATTACTCTCATGTATCAGGCTAATATATTTAAAGGTACTTTTAAATATCGTATACCATTATCTTCAGGATCTGGCATTTCTCCGGCTCGAATATTGACCTGTACTGAAGGAATAATCAGTGTCGGCATATTCAACCTTGCATCACGCTCTGTTCTCATTTTGATAAACTCTGGTTTACTAATACCGTCACGCACATGTTTATTATGTTCTTTTTGCGCAGCCACAGTAGTCACAGGACTATGAGAGCGCCCTTCGGGTGGATAATCATGGCATAAATAAACTTCTGTACTTTCTGGCAAAGACAGTAACTTTTGAATAGAGTCATAAAGAGTTGCAGCATCGCCTCCTGGAAAATCGCAACGGGCAGTACCTACATCAGGAGCAAATAGAGTATCGCCTACAAATACAGCCAGTCTTTCACTTTCTTGTAAAGTATCTGATACCGTTTCTCGGGCAATATAAGCCATATCTGCGGGTGTATGCCCTGGCACATGTTGCGCAGATATTTCAATGGTACCCAGCATAAACGTGCTACCCTCTTCGGTAAGCATATTGAATTGACTTGCATCAGTTCTAAAACTGGTGTCTAGATTAAAGATGTCCTTAAATGTTTTTTGTACCTCTGTAATATACTTACCAATAACCAACTTACCCCCAAGCTGTTTTTTGATGTACTTTGCTGACGACAGGTGATCGGCATGCGCATGGGTCTCAATGATATATTCGACCTTTAATTGATTATGGTGCACATAGCTAATTAATTTATCAGCAGCGTCTGTATTTGTTCGACCCGCTTTAAAGTCGTAATCCAATACGGGATCAATGACTGCACAAACTTTATTCACTGTATCGATTAGTACGTGCGTGTAGGTTTCAGTGTCATCGTGCAAAAAGGATTTGATTTTCATAGCGTTTATACCTTTGTAATAAGTGTCTATATTAAGCATTTTTAGCAAGCGTAGTACTAAAATTTGTATTTGTAAGTTAGAGCTATTATTACAGTAGTTTAATTTTTTGATTTAAACTTATTAAGGCACTTTTAATCCTATTCTAGCAATAGAATACATAAACAATATAAGCATTAAAAAATATTATTATATTTTATATAATATTAATACAAATAATATAACTAACTTTGATCTGGCACAATATCGTTATACGGTATAATCCTCAACATCATCAAAAACATTTGCAATACTACTTCAAAATTTTAGGAGTTTATTAAAAGAAGAAAAGGGCAGTGATGGAAAATTTAAACGAGTGGATTCTTACCCTAATGGATACGCTAGGTTATATTGGCGTGACGACAATGATGTTTTTAGAAAACGTTTTTCCACCCATACCCTCTGAGTTAATCATGCCCGCTGCAGGATTTGCTGCCGCTCAAGGCGATATGCAACTCATACTTGTCATTATCGCTGGCACTTTGGGGTCAGTAATAGGAGCCCTGCCTTTATACTATTTAGGCACACTATTTGATGAAAAACGCTTGCTGAACCTAGCAGAAAAGTACGGAAAATGGATCTTAGTGAATCCAAGTGATATCACTAATGCCAATCGTTGGTTTAATAAATATGGAAGAATGGTTATATTTTTTGGGCGTATGGTACCCGCTATCCGCTCGCTGATTTCTATTCCAGCAGGTATGAACCATATGTCTTTACTGCCTTTTCTAGTGCTGACAGCTTTAGGCTCGGCTATTTGGACCTCTCTATTAGCATATTCTGGATATATTTTGGGCGAAAATTACGACAAAGTCGAACAATATATTTCGCCAATCTCTAAATTTGTGGGTCTAATTGTATTGTTACTTAGTCTTGCATTTGTAGTAATGCGTTTAAAAACCAAGCTCTCAAAACGTACTCAGTAACGTAGCTTAGTAATCCTTAGTGAATAGGCTGGCTATAATTACGATTAATAGACGGCTGATAGCTCTTATAAAGTAAAGTCCTAAATTGACCCTGTTGAATACTTATGAATGACATCATATTAGTATGGTATAGTCGGCGAACTTATAAAGAGTTACGGTGTTAACCTCGTTAAGCCTACGCCAGTAGTACTTGCACTCGATTGCCTTGTAACTACTTTAAAGTTCTTTGACTATATTAATCATTCGCTTATTAAAAAGTAAAAAAAGCTGGCAATTGCCAGCTAATTTAATCGAACTATCAAACTCTCAAACATAAATTAAAACAAGACGCGTACGCGAATAGTCTCTTCTATGTGTTTTAGCTGCTCAAGTGCTTCGTCCGAATCACGATTATCAACATCCATCACTAAATAACCCACATCGCCTTCTGTCATTAAGCTCTGCGCTAAAATATTAATACCTGCTGACGCGAAAGAGGTGTTAATTTGCGACAATACCCCTGGAACGTTTCTATGAATATGTAAGAGACGGTGTGAATTTTCTTTTATCGGAACGCTTACTTCTGGGAAATTCACTGCCGTTGTGGTATCCCCTGCATCAGAGTACTTAACAAATTTCTCTGCTACCTCCAGACCAATATTCGCCTGCGCCTCTTGCGTTGATCCACCGATGTGCGGCGTTAGAATGACATTATCAAACTTACGAAGTGGCGACTCAAACTCTTGATCGGCTGATTTTGGCTCTTTCGGGAATACGTCCACAGCAGCGCCTAATAATTTACCTGACTCAAGGGCTGCGGCTAAATCATCAATCTCAACGCAAGTACCGCGTGCGGCATTAATGAAATAACTGCCCTCTTTCATTTGATCAAACTGCTGTTTTTTCATCATATAGCGGGTACTTGGTACATCTGGTACGTGAAGCGTTACCACATCTGCTTTATTCAATAGCTCATCTAAGCTACCCACCTGCTCAGCATTGCCTAAAGGCAGTTTGGTTAACACATCATGATAGATAACCTTCATGCCTAAGCTTTCGGCCAACACTGACAGCTGCGATCCGATGGAACCATAGCCGACAATACCCATGACTTTACCGCGCACTTCATGCGAGTTCTTAGCAGATTTTCCCCAACCACCACGATGGACAACCGCACTCTTCTCAGGAATACCTCGGTATAACATAATAGCTTCCGCCAGCACTAACTCAGCGACAGAACGAGTATTTGAATAAGGGGCATTAAATACTGGAATACCAAACTCACGTGCTGCATCTAAATCAACTTGGTTAGTACCAATACAGAAACAACCAATAGCAATTAATTTATCAGCTTGTTCAAGAATATCGCGTGTCAACTGTGTACGTGAACGAATACCGATAAAATGTGCATCTTTGATTTTTTCAGCCAGCTCTTCTGGATCTAAAGCATGTGAAAGATATTCAATGTTGGTGTAGCCTGCATTATTTAATACTTTTAAAGCATTATCGTGTACGCCTTCTAATAGTAGAAAACGAATCTTATCTTTATCAAGTGATAGTGCCATACTTATCGCCCTTAATCTGTGATGAGGATTATCAAATACAATTTTTTTAAACTGTGAAATTTCTAATAAAAAAAGTTCTATAACAAACGTCTGGACACCGTTTTAGTTATAATCCAAAATATACTTACGTCTTTATAACCAATAAACCTCGTGTCATAATGTGTCTATCTTATACCAAAAACTATAGTAATGTCAGGCTCTAAATTGAATAACTGCTTGCCAATAATGACTATAAACTTGCCATGGATTAATATTTTGACCTTTTAATACCCACAGTTTAATGGGCTAACATATTCAAAAATCAGAGACTATTATGACCACTCACAATACCACGAATAAACGCTCTCCCGCTCACGAACAAGTGCATAGTGCTGATCAATCTCATGTTGATGAGACAACGCTGAATGAATCAATCCAGACTAACCCAGAAGCTCTCAACGCTTTACTATCAAGCCTGACAAGTAACCACGATTTTGATGACAATCAAATTAAAACCGATTGTGAAAGTCTCGAGCACTGGGGTAAAGACTGGACCAAACACTTTGCTCCTGCGCCTAGTGCTATTGTTTTCCCTAAATCAACTGAGCAAGTACAAGCACTGGTAAAGTTAGCTAATTACCATAATATTGTTATAACCCCTAGTGGTGGTCGTACGGGTTTATCAGCTGGTGCAGTAGCCAGTAATGGCGAGATTGTAGTTAGCCTAGATAAAATGAACAACATTGGTCATTTTTACCCAGCCGACCGCATGGTTGAGATTGAAGCAGGCGTTATCACAGAGCAGTTGCAACAGTTTGCAGAAGATAAAGGCCTATATTATCCGGTAGATTTTGCGTCTGCAGGCTCAAGTCAAATTGGTGGCAATATTGGTACAAATGCGGGTGGTATTAAGGTTATCCGTTATGGTATGACTCGCCGTTGGATAATGGGATTAACGGTTGTCACTGGCAATGGAGACATATTAAACCTTAACCGTGGCATGACAAAAAATGCGACAGGCTATGATTTACGGCACTTATTTATCGGTGCTGAAGGGACGCTTGGTATTGTAACCAAAGCACAAATTAAACTTGAACGTGCGCCGCAAGATTTAACCGTGATGGTTTTCGGCATGGATGAATTTGATCATGTTATGAATGTGCTCTCAGCCTTCCAAGATAAAATTGACCTGACTGCTTTTGAATTTTTTGATGACGTTGCCATTGACAAGTTAATGGCAACAGGTCATGTACAAGAGCCGTTTGAAGCGCGTACTAAATATTACGCTCTACTTGAATTTGAAGCGCCGTATGAGCCTATTATGGATAAGGCAATGGCAATATTTGAGACGTGTATGGAAAATGGCTGGATAGTTGATGGTGTCATGAGTCAAAGCATTGCCCAAGCCATTGAGCTTTGGAAACTGCGTGAATATATTTCGGAAACGATTTCAGTCTTTACCCCTTATAAAAATGATGTATCAGTGCTGATCAGCTATGTACCAGAATTTATTAAAGACATTGAAGCTGTGGTAAACAGTAACTATCCTGACTTCGAGATTTGCTGGTTCGGTCATATCGGCGATGGCAACTTACATCTTAATATCCTGAAGCCTGAAAACTTATCTAAAGATGAATTTTTTGAGAAGTGTCAAAGTGTGAATGACTTTGTTTTTAGCACAGTACAAAAATATGGCGGTTCTGTGTCTGCTGAACACGGGGTGGGAATGACTAAAAAACCCTACCTATCCTACACCCGTAGCGAAACTGAGATTGAGTATCTAAAATCGATTAAAAAAGTGTTTGATCCCAACGGGATCATGAATCGAGGAAAAATATTCGACATCTGATTTGTTTTTTAAAACAACACTTATTTATAAAAATATTCGTGTAAAAAAGACGCTAACCCCTGAGGCTTAGCGTCTAGTATTAACATTTCAAAGTATTTTTTCATTATTACTGAACTATTAGCAGTTAAAGCATCGTTTAAACTTTTAATCGTATTATAAAAAAAAGTATAGCTCAATCAATGAAATGATAACCATGATTCCCAAAACACTTTGCACTAATAAAAAGGCTTGATGCGGGCCCGCAACTCTTTGAACCACCTGACCAAAAGCATTATAAGTCACACCAATATTTTTCCTGTGATCTGTCGCCTCAAAGCTCTTGACAGCATTAATAAACCGATTTAATTTTTGTGTTGACCATTGATGAGGCTGAAAAGGGAGAAACTCGAACATATGATTTGCTTGCTTCTTAGTACTCGTTGACCAAAGCCAACTTTCGCAAAAAAGCATACGCATACGCCAGTCATTAAAATATCGCGCTTCAACAGGTTTACACATAAGCACTTTAATGTCTTTGTGACGACTATCTTTAAATATACTTTTTAACAACATGAGTACATCAGATTTTCGACCTTCTATACATTGTAGAAACGCCCCTTTACCATAACTTAGAACACCAGTAATTCCGTTAGCTTTATTGCTTATAGTCGCTTTAGTAGCCAAGTCATCAAATATCGTGGGATTTAAACGGCTTTTAACCGTTAACATGCTGACATACACTACCCGTACCAATGTCTCCGCCCCTAATCCCGACAAAGAGGTAGAAACACGCTTATATGCTAGAGTTGTAGGCATTCATAGCATCCTTTAAAGTATTCCTACTTAATAGTTAAATGGTTAATATAAAATCTAGAAAGCATGGATTTTGAACATAAATTTATTATTAACTAGACTTTAGTATATGTAATTCAATGTAACACAGTCTATCAATCATTAAATATCTTGTAATATATTGTTTCTTTACTATATCCGCTAAATGGTTAATCAGTAATTTTGTAAATAATCATTTGTTTATAGTAGCATGATAATTATTGGTAATAATTTACAAATTTTCACTCTTTGCTGAAATAGGCATACTTATAATACCTCCTTAAATTTGCATTTCACTATCTTTGAAAGGCTATAGATACTGGTATAAGAGGCATAATATGAATAAAGCTGACGATTTTCATCTGAAAATTGCTGAAATTAAAAAGAAAGACTATCCACAACTAAAGTCGTTAATGGATCGTGTTTACGCTAACTTAGGTGGGGCGTGGTCAAAAACAACCATTAATACTTTAATTAATTCATTTCCAGAAGGTCAGATAGCCCTTTTTGATCATGATAAATTGATAGGTATGGTACTTACCATGCGGGTTGATTATCAGAAATTTTCAAATCCGCATACCTATGATGATTTAATTGGCCAGCGCGAAATCATCAAAGATGACCCGAATGGCGATGCCATGTATGGGCTAGATGCCCTTATTGACCCTGATTATCGTGGTTATCGACTCGGTCGTAGACTTTACGATGCCCGTAAAGAGCTGTGTCGTCAGATGAATTTTAGGGCCATTTTAGCGGGTGGGCGTATTCCAAATTATCATAACCATCAAAGCTTAACCCCTGCTGAATATATTGAAGCGGTGCAATCCCGAGAAATTCATGATTCTGCTTTGTCATTTCAGCTATCCAACGATTTTATCGTTAAGCGAATCTTAGGGGGTTACTTGCCTGATGATAAACATTCAAAAGGTTATGCGACCCTTCTTGAATGGGCTAATATTTATTATGAGCCACAAGACTACAAACCTAATACAGGTAAAACAGAGGTACGTATTGGCGGCATCCAATGGCAAATGCGAGAGGTTGGATCACCTGAAGAGTTACTCCAGCAGGTTGAATACTTTGTTGACATTATGGCAGATTACAACTCTGACTTTGCCTGCTTACCAGAGTTTTTTAATGCGCCATTAATGGGGCTGTGCGAGTCTACTGACCAACACGTGGCCATTCGCTTTTTAGCGGATTACACCGAATGGTTTAAAAACGAAATATCAAACTTAGCTGTTAGCTATAATGTCAATGTCATTACAGGGTCTATGCCATTATTTGACGATGACGAAGTTTTATATAATGTCAGTTATTTATGTCGCCGTGATGGTACTGTCGAAGAGCAACGTAAAATTCACATTACCCCGCATGAGCGAAGTGCTTGGGTCATCGAAGGTGGCGATAAAATCCAGGTATTTGATACCGATGCTGGACGTATTGGCATTCTCATTTGCTACGATATTGAATTTCCTGAGCTAGCTCGTTTGCTTGCCTTAGATGATATGGATATCTTATTTGTGCCCTTTTGGACTGACACTAAAAACGGCTATTTACGGGTGCGTCACTGTGCTCAGGCCCGTGCCATTGAAAACGAATGTTATGTGATGATTTGTGGTTCAGTCGGTAACTTACCTCAGGTTGAGAGTCTGGATATTCAATATGCACAATCAGCTGTATTCTCGCCTTCTGATTTTGCTTTTCCCCATGATGCTATTATGGCCGAAACCACCGCAAATACTGAGATGATTTTCTTCTCAGATGTAAATCTTGATTCGCTAACCCATGTACGCAACGAAGGCTCAGTCAATAACCTAAAAGACCGACGTTCAGATATTTTTACTTTAAAACGCAAAAAAAAATCTAAAGTTACGACAGATAAATAACTTTAACAACCTGTATCGGCTTTTGTAATTGGCATTGCTACTCATTAGGTCTCTTGCTTAAATGGGTAGCTTAAGGCTCTTGAGATAGTCTGATATGTGGACTACTCTATTCTATTCAGCGATTCTAAGCAGCCAATATAGTTAGGTTTATTGGCTTAGACTGCATGCTCAGCACTGCTATTAAAATCGTGTAGAACCCTGTAGATGTCAATAAACTCTATGAGCAATAGCTGTCACTCATCAGGATACAATCTAACAATAGTGCTTTAGAGTTGATCAATCATAACCCTCACAATAATAGCCAATTATAAAGAGAAGACTATAGACAATTATAAAGAGAAAGAAGATAGTAAACTTGTAGCATCTAAACTTAGGTCTGGGTCTTGGGCTGCTATCAAATATGGTGTGATGTTTATAGCGGTTTACACGGCTATTAACTGGTGGCGTCAACCTGTGATGCCTGCACAACCAGAGCTGCAATTAACTGACTATAAGGGGCAAGTAGTGGATTTAGAAATGCTTAGCCATGCGTCTCCTGTGTTGGTCTACTTCTGGGGAACATGGTGCCCTGTTTGCAAGGTTAGCTCTCCGAAGGTTGACGCCATCGCGCAGTCTAACACCTACCCAGTGGTTACCATTGCTACGCAGTCTGGTAATAATCAAGCGCTTGACACCTATATGGCAACCAATGGCTTTACTTTTATCACTATTAATGATGAAACTGGAAAGTTGTTTAGCGCTTGGAAGGGGAAAGTAACGCCTTCCTACGTGATATTAAAGGATGGCGAAATGACTCAAGGTTTAACCGGCGTTCAGCCAGAATGGTCGCTTAGGTTAAGATTATGGCTATCTTCTCTTTAATTTTAAATACATATAGTAATAGCCTATGACTCTGGCGTACGCTTTATTTATTAACCACAATAAATCCTTTAGTAAGTCAAAACAATGCGTCAATATATGTCTTGTTGAGTCTCATTATGTTTAACGCCATCTTCCAGATTTCCAAAATGAACCACACCTTTTAAAAATCTAATCGGTATGCCGCTAGATGAGATTACAAGTAGGGAGGACTTAGACTTAGATAGTGCTAATAGTACTAATAGGCATTTAACAGTATTTCACAAGGGGAAAGTTAAACAAACTTCACCACTATCACTGTCGTGTCTTGTTTGGCGTTGCTCAAATCCATGCTGACAACTATAATTTAATAGACCTAATACCATTAAACTAGATTCTAGATTCTAAATTCTAGTTTAACGGAGTATTCATTTAACCCCTACATCTCACAAACCTCGATGCACCTTCCTTTACTTTTCATTCAGCTGCATAACCTATCATAGTTTGTCATAGTGTCTTTGTCATAGCAGTTTTAGATAGTCTCCCTAGCATAGTCTACTTTCCTAAAGTAGAATAAACCCCAATATTTAGCCCCGATTCAATCAAAAATTCGTCTATACTATCCTCAATTTGCATTTCATATTGCAAACATATTACCTTTAAAAAATACCACCCTATCAAAGCTCACTATCAAAGCTCACTATCAAAGCTAAGGACATCTCATGGAGTCATGTAAAACCCCCAAAACTGCCAAAGAATCTAACGTTTTATATGAGCATGACCCAGACTTTGATAACGGTAAGTGGTTCCCAACATGGCGACCTTTTAAAGGTGATTTAGATCAACATGCCGTTGCAATCAATGAATATCTGCCTGCTTCAAAAAGTATGATTCTTGGCGTCCAACATACTTTCGCAATGTTTGGCGCCACTGTATTAGCGCCCCTTTTGATGGGTTTTGACGCTAACTTGGCCATATTAATGTCTGGCCTATGTACCATCCTGTTCTTTTTGATGACTGGGGGGCGTATGCCCAGTTATTTGGGTTCAAGCTTTGCTTTTATCGGTCCGGTAATTGCAGCAACTGCCTATGCAGGAAGTGGCCCTAATACCAACTTAAATGTTGCTCTTGGCGGGATTATGGTATGCGGTATCATATACTCGCTAGTTGGGTTATTGGTTATGAAAATTGGTACAGGCTGGATTGAGAAATTAATGCCACCTATTGTTACCGGTGCAATTGTGATGATTATTGGTTTAAATTTGGCGCCTGTGACAGTACAAGGTGTCTCGGCAAATCAGTTTGATGCTTGGATGGCAGCGTTAACAGTGGTACTGATTAGTAGCGTGGCTATTTTCACGCGCGGCATGTTACGCCGCTTATTGTTATTAGTGGGTATCATCCTGTCTTATATCATCTATTATATTGTGACGAACATATTAGGATATGGCACTCCCATCGATTTTAGCGGTGTCCAGCAAGCTGCCTGGATTGGTCTGCCTTCATTTCATACCCCTACATTTAATTTAAATGCGATTGTACTTATTGCACCTGTTGCTTTTATTTTAATTGCCGAAAATTTAGGCCACTTTAAAGCCGTTGAGGGAATGACTAAATCCAACGTAACCCCTTATATTGGCCGAGGGTTTTTTGCCGATGGTTTAGCAACTACATTTTCCGCAGGGTTTGGTGGCACTGGTGTCACTACTTATGCAGAGAACATTGGCGTTATGGCAGTTACTAAAGTTTATAGCACTACTATCTTTGTTATGGCGGGTATTGTCGCAGTAGTTTTAGGATTATCGCCAAAGTTTGGCGCTATTATTCAAAGCATCCCACCTGCCCTACTTGGTGGTGCCTCCATTGTAGTATTTGGTTTAATTGCCGTGGCTGGAATTAAAATCTGGATAGATAACAACATAGATTTTAGTAAAAACAGTAATCTTATTGTCGCAGCAGTGACTGTCATTATGGGTGCGGGTAACTTTAGCTTGCATATTGGGAGCTTCGATTTGGGTGGAATCGGTACCGCCACTTTAGCGGCCATAGTTTTAAACGCACTTTTTAATCGTGAACTTAAGGGTAAATGGGTAGTAACCTAAAAAGTAGTAAGTAGTAAAATAGAAAATGCGCTAAACTTTAAAGTAGTCATGCGCTGTAAGGTAAAAAAGACTTAAAACAGGCTTGCCTTCAGACCATAAACACAAAAGAAAAAGCACCTTGTATAATGACACTGGACTTCTGCTCTTTTACAATCTATCGTTTATAGCATGCAAACTACTTACCCCGATAAAATCTAGCAAAGAAGCGATATCGCCTAAGCTTAGCCGTTTTATTGAAGGGTCTGGGCTTTAAAGAGCCCAAATAAATGGCAAACATAGTTAATGCAGCTCCCGCCCACTGTAGACCATTGATTGGCTTGTCTAACCAAAAGTAATCAATCACTAACGCGGCAACTGGTTCACTTAATAATAGTAATCCGGTCAAAGCTAAAGACAGCTTTGGGATAGAATAAGCAATCAGTCCCCAAGCCAAACATTGCATGACAGTACCATACACCACAATCCACCCCAACTCGCTTAAAGTGTTGGGTAATATATTCCCGCTATCAAACATTAGCATTGGAAGCAGCATAGCTAAGCTACCCCCAATGCTGATTCGCTGCATGAGAATAAAAATAGGTGTAGGGGCTGCTTGATGGGTTAAACGGATAAAGGTCATTGAGGCGGCCAACATACTGGCCGAAACAATGCCAGTAACAAACCCATAAGCGGCATGGTCGTTATTCGCAAACTCAGGGCTGGCAATGCACACCACTCCCAAAAGTGCCAGCACCAAACTTATGAGCTGCAAAATAGTTTGCCGCTCTCTAAATATCAAAAAACCCATAGCGGCTAAAAAGAAAATCTGTAGGCTATTCAATAACGTTGAAATTCCGGGGCCCACAGCATAGATACTTTCATGCCATAGCGCCAAATCTATGCCCAAAAAAGCCCCAGATAACAATGCAAAAAACAAGGCTTTTTTGGCATCTATTGACGTCTTTGCTTCAGGCATTTTTTGTTTGAATATAGCGGCCAATGCAGTAAACACAATGCCTGATATAGCCAGCCGCCAAAAGGACATAGCATAGCCGCCAACCTCTACATGCGCGACAATAAGACTTCCTAGTCCAAAAATAATGCAACCAATAATCAGACCAATAGGCGCCCATTTATTATTGGTACTGTCTTGTACACTACTTAATTTATCAGTCATAAACTACCTTTAGAAACCCTTTAATGGGTATTATCTGAGCGCATAATTGAATGTTTAGTCAGCTTATTTATGTTAATCCACTACCTAGGTAATTCATAACCACTCTATTCAATGTCACTGTATTCAATGCTACTGGATTCAATGCTATTAGCTTATCCAATTCACTCAGCTCAAATGGTTATTTAGCCAAAAAATCAATAAATGCTAGAGTGTGTTCTCATTTGGCTTATGAATACAGGTTCTTAGATAAATTATTGTCAAACACAAGTAATTTCCAACAAAATACTGGCATATTAGTTAGAATATTAGGCACAGTTTGATGGAAATTTAACCGTTTTAGACCTATAAAATGCAAATTATTGTAAATGAGAACAAGCCCTAATCTTATAGTCTTAGCATTTTATTTAGTATGCATAATTTTTCATCTCATAAATAAATAACGCTCGGTAAAGTTAAATAGTTCGTGTATTATTTAAATGAAATCAAACAGTAACCTGTAAAGCAGGGTTAATATTAAAAAGTTTTATGATAAATAGGGATAGCATATGTTATTGGAAAACGATGTTTTACGTGCACGAGTTAGATTATTAGGATCTTTTTTAGGAGAAGCAATTTCTCGTCAAGCTGGAGAAGATACTTTACGTACTATTGAAACGTTGCGCAAAGGCTTTATTCAAGAGCGTCGAGAACCCAATCCTGCACATAAGCAAGAGCTTATCAAACTTATTGCCTCACTTGATAATAAAACTTTAAAAAACGTCATTCGTGCTTTTTCAATTTACTTCTTTTTAGCCAATCTAACCGAAGAAAATTATTTGCGTGAACGTCGCCGTATGGTTCGCGAACAGTCAAAGCAATTTTGGAAAGGATCTTTCCGGCATACACTTCTAGAATGCCGCGAGCGTAATGTTGCGCCAAATCAAATAAAAGAGCTTATTGACCAACTTAAGTTTATTCCCGTATTTACTGCGCACCCTACAGAAGCACGCAGACGAACTACGATGAATATTTTGCAAACCTTGTATGACTATAGTGACGCATTAAACGAGCTCCCTGAAGGGAGCCTAGCTTATGAGCAAGCCAAGCAAAAAACCAAACAAACCATTGACTTATTATGGTCGTCCGACGAGGTGCGCACACGTAAACCCTTAGTTTATGATGAAATTAACAATGGTTTACACTACTTCAATGCAAGCTTATTTAATGCGATTCCAAAAGTGTATCGCAATATAAAAAATGCGATTAATGATGTCTATCCAGAATTAGCAGATTATCCACTTCCTGCTTTTGTTAGCTTCGGCTCTTGGATTGGTGGCGATAGAGATGGCAACCCATTTGTCACTCACGAAACCACTGAGATGGCAGTATTAATGCACGCTGAAACAGTATTGCGCCATTATCAGGTGCTGATTAAGAAGTTACGCCGAGAGCTCATTCATAGCGATACGATTGTCCATATTGGTGCTGAGGTGTATGAAAAAATAGAAGAATATAGCGATCTTGATAAAAAAGTATTTTATTACAACTCTGATGATTATAAGAATGAGCCTTATCGAAGATTACTTTCTATTATTCTTGCAAAAATAAAAGCAACCAATCGTCTTATTCAAAGTATGGGAGAAGATACTGAAGCGGCTAAAGATGCTTATACCTCACCGCAAAAATTATTAGATGACCTACGTATCATTCGTCAAAGCGTTGCAACTCATGACAGCGCCCATGCCGAGGGTCTACTCCTTGATACCGTTCGTTTGGTTAAAACATGCGGATTCCATTTAGCCGCTCTTGATATTCGTCAGGACTCAGGTTATCACGGCGACGTCATTGCTGAAATTTTTGCCAGCGCCCCTAACCTACCTGACTATAAAGCGCTTAATGAAACGGAACGTCAAGAATGGCTAACTCGGCTGTTAGAAAAGCCAGGCGCGCCACTAATTTATACCGATGAATTTAGTAGCCAAGCACGTGAGCAATTGGCTCTAATGAATACAGTAGCTAAGCTGCGTAAACTGGTGGGAGAAGATACGTTTGGTAGTTACGTTATTTCAATGACCAATAACGCCAGCCAACTTCTAGAAGTATTATTGCTAATGCGCTTTGCTGGATTATCAGCCATTAGTGAAAAGGGCTATTTAACATCAGCCCTTCCAGTTGCCCCTTTATTTGAAACTATTGAAGACCTCAAGAACATCGATAAAATTTTACCTATGGTTTTAGATAATCCGCTGTATCGTGGCTTACTTGAGCATTCAGGTAATATTCAAGAAATTATGCTTGGTTATTCTGACTCTTCGAAAGATGGTGGCATCATTACCTCAGCTTGGCAGCTATATAGTGCTCAGCAAACCATCACTAATATTGCAGAAGAATATGGCATCAAGACGCGTCTATTCCATGGCCGTGGTGGTTCCGTCAGTCGTGGCGGTGGCTCAACTCACCAAGCTATTGCAGCACAGCCCGCTGGTACTTTAGATGGTCAAATCAAGTTTACCGAACAAGGTGAGGTGTTGTACGCAAAATATGCCAATCCAGATACTGCTGTATTTGAATTAACAATGGGAATTACAGGGGCACTCAAAGCCAGCTCTTCAAGGTTTGTTGAGCAACCCACCGAGTTGCCAGAATATGAAAAGGTATTTGCTCGTTTAGCCGAGGCAGGCGAGCAGCAGTATCGTCAACTTACGGATAGTACCGAAGGGTTTTATCAATTTTATTCCGAAGCCACGCCTGTAAAAGAAATCTCGCTACTTAATATTGGTTCACGCCCTTCACATCGTAAAAAAGGTTTACCTAGCAAGTCAACGATTCGCGCTATTCCATGGGTGTTTGGTTGGTCATTGGCCCGCTTTACTCTACCTGCTTGGTATGGGGTAGGCAGTGCCCTAAAAAGTGTAGAAGCTAATGAGCCTTTGATGAAAGAGATGAACGATAAATGGCCATTTTTCAAATCTTTTATTAGTAATATTGAAATGTCTTTTACAAAGTCGGAGATGAATATCGCTCAAGCCTACAGTCAGCTCTGTAAGGATGAAACCTTGCGAGAAAATATCATGAGTGCTGTCATTAAAGAACATGAGTTGACTTATGCTGGTCTAAACTCATTACTTGAGCAAGAGTCCCTACTTTCTAGCCAGGAAGAGCTTGCTGCCTCATTACAATGGCGTAATGCATATTTAGACCCAATTAATTATATCCAAATTGAGCTATTAAAGCGCATGCGCGCTGATAACGACATGAAAACGGTTAATCATGATGATATTGACGTTGCTGATCCACTCATTCGTAGCATTAATGCCCTTGCGGCAGGGTTACGAAACACGGGTTAGCAGTCATACAATGTTGTTATCTTTACATGTTTACTGAGCTATTAATGGCATTTTCCATTGCCTTTAATAGCTTTATAAATTGCCCTTAATAGCTTAATAAAAAGTTGATTGTCATAAGCCATTAATATTTAAATAAGTTTAATTTGAAGGAAGACTCTGCCTGTTTTAAACCAACCACATCTTTTTTAGTAGGCATGTTGGCTGGGTCTGTTGAACATTCTGACGGTTAAAGATTATTATTCTGAATGCGTTAGCATTAATAAAATCAGATTTATAATCTAAAAGAGTTAAAATGGTTACAAAGTGACCGATGGTACGTAACTATTTTTGAATTTTTTCGACTATATAACATTATAACTTTAAACCTCTTTCACTATAAAAAAGCCCATTACTGAACTGACCCCCAAAAGTTGGACGGTTTAAGTCTATCTCAAGGACTGAATTCTGTACTTCACAGGACTCAGTCCTTTAAGTTTAAGCTGAATACGCTCATGATTGTAATAATGAATGTACTCATGA
>NZ_JBXYJE010000018.1:0-36202 GCF_057396285.1 Psychrobacter sp. CX97 | reverse complement strand
AACTTCTTTGCTGTGGCATGACCGGTATGTCCTTGCTTATAGTATCCTATGACTTTGATCTTAAAATCTAGATTGTAACGCATAAAAATACCCCATAAGTTGTGTCCAACTTTTGGGGGTCAGTTCATATTAGGGCTTTTTTTTGTTTCTCATATTTGTGTTTCTCATAATAGTTATCTAAAACTTCAGTTATCTAAAACGTCTCTATGATGCTATTGCAAACAAGACTATACTAAGTTTTGTAGTATCAGTTTAAGTTATGTTCTATTTACTCTATAATAGATGAAATAAAACCATTTGGATTTAGTATGTCTATAATACCCCCTCACATACGTAATAAATATTCAGGTCATCCCCAAAAAATTAAACGTCCTGTCAGCCTCAAATTATCTGAAGAGATGATTGAGATGCTTGAGGAGACAGCAAAGCTTCATAATTTTAGGCGTATACAAGGTTTGATTCGGCTGTATATTCGTGAAGGCCTAGATCGTGACCACGCCGGTTATACACTTGCTGATGATGAAGTATTTATCGAAAATTTACGTGCTAAAGGTGTAAGCGAAGCTATTATTGAAGAAGCCATTATTGATACTCATACTGACTGTAGTAGTAAGTGCCTTTTAGAGGAGCAGTTTGAGGAAAAGTAGCTCAAAACACATGCTAATCCCATATCCACTTTTATATACAAACTACAAAATCTAAAGCTTGAGATATCAAAGTTTCAGGCTTTATTCAATTCGGATTTTATCCTATCTTTCATGTATCTTTATAACCTACTACCATCCCATTATTTCTGCTTGAAAGCTATACTAAAGCTAAATCCCTAAGTTAATTATCACATCAACTATCCCGGTAATTTTTTAAATTAAAAAACTTATTTAGCGGCTATAAACGTTCATCTCTATTAAGGGTTGTTCTCTACTATAGAGTCTAAGTTAATAAAAACTTTCTAAAAAAGTTTAATTACCCCTTGCATTATATTTGAAACGCTCTATAATACTGCACCTACGGAGTCGTGGCAGAGCGGTTGAATGCACCGGTCTTGAAAACCGGCAAGGGTTCATAGCCCTTCGAGAGTTCGAATCTCTCCGACTCCGCCATATACTAAAAAGGCCAACTTATTAAATAAGTTGGCCTTTTTTTCATGTCTTAAAATTAAAAATTTATTCCTATATTTAAATTCACTCTTGAAAGTAATTTTAAACAGTTATTTTATTACCCTTGCTTGATGTGCAACTTTACTATCTACGCTCGGTTACTTTTAACCCTTCTATTTTTTTGTTTTAGGCAAGATCGACTATAGTAACTATTTGGACTATTTTCACAAGACTTAAAGTGGATTTACCTAAGATAAACTGTAAATCTACCGCCATCTTTAAACGGAGTTAGTTGCTCTGCCCTATTGCATTTTAAGCTTTATTTAAAACCCTATGTCAGGTCATTGAATTTATGCATTACCCTGCTTGTTGCAAATGCAAACACATATCTAGTAAGCGATTGGCATACCCCCACTCATTGTCATACCATGCAAAAACTTTTATTTGATTACCTGCTTGCATAAGCTGCTGTCCATCAATAATTAAAGACTCTGATTGGTGTATAAAATCACTAGAAACCAGTGGCTCATCGGTATAACCCATGATACCGTATAGTCTACTTGATGGCTCACAAGCAGACTTTAGTACGCTTCTTACTTCATCAATAGTGACATCAGTATCAAAAACAAAGGTCACATCTATTGCGGCAACATCGATTGTGGGCACACGGATAGAATGGCCATTAATTTTACCCAGCATATGCGGCAATGTGCGCTCCGTTGCCGCAATACTGCTTGAAGTGGTAGGAATGATGTTATGACCAGATGCCCTAGCCCGGCGCTTATCACGGTGAGGTTGGTCTAATACATTTTGATCTGCGGTTACTGCATGTATCTCCGTCATCATCACAGACTTTGTAGCAAAAGCCTCATCCAGCACATAAATCAAAGGTACCAGCGCCTGAGTCGTACAAGATACACTGGATATAACAGGTGGCGTTCTAGTTAGTTCTATATCGTTCACACCCATGACAATACAAGCATCCACTTCGTCAAAGGGTGCAGCACCGACAATAACTTGTTTAGCGCCCGCTTTAATGTGCTTACTGGCATCTTCATAGGACCTAAAATATCCGGTACACTCTAAGACCACATCTACTTTAAGCGGTTTCCACGGTAGTTGCTCTGGAAGTTTCTTGGAAAATAGATGAATACAATATGATTTGTTGCCTTTGCTTAAGCATAGCTGACTACCATCGGTATTCAATTCTGCTGTAACGCCTAGTCGACTCAATCTACCATGAGTGCTGTCATAGTTCAGTAAGTGCAGTAAGGTCTCTTTATCGGCGATGTCGTTTATGGCCACAATATGAACTAACCTACCCAATACTTCAAATCTTTCCAACAATGCCCGCAAAACATTGCGTCCAATACGCCCAAATCCGTTGATTGCGATTCGGATAGGGGGAAAATCTGATATATTTTCTTTAGAACTAGATTCGAGATTTGGAACGGGTTTGTATGAGTGTGGCAACATAGAGACAACTTAATATGATGTTAGTTATGGGAGTCTAAACGAGTGCCTAATAAATATAAAATGGCAGAAGTTTATTCCATAAAAATCAGTGCTAGGCGAATGATATTATAGTCTATTTCTTCTTTTAGATAGTCATAGATAGGGCGTAATTTAATTCGATCTTTATTAAACTGTTGCGTGGTTGCAGTAGCAGCATGTTCATGATCATGCTCCTCATCACTACTACGAAAGTCATTAGGATCCCCTACTGCAATAATAGCATTAACTGCATTACATACCCTTTTAATGATTTGCTCATCTGGCCGTAAATGCTCACAGTTTAAGGTGGGGTCTTGGCGCTTTAGCTTTGAGATATGACCCATAATAGTAGATTGGGCTAATCCCCTGCTCTGCGCTATTTCAGCAATGCTAAGGCTCTCTTCAAGCAGTATTCGTGTTGCCATCAACGTGCTCTCTGAGTGGTCACTTAATTGATTAGTTAGCTTATCTTTTTGAGCAAGACTTTTCGCCTGCTTCTTTAACCGGTTTTTGTGTTGTGATTCATACGCTTTAATACTTGCTTTACTAAGATTTCCACCTGACTTTAGCACAAATATATTGTGCAATTCTGTTAGATCATCCTTTTTTGCCTCGATAAAAGACGCTTCTGCGTCTTGCGACAATTCTTTAAATCTTACATCAGCACCGCGCGCCAATGGATCTAATCTCAAACTAAGATCGTTCATACCCAAAAGCTTCAAACCCTCAAGTGACTTTAAACGAGACAAGGCGACGTAACCTTGACCAAGCTCAAATGTTTTTGACAAATCAATTTCAGCAGCATCTAAGGTCATGCCTTGTGATTTGTGGATGGTTATCGCCCAAGCTAATCCTAGCGGAATTTGCGAGTAGCTGGCTAGGACATCGCCATGCTCATCCTCTATGACCCACTCTTCTGGCTCTACTACTATTTGTCTACCCGTATTAAGTTTCACGATTGGATATTTAATTGGAGAAGCTGCTTCTTTCTGAGTAACGTCAACATCAGCATCCTCAAAGCTATCTGTCTCTTCAAACTCACCCAAATCATCTAAGCCATCCGCGTCATCTAAATCATCTGATCTATTGCTATGAATTTTGCCATTTTTTAAGGTAGACTTGCTCGGTTTTATAGCCACAAATCCAATAAGTTTACCCATAGTGCCATTTGAGACGCTGAGCTCGTTATTATTTTTAATGAACATTACTTTAGCGCCAACCTTTAAGGTAAGCGCTTCACTGGTACGGACGGTCTTTTTTAAATTTTCAACGAGTTTAGCGTCTCCAAAAGCTATTGCATTGTAAGTAGCCGCCTCTCCTTGCAATTGAGCCAGTTCTTTCTCGTTAATTTTATTAACGTTAACATTATGTGTGTAAAGCCGAGTTCGGCTCATGTCAATATCTTGATTGAAAGTATTTTGCAGAGCTACTATTGCCTCAGTACTGACCTCTTGCGCTCGAATTTGATTTAAAATACTATCAAGCGAGAGCTTTTTATTATCTTCGCCATTATCCGCTAGCTGTCTATGCTGTTCAGATAAATAACATATTTTAAATTGAGCGCCTAGCCACGCTTCTGACATGAAGGCAAATTTATCTCGATTAGTTTCGCCTCGGCTACCAACAGGAGGTAACTGAAAAAAGTCTCCTGCGACAACAACTTGAATGCCCCCAAAAGGTTTGTTGCTATTTCTGATATGCTTTAAAACTTGATCAACCAGATTGAGCTGTTTGGCATGAAGCATTGATATTTCATCTATAATAAGCACAGAGGTTTCTTTAATACGATCTTTTAAAACTTGCTTACGTGCCAAGTTGGCTAAGTCATGGTCAGATAGTTCATCTTTTATACCAATACCAGACCAACTATGAATTGTTATCCCATTCATATGTGTGGCAGCAATACCAGTGCTGGCAGTGGTCGCTACCCCTACTTTTCTTGCTCTCAGATAATGGATATATTGATTCAGTGTGTATGTTTTACCAGAACCAGCAGAGCCAGTTAAAAAAACATTTTCGCCTGTCTTTAAAATATCAAGTGCAGTTGCTTGTTTCATAAATTATGTTTCATATGATTGTAAAGTTATGCCAAATTCAAAAGCCAACAAACAGATGCTAGTATCAAAAACTATGGATTTAAGAACGTTGATAACTTTCGGATTTATTGGGATAAAAAGTTTATTAATGGCGGCTGACATATTGTTAATTAATATAGCAGGTATAAGAAAGCCACAACAAGTATTGTGGCTATTTATTTACGCTATTGTTTTATTTTATCTATTAAATTTATTTAGGGTATTAGTTTACGGAAAGTCATAAAACACTCATTTCCTAATTGATCTGTACACCACCGCATCTCATTTTTACTTGGCTTATAGTCGACATAGGCGATCATCGCATCACCTGTTTGATCAATACGTTTGCCACTACAATCGGTTTTATTATTATCATAAATCGTACTAACTGCAATGATAGGTAGACCGTCGTTTTGGTGCTGATAAATATATTCACCATACGTCCATTCTTCACCACTAGTCGTTAAAACCTCATTATCAGCGGCAAAATTATAGCGTTCTCGACAAGGGGTCCCTTGAGTAGAGACTCCTTTCGACCTTATTTTTCTGCTTTGGGAAAGCATTAGAACTTTAGGTTTGAACTTAAGACGCTCATTATCAGTCGTTATATTTGAATTCCCCTCCAAAACAGGTGCTTCTTTATTGTCTCTATCTACATCAAAGTGAGCAGTGCCAGCAGCTACTTTAGGAATACTTTGCAAATCAAGCTCCCACAACCCTGCTATCTCAGGGCTAATATGAGTACTGATTACGGCTTGTTCATGAGGGACACTCGGATTGGAAAATGATGCTAAAACTGATGCCAGCGTAACTGGAAGGAAAGAGAGTGATTCCATATGTGCGCTATACCCTTCATATATTTAATTGGGAGATTAAGCAATTTTACACAACTTTACAAGAGTACTTTTATTATTAGATGTATTTTATTATAAATTAAGAGGGTTTATTTTCATCGATTATCGTTACTCAATACTCATCTTTCACAAATCATTTAAAAGTTATTTAGAATTTAAGCCATTAGATTATTGACATATATTAGATTCGAGCACATTAATCATTGTTGTGTTGACTCTACCTATGTGTTTTTATCCCCCTCCTCTTCGATTATTTTAACGTTTAATTGAACTAGCTCCTATTACCATTACCGAAGACTTTGATAAAAAATTATACCTCTTGAAATTAATAGTTAATATGCACTCTTAATATCTTTGAAAGTATTGCATTTTATATTTTTTGTTATAGTATAACATACCGTTAAATACGGCTCCTTTGACTCATCTTTTGTTTGTCATAGTAGAAACAAAAGGTAGCCCTGATTGGAATAGTCTAAATTACCTTTTTGGCGATAGAAATCATCATGAAAAAAACACCTTTAACACTTTCAATATGCATCATTATGATGGCACAAGCTGCTGAAGCTAATAACCAAGTTAAAAGATCCTTAGGCGACTCCGAAGATCCAGTTGCCGTACTAGATACCATTACAGTCACTGCTGCCCCTATAGCGCCTACCAGCCTTGCGTTTGATAATGCGCAAAAAGCCAGTGATGTGGTAGTCAGCAATGAAAAGTTACGTCATCGTTCTGCGACGCTAGGCAACGCATTATCAGATGAGCTTGGGGTACATAGCAATCCGTTTGGCGGGGGTGCCTCCGCTCCTGTCGTGAGAAGCCAAGAGGGGGTGCGTGTCAAAATATTACAAAACGGGATGGATGCAATAGACATGTCTACCCTATCGCCAGATCATGCCGTCGGGGTAGATACGTTACTTGTCGATAGAGTGGAGTTGATACGTGGTGCATCTACTCTATAGCACTGCCTCGCCTGCCGGCGTGATTAACGTCGTAGATGGGCGTATCCCAACGGAAATCCCAAGCGATGGTTATACAGGGGAAGCAGCACTACGTTTTAATGAAAATAATGATGAAACAGTAGCGACAGCAGGGGTAACATTTGGATTGACAGACAATGTCGCGCTACGAGTGGAAGGCCTGTCACGTAAAGCCAATAACTATGAAGTACCTGAGATTAATCTTGCTGAAAAGCTTAACTACCTACCCGACTCACATAACAAATCTAATGTAGGCACTGTTGGTTTATCTTACATCGGGGATCAAGGTCATATTGGCGTTGCCTATAGCGAGCGCCATGACGACTATGGCTTAGTCGGTCACAACCACAAATACGATTCATGTGGTGGGCATGTGCTAAACTTCCTAGGTATTAGCAAAAATCGCCCTTATCTGAATGTCTATCCGCATTTAATGGACGATGATGATTTAGTGGACTCTTTCCATTTCCATTGTGGTACCGATCATGAAATGGACCCTGGACATAGCCATGATCATCCGTTTGGGCATAACCACGATCATACACAAGCTGGACCTTGGGTAGATATGAATAGCAAAAGCTACTATTTACAAGGTGAGCTACTAAACCCCCTAACCGCTATCGACAAAGTCCGATTGGATGTTGCGTATCACAACTACCACCATGAAGAGCAAGACCACGGCAAAACCATCCCAGATCCCGCCCAAGGTAGCGTCTTTGTTAAGGCCAACCCCTCTTATTTTGACAACCAAGGTTACAATGCCAAGTTACAAGCCTATCATACACCAACCGAGCATTTGCAATGGGTCTGGGGTATTCAAGGCCAATCTCACAAAAGCAGTGCATTGATACCTTCTAAAGAAGAACGTACTGAAAACCGTCGCCTTCTGGTTGAAAATACTCAGCGTCAATTTAGCCTGTTTGGTGTTGAGCAATATAAGCTCAATGACTGGCTATTTGAAGCAGGTCTGCGTTATGAGAAATCAAAAATACCTATTACTTATGACCTAGAGGCAATAAAATCTCAAAACAAGCTGCATAGTCAGCTTTCAGAACCAGAAATGCCAGATTTAAGCCCTTATAATGAGTCTGCTTTCTCTTATGCACTAGGCTCTATTTGGGATATTACCCCAGAATATCGTTTGGATCTCTCGTACTCACATAATGAGCGTTTGCCCACGCCAATGGAGCTTTACTATCACGGTAAAAATTTAGCCACTAACTCGTTTTTGTATGGTAATAAAGACCTCGACAAAGAAAAATCGGACAACTTTGAGCTAGGCATTCAGTTTGATAACGATAAATGGCACTACAAAGCCAGCACTTACAGCAATCACTTTGACAACTATGTCCATGCCGAAAACCTACATAAAGACGGCAACTTATATATTCGCCGCATGACTCAATTCAAAGCCAAAATCCAAGGCTTAGAAGCAGAAGTGGGCTATGAATATCTACCTGGGCATAGCGCTACTGTATTTGGTGACTATATGCGTGGCAAGCTCTACGGTTTTGCGCCAGTATATGGCAACAAAATTTATGAAGAAATAACTAAATATGATCCTCCAGAGTTCTGTGGCGCAAACCCAGGTGATGCAGATTATGAAGAAAGGTGTGCTTATACTGACTATGAAGTGATTGGAATCGACAAGGTAGAGCGTCCAGAGCGTAACGCCCCACGTATGTCGCCACTACGCTTAGGCTTTCGTTTAAATAATGAGTACAATGATAATTGGTCAACCTCGCTTGACTTCACCCGAGTCTTTACTCAAAACAAAACCTCGACAGCGATAGTTGCCAGAATACCAAAAGATGAAGACTTACTCAAAGTCACCAAAGTCCCTGAAAACGCCACCAAAGGCTACTCATTATTAAACCTAGGGCTGGATTACAAAAACACATGGGGCAACGCAAAACATCCCTTAGACTACACCCTATCACTACGCGCCAACAACTTACTGGACGAAGAGATTTATGTACACAACTCATTTTTATCATTCGTACCGCAAATGGGGCGTAATGTTTCTTTAGGCTTAAATGTGCAGTTTTAAGCTACTAATTTAAGCTACGAACTTTATGAAAGAACTTCTTTTCTAGATATCTCTCTAAAGATGTAGCCAACTCTAAAAGGAGCGCTAACGTTCAATTCATTTTGAACTAAGCGCTCTTTTTTAAATTCAATAATAAATATTTAGAGTGTACCCTTACTGACAACACTTGGCAGTTTAGGAGTAAAAAATGGCTAAATTAGCGCCAAACTTTGTCTCATTTCTAGCAAATATGCCACTATTTTATTCGAAATTATTCGTGTTTGACGTTAATTTATCTGACTTTTACCCTCATAATCTAAATGAGGATACGCCATAAGCAACTGACCTACAAAATATGCTAGCCCATTCCCAACTCAATCAAACTCGCATTACCACCGATGGCTGTAGTATTAACTGTCTTAACACGCTCAGTTGTAAAACGTTCAAGATACTCGGGTTCAAACATCTCACGGCACGCTTGTGTATCGATCACACTGACCAGCTGAGTTAATATACCTCCCGTTTCTGCCAACGTTTGGCTAATAGACATCATCTCGTCAAACGTACTGACAGCAGCTACTAAAGCCAATCGATTCATATGTAATAAGACGTTCAGTTGAGAGTCATTAGCCACGCTCATTACTTCTGGAAGCATTCCACACTGTTGCAAAATATTCAGTGCCTGCTGGCAAAAAGAGGGAGCCGTTGGATAATGCAAAATCACTTCATTACCTGCCAACAGAGCTGCTACAAGCTGACCTAGCACAGGTATAGTCTCCGCATTTTCGGTACCAACTATCATTGTTTTTCCACGCGCACTAGCATAAAAATCGTTAGATTCTCCGGTTGCACCCGTCAGTCTGGTTACTTCATCTAAGCGGTGTGATTGCATAAGCAAATGATTGATTAGTTTATCAGCCTTAGCTGAATCGCTGGTTAACTCTGCTAATTTACCGCTAGCATCACGTAATATAGCAGCACGGTTTTCGGCGCTTAGCTGACTCCATGCTTCACATTGCTGGGCATGGTTTTGCTTAAATATTGCACTCATGAGCATTCCTTTTTTATATCATTCCCAATACCAACTAAATATATAAAACATTTGATAAAAATACTGCAATCTAGGGCAATAAATTAGTAAGTATGGGATATTTTTTAATGTATTGATACTGTATTTACCTAGTATTTACAAAGGTCTTTTCGTACAGGACGGATGTCCGTGCGGCCAAACACCCTCTATTAAACCTGTTGCCATTTAGTCAACCGAGCCACATAATTCGGACCACCTGCCTTAGGCCCAGTCCCTGATAAACCACAACCACCGAACGGTTGTTCACCAACCACTGCGCCAATTTGATTACGGTTAATATAGGTGTTACCCACTTTGGCACGGCGCTCAATATGGTTAGCTCTTTTCTCAATTCGACTATGAATACCTAAAGTTAACCCATATCCAGTGGCATTAATGGCATCAATTAATTCATCTAGCTGATGGGATTTGTAGCGCAGTACATGCAATATTGGTCCAAAGTGCTCGCCCCCTATCACATCAATACTATCCACTTCAATGGCGGTGGGCAGTACAAAAGTACTATTGCTAAGCTTATCAGCACAATCGGCACTTATGGGTGTTTGCGCAATAACATGGGCGTAGGGCTGTTTACGCATATTCTCAATATGCCCACGCAAGCCTTTTTGAGCCTCTTTATCGATAACGGGACCCACATCAGTTGACACATGGATCGGATTACCGACAATAAGCTCCGCCATGTTACCTTTTAGTAGCTCGATTATGTCGTCTGCAACGTCATCTTGTAGGCATAGTACTCGGCAAGCAGAACAGCGCTGACCTGCTGAACCAAAGGCAGATAATACCGCATCTTTAACCACCTGCTCAGGCAAAGCAGTGGAGTCTACAATCATTGCATTTTGACCACCCGTTTCTGCCACTAAAATAGGCAATTCTTTATCATTCGTGACAGAACCAGATTTATCATTGAGCGACTTGTTAATGTGCTGCGCTGTTTGGGTAGATCCAGTGAAGATTACCCCAGCAATGGAGTCCGATGATGTTAAAGCAGCACCTACCTCACCACTACCGATCACAAATTGTAACGCGTATTCTGGCACGCCAGCCTCATACATGAGCTTAACTGCAAAGTAGGCAATCAGGCTGGTTTGCTCAGCTGGTTTAGCAACAACCGTATTGCCAGCTGCCAAAGCCCCCGCAATTTGACCGGTGTAAATGGCTAAAGGAAAGTTCCATGGGCTGATACAAACCATCGTGCCACGTGCGACACGCTTTTGAACCACTTTATTGCCTTCTAAATCGACAAATTCGTTGGTTTGCTCAGCAAGGCGTTCTGCTTCATCGGCGTAGAAACGACAGAAGTCTACTGCCTCTTTGACTTCATCAATGCTGTCTTGCATGGTTTTACCAGCTTCTTTTTGGCAAAGTGCAATCAGTTCTGCATAGTTGGCTTCATATAAATCTGCAATACGGCGCAAGATAGTCGCACGTTCGTTCGCTGGCGTTTGTTGCCATTTATCTTGTCCAGCTATGGCAGCCTTAACCGCTTCTTTAGCAATTTCTGCAGTGGCGAATTTAACTTTACCTGCTTCTACATCATGGTTCCAAGGCGCAAGTACTAAATTCTCAGATTCAGTGTCGTTAACAATATCTTGTCCGTTGATAATTGAGTTAGCCTGCCATGTTTTACCTAGGTAGCTATCAATCTCTGACTTAAAAGCTATCCACTGTGAGTCAATAAAAATATTAGGGCCAAAGCTGGCTTTTCTATCGTCATAAATATCAAGTGGTAGCGGTATGCGCTCGTTATGTAAAGTTGGTTGGCTGATTAGTGTGTCATACGGATGTACGGTTAGTTTATCAATAGGGTATGATTTATCTAATAATTGATGCACAAATGAGCTATTCGCCCCATTCTCAAGTAAACGGCGTACTAAATAAGGAAGCAAGTCTTTATGAGCACCAACAGGCGCATAGATTCGAACAGGAATGTCATAAGCTTCTAATATATGGTCATAAAGGGCATCACCCATGCCATGTAAACGCTGGAACTCAAAGTCTCTATGCTCACTCATGGTCATTACTGACGCCAAAGTGTGGGCATTATGCGTTGCAAACTGAGGCCATAATACCCCGCGAATTTGTTCAGATAGCAAAAATCTTGCGCAGGCAAGATAGGCAACATCCGTGCCCTCTTTACGCGTCCAGACGGGATAGTCTGTAAACCCTTTTTGCTGAGCCAATTTAATCTCATAATCCCAATAAGCCCCTTTTACCAAGCGCACTGGGATACGATCACCAACTTCTTTAGCCAAACTTGCCAGCCAAGCTAATACTGAAATGGCACGTTTAGAATAGCCCTGAACTACCAGACCTAATCCATCCCAGCCTTGAGTCATCGTGTCACGATATAGTGATTCAAACAGCTTTAATGAAATCTCTAAGCGATCCGCCTCCTCAGCATCAATACTAATATCAACGTCAACATCACGTGCTGCTTCAATAAGTAAAATACAACGTTGACGTAGTAAGCCTAAGACTTGATTGCTTTGAGTTGCTTCATAACGAGGATGCAGTGCAGAGAGCTTAATAGAGACAGAAGGCTTTGGCATCCCTTCTTTGACTTTAATGTGAGCGGTTGCTTTGATAGCATTCAAATAATCACTAAAATACTTTTCGGCATCTTTGTGCGTAATGGCTGCTTCACCAAGCATATCGAACGAATATGTGTAACCTTTGTTCCTATATTGCTGGCTGTTTCGACTAGCCTCTTCAATACTTTCGCCCAACACAAACTGATGTCCCATAATTTTCATGGCTTTTTGCATGGCACTACGAATAACAGGCTCTCCCATCTTTTTAGTCATACGATCTAAAAAGCTTGAGGCAGTCGACTTTTCATCAACACTAACCACACGCCCCGTCATCATGAGCCCCCATGTTGAGGCGTTAACAATAAATCCATTGTCATCTTTTAGATGCTTCTTCCAGTCTGCCACACTCATTTTGTCGTTAATGAGCGCATCAGCCGTTTCTTTATCAGGCACACGAATTAACGCTTCTGCTAAACTCATCAGCAAGATACCTTCCTGAGTATCTAGGCTATACTCTAATAATAATGAATCAACCATCTTAACAGCGTCATTATTATTTCTTACATGCTCCACTAAGCTTCTCGTTTGGTCGCTAATCGCTACCCGCTCATCAATTTTGCCATTTGCTGATTGACGTGTTACTGGCTCTGCTAGTGGTAATAGCTCGCTAAGCCATTTGTCTTCATTCACACTATAAAGTGGGGATATTTTTTTATAAAGCTGAGCGCTAGGCTGACTAATATACTCAGGCTGCATCAGCTCTTTTGGAGTAAACTGGATTGGGTTTTGCGGATAATATTTATTGGAAAGACTCATCATAACTCCTGACGCCTAAGAGGCACTATTTACTGATTCGAATATCGACACTGCATTGTTATTAAATTAGGTTATGCATCTTAAATAACGTATTTAAAAGAAGGTAACTTTAACAATGCATCTTATCCAATAATCGTATAAACCAATGCTATCAGACTAGCTGACTTTAAGTTGTCCGAAGTTAAACGCAGACATCATGTTATGTTGATGTGTTACTTTCTATATAACTATGATTATCTTTCAATAACTATCAATAGGATAAGCGTTTGAACGATATAAACCTAAAATCAATTAATTAAGCCAACATTGGTAATACGTAAGATGTTTAAGACGTCGTATAATTACCAAAATGTCGCTACTGTGAGTGCCGTCCATAGCCATATAAATTACAACCCTAAAAGTTATAACCATATAACCCTATTTAGACAACTCTTACAGTAACCAACACAAGAAAATGTGTTACCTAATCATTAATACATACAATCATCTCGAACCACATAATCTATGTATGGTCCTAAAATTATATTAATAACTGGAAACCTCAAGCTCACTAATGCCTTCTTCTTTGTTGGCTCTGACCGAGGCTTAGCAGGACGCTAACAGGGTGTCAGGGAAAGAAAAACCTCTACGGCGTTGATTGAGGTTATGAGCTTGATAACTAAATATTATCAAACATTTGGCTATGAAGCCATCTATATTTATAGCATCTATACCATTCTCGAATTTTAGGTAAATAATAGTGGAGGAAGCGGTTTAGCCCTGAGGTGAAGACCGTTAAAAACTGTATTGCCATTTTAGGTTTGCTTTGCAAAGGGAAAAGCCCTAAAAGGGGATTTTATAAAGGTGTCCTACTGGTCTGGGCGGATAACGGGGAGTTGGCTATAGGGATTTGGCTATAGAAAGTATCGACATAATAGTAATCCCTATAGCCTTAATCCCTGCTCCGCATATATGAGTAAATATAAGCGAGTGTAAGGATTGGCTACAAATCGCAAGCTGTATAAAAGCTAGAACTGCACTCTAAACCATTACCATTAGTTTATAAGAATATGATTTTTGCCAGCAAAATCACAGTCAAGATCCACACAGCGATACTGACCTGATGATATTTACCAGTGAGCACTTTCACAGCAGTAAAGGTAACAAAGCCTAGAGCGATACCATCGGCTATAGAATATGTGAGTGGGGTCAATAACAATACAACAGCAACTGGAGCAGCCTCAGTTAGGTCATCCCAGTCGATATCTTTAAGGGTGTAAAGCATGAGTACAGATACGTAAAAGATTGCACCTGCCGTCGCATACGCTGGAATCATACCGGCTAACGGAGCAAAAAACATACTTAATAAAAACAACACACCTACGGTAACAGCCATTAACCCTGTTCGTCCACCAGCTGCTACACCAGCTGTACTTTCAACAAAGCTCGTCGTTGATGACGTACCAAATAAAGTGCCAGCAACCGTTGCCGTAGAATCTGCTAATAAAGCTTTATCCAAGTTTGGAATGGTCCCATCTTCACGCATAATACCTGCTTTTTTGGTAACACCAATTAGTGTACCGGCTGTATCAAACAAGTCTACAAATAGGAAGGCAAAAATCACACTAATCATGCCCACATCAAATGCACTGGCTATGTCTAATTGCATAAATGTTGGTGCAATAGCAGGTGGCATAGAGACGATGCCATCAAATGGAATTTGACCGGCAATTATACCGATGATAGTAATCAGTAAAATCCCAATCGTTACCGCTCCTGGTATATTTCGGTGCACAAGTGCGATGATGACTAAGAAGCCAATAGTTGCCATTATTGGCGAGAACTCTTTTAGATTACCAAGCGTAACAAACGTTGCTTGATGGGCAACAATAATGCCTGAACTTTGTAACGCAATAAACGCTAGAAAAGCGCCAATACCCGCAACAATACCTTGTTTCAAACTAAGTGGAATGGCGTTAATTACCCATTCGCGTATCTTAAATAAACTGAGCAGGACGAATATGCAGCCGGATAAAAATACAGCTCCTAAAGCCGTTTGCCAGCTATGACCCATACCTAGTACAACACCATAAGTAAAAAAAGCGTTTAAGCCCATTCCCGGTGCTAATGCTACAGGCAGGCGGGCATACAACCCCATTATCAAACAACCAACCGCAGCGGCCAGACAGGTCGCAACAAAAACAGCACCCTGATCCATGCCTGCTTCAGCTAAAATATTTGGGTTAACAAATATAATATATGCCATCGTTAAAAATGTGGTTATACCTGCTAATACCTCGGTCTTGACAGTGGTATTTTTACCATTTATTCCAAAATAACGTTCAATTGCATTCATAGGTTATTGCCTGACTATACATGGAGTTGAGTTAGTACAAAATTGTGCATGGATGTTTATAAGTAGGATAAGCGAATTAGGTAAATCTTTTGCTTAACTGAAAACATACAAAAAGTAATAAAGTATTAAGATAACTAAAAAACACTGAATTATAAAGAAATGAATTATAGGAAATGAATTATAAAGGATAGCTACTAAAACAAATATATTCTTTTATGTCGTAATGAGTTCAGTACCTAACCAATAGCTAACCCATAGCTATACCATCTATGACGTTATAAAATAACTTTTTATTTACTCATCTAGGCGTGCTTTCCTAGCAAATGTATAATACATAGTTGCTCATTCAACCTCACGATAAACGGTTTAATTTGCACTCAAATGTTTTCATTTCATGATTCATCAACCTTATCCATTTAACTGATTAATCTATCAATTTAACCTTAAACTTAGCCTTTTGAATACTATAGCGACATACTAAGGGTTAAATTCTAGCCAATAAAGGTAAACGGCAAGTTTTAAAGATAGCTATGCTTATTACTCTATTGTAGATTAGAATACTCAGGTTAGCATTCATCTTATTATCAATCTTTAATTTAGTATTTAATTACAACGAGTGAGTCATTCATGTCCGATTCGATAAACCTCATCGCCCTAGTTATTGATGCAAGTCTGCTTGTACAAATTGTTATGGGTATTTTACTGTTAGCTTCTCTGGTTTGCTGGGTGCTTATATTCCGTCTTAGCGCTCGCTTGGGCACGGCTCGCCGTCATGATGAACAATTTGAAAGCTGGTTTTGGTCTGGTAAAGAGCTGGCGAAATTGTATCAAGGTGTACAAAATATGCCCGATCGCAACGGATTGGCTAATATTTTTTATGTGGGGTTTTCTGAGTTTTTACATATGAATAAAAAGCGCCAGCCCAAAGCGCATATTATAGAGGGTGTCGAACGCAAACTTAGAGTGGGGCTGGGTCGTCAACAGCAGGCATTAGAATCAGGATTATCACTACTTGCTAGCATCGGTTCTGTTGCACCTTATATTGGCCTATTTGGCACAGTGTGGGGTATTATGAATGCCTTTTTGGGGTTGTCAATGACAGAACAAGTGAGCTTGTCTGCCGTTGCTCCTGGAATTGCAGAAGCCTTGATTGCAACTGCTATGGGATTATTTGCCGCTATTCCTGCTGTTTTAGCCTATAATCATTTTACCTCAAAGTCGGCCACTATTTATGATAGCCGCGCCCTTTTTTGTGATGAGATGACCGGTATGCTACAACGTGAAATTAATGACAGTGTCCAAGCGCCTCATAACCCAGTAGCAACAGAAGAACTTACCACAACACCACTTGTCTAAATAAAGGAGCCAAAAGATGAAACCTAGCCCCTTTGCAAGGCATAAGAAAGAGCTTAATGCTTCAATGAACGTGGTGCCGTATATTGATGTGATGTTGGTTTTATTGGTCATTTTTATGGTAACGACCCCAATGCTTACTACTGGCGTCAATGTGGATTTACCCAAAGCAAAAACCGATAGCTTAGGTAGTGGTACGCAAATGCCTGTGATTGTATCACTAAAAAGCAATGGCGAAATTTTTGTAAGTTATGAGAACGATATAGACCTGCCAGTTAGCGAAGCGGATTTGATTGATACATTAATTCGACTACAAAGCCAATCAAATGGTAATGATATAAAAGTGATGATTAATGCTGATCAGAACAATCAATATGGCATGATTATGCAGCTTATGGCAAACTTACAGCAAGCAGGTGTTGAAAAAGTTGGCTTGCTAACGGGTCAGCCCCTCCCTACTGCTCAGCAATAAAAAATGCTAAATGAATGTTGTGATCGATTACTATTTTGGGATAATAAAAAGTGCTAAATCGTGCGCCTACCGTCTATGTTCCTGTTGAACCTGAGGACAATGGTCTTGCTATTCCTTCAATCATGAGTGTTATTGTTCATGGTTCAATCATCGCATTTGTTTTATTTGCCAATCGCATTCCTACTATTCATACACCCCAGACTATTGAGACTAGTATTATTACGCCACAAGAGTTGGCTGAAATACAAGCCTCTATCAGCGCCAATCGTGAATCGATGGCTGCTGGAAGCATAGCATCTAATGAAGAAAATCCTAATACTGACCAAAGCACAGCAAACATAAATTTAAATAGCACTGATCAGCCCATTTCGACAGCTAGTGATAAGCGTCATGCAGAGTCAATATTTCAAAGAACAAATGATCCTGCTGATAGATTTGATGATAGTCTTAATAGCGGCCAAGATAATGGATTTGATCCAAACTACGCTAACGAGTTAAGTAGTAAAAGACTTGAGATTGAACAAACTCATGAACAGTTGATAAGAGAATCTGAAGAAGAAACGGAACTTAAACATCGAAGAATCGAAGAACATTTTGACCAAGAATCTCAAACTCAAAAAGACCAAGTCGGTCAATTTAAAGAGAGGTTAAAAGAGTCATCTGGTAATGACAATAAACAAACGGGGGGACGATCAATTCCTGACTCCCTGAAAAATCAAAGTTTGAATAGAACAAGCTCGGACTCTTCACGCCAAACCATTGAGCTTGGTAACAGCCAATCTAGCAATAGTAATGCTTCGGGATTAGGATCTAACTCTGCCAGTAGCAGCGTTGGAAACTCAAGTAATGCCGTGAAAGGCGCTCTTGCCAACCATATCAAACCATACTGGAATCCCCCAGCTGGACGCATTGGCAAATCAGTCAAAGTAGAAATCAAAGTAAATGCCAATGGAGACGTGTTGAGCGTTACAGCAAACTCAGATGATAGTGCGCTTAATCAATCTCTTGAAGAAGCCATCCGTAGTGCAAGTCCATTAACCCCAGTTATTGGTACTAAACACACCACTCTAAGACCCACTTTTAAAGTCACTGAATAGCTCAAAACTTAAGTCACTGATATAACAAAATATGTTAAATAGCACATTGAGCTTCGCACCGGACTTGACTGATTGAACTGGACTTAAATAATAGGAATTAATTGTTTAAACTAAGTGAGTTAAACACCGTGATCCCTTTAGCAAGGCTCATCAAAAAGTGGTTTTACTATAGTTGATTTGCTTATAACTAAATATGGATGTAGTGTACTTTATATATTTTCAATGAAACAATACTCGTTTTCTTAATTTATGGATACCTCTATGCACACTTGTAGTAACAACAAAATAATTACTAACGAGCTTGCTTACTCAAAGCTGCCTAACTCAAAGCCTTCTAAATTATCTGCTGCATTTTTCCTATTCAGTATGATGTCATATCCAGCTGTTTTACATGCTGAAGATGCGCTTGAGTTTACCATTGAAAAACAAGGTCGTGTGGTTCAACATCAGGTTGCCTTTGTTCCTTTTGCTGGCGATACCGCCATCTCTAATGTCGTATTACAAGACCTAAAAACCACATCACTTAAGACAACCTCTGACGGTTTTATTCAACAGCCGCATTCAAGTACAGAATTATCGGCAACCCTACCCGCTTGGCAAAATCTTGGCATCCCTTATCTGGTTGTGGGTAGCACATCTAGTGACCGAGGTAACACTGTGGTTAACTTTGAAGTGATAGAAGTTGGCACAGGTAATATTCTAGGTCAACAAACGATAAGAGGTAAGGATAAAAGAGAGATTGCACATCAAGTTTCAAGCCGTATATATGAGCTTATCACAGGCAAAAAACAATCCGACCTTAATGCCAGCATTGCTTACATTGTTGAAAAACAAACGTCAAATGGAAAGGATTCAGCACTTTATATAAGTGACTCTGATGGAGAAAATCCACGCTTACTGACTACCGTGCAAAATGCCAGTATTTATAGGCCTGCTGCCTCTCCTGATGGGAGATATATCGCCTATTCAGTACAGAAAAAAAATCAACGCGCAGGGTTATATATTATAGACATTAACTCTAAATTAGTCCGTAAATTAGTGGATATAAAAGGCAGTAACTTAAGCCCAAGCTTCTCCTACTCAGGCAATGAAATCATCTTTACTAGCAACATTAGTGGCGATCATGACATTTACAGCATAGGCATAACAGGCGGTACGCCACGCAGAATAGTTAAGCTGCCTCTAGATCAGGTGCAACCAAGCTTTGCCAGAGATGGTAGTTTTGTATTTGCATCAGACCATGAAAGCCCCAAATCAAACACCGCTAGCTTATACCGCCGCTATCCATCTGGCGCCATAACTCGTATTTCCCGTGGTGGGTATGCGGCCGACCCAAGTGTTAGCCCCGATGGTAGCAAGATTGGCTATTTAAATGGGCGTAGTGCTGCGATAATGAGTAATACTGGTGCGGTAATTGCTAATTTAGGCAATACAGGCATTGACGAAGCCCCAAGTTTTTCGCCGAGCAGTGAGCGAGTTGTCTATTCACAAGGCGCTAATACAAGCACTTTAGTCATTCGTTCATTAGAGGGTGGGCAAACTATCTCGAAACGAATCAATGGCACAGTTCGCTCTCCTGTCTGGGTACCAAGCAGTAAATAGGGACTATTTGTCACAACCCTGAATTAAAACCACACATAAAAAAACCTCAGTTTATGACTGAGGTTTTTTTATGTGTGGTTTTAATGTATAAATAATTTGAACATAGTGAATTTCAGTCTGGCTCATTTAAATATAGTCGGCGAATTTATAAATCGCTACGGCGTTGACCTGATCTAGCCTACAATTATAGTGCTTTCAATCGGTTGCCTTGGATCGATTTTAGAGCCCTTTGCCTATATAATAAAGACTTTTATATTTACAGCAAGAGCCTTCCCCATGACCCCGTCTTTTTTTGTTCCAAGAGCTATAATATTAAATACATTCATAGGTTTAGCCTTATCTTTAACCGCCTGTCAGCATATTCAAATTGCAGGTAATCCAATTCCAGTCAAATCAGAACTAAAGCAATACGCTGCTGATCCGTAAACACAATTCCATAAACACAATTCTGTAAACACAACGCATCAAACTCAGCCTATTACTATTAAAGGCTATTAAGCCGTGTACTTACCCCTTGCATTTAATACTCTTAGGGCTTGCTTAACTCAGATTTCAAGTTAGGCGGCTGTTCTATCAGTACTTGCGCTAAGTGTTCGCCAAATAGTTTAGCCGTTTGAATATCCCCTTCACAGGGTGTCTCTTCTGGTGGTGCATCAGCTGACTGAGTCATTAATCCAAGGAAACTAGACAATCGATTGACGTCTTGCTCGCTATATCCAGTCGGTGTAATGGGGAATCCCGTCCAATTCATGCCATGCTGCATACTAAAGATACAAATTTGCTGTAAAACAGCCAGCTTATCTCCACTAAGCCCCCCTGAATTTGCAAATCCTGCCGCCCACTTACCTTTCCATTGACGATTGTACCAGCGCTTAGAGGTGCTATCCATGAAGGTTTTAAATTCAGCAGGAACACTACCCATATAAACGGCACTACCAAACACTATCATTTGAGCAGCATCGATAAAATCCCAATCCATCTCATTAATATCTAAGGCTTTAACTTCAATAGTTTTTAAACTGTATCCTTGTGCACCATGAGCAATTGCATGAGCAACTCGGCGAGTGTGACCATAATTACTGTGGTAAACAATTGCCATCTTTAAACAGAGGTTCTGAGCGGTCGTTTTTTGCTTTGAATTTTGTTTGCTATTTTGAGAAGTCATGGACAATTAAACCCTAATTAAAACTGAGAAACTATAAATCTGATACCTATGTTGGAAAGATGATTTAATAAATTTAAAGCGGCTATCTAAAGCGAAACATAACGACTTTTGCCAATGCAACTTAAAATAGTCATTTAAAATAAGCGTTTTAAATAAGCTATTTAAATTAAAACCATCATTTAAGGCGCACGGCTACCATAGCCATTCGGCCCGTATTTTTATTACCCAAGTGAGTCATACGGCGATAAGAATAGTAACGACTATCACTATAACTACACGCAAAAGCTACCTGCTCAGAGACATGACTTGACACCTTCGATTGAATAAAAGAGGGCAACTTATAGTGATTATTATGCCCCTGTCTATTATTTAAATGACTATTTGAACCTGTGCATTTTGAAGTATTCGCCAGAACATCAGAATAAGTATTTACCAACACACCATTTGCTTGTAGTTGCAAGGCTGCAAGTGCAGGTAAATCAAGCCATGCTTTATCAGGATTTTTATGAGTAGCTACGATACGCTGTTCTACAGAAGCTCTGTCCAAACCAATCTTCTCACAGCCAGCCAATAGCTTATCAATGACATCTCTAGAGACTTCATAGCATGACTGGCTGATACAACTACCAATCCAAGCCTGCATAGGTTGCTCAGTCGAGCCGTTACTACTGCTGTTACTACTGTTATCTAAGTTACTGGCTTCTGTTACCTTATTATGATGGCGCATCTCGTTGCAGGTAGTTGCAATAATACCTTTAGCTAAGCCTTGCCAGCCTGCATGTACTGCCGCAAGTTGACCTGTTGACTCATCATATATGACGATAGGCACACAATCTGCTGTCATAATAGCTAAGGCAGTCTTGACCTTGTCACTAATGAGCGCATCTGCTGATGGCGGATTAAGAGATATAACAGTTTGAGACGCGTCAGCATTCAACTGCCCACCTATTCGGTATACATCATTACTGTGTATTTGATTTATCCAATAGATGCTTTCTACTAACGCTGAACTCGAATCAAATCTGGCATTAGACTTGTCACCAGATTGATTGGCTCTAAATCCATTTGAGCTAGCCAGATATTGATTCATACTACTTAGCAAGCACGCACGGTTTAACAGTACTTTTTTTGGCGCATCATTCACATGCATCCCCAAGTTAAACTGACCAAACGTCTCGTTTTTATTGTCGTTTTTGATGCCTTTATTATTGGTACTATTTGAATCAATTGTCTTTATTTTAGAGGCATTTCCGCCCAGTTTTTTGACTTTATCATCTTGAGATTTACCTCGCTCATCGCCCATAACATTGTCTAAATAACTATCTAAATAACTATCTAAATGATTATCTAAACAACCCTCTAAATAATCGGACGAATGGGTTTGTATGACCAATATATCGTTTGTATGTACGATGACATCAAACAACTTAGCAAATTCTGGCCTGAGGCTATGAGAAGTTATAGGCATAAAAATGACTTTGGTTAATAACGGCTTTGATTAAAATGAGTATAGGGTCTTGTCACTATTAAGACAGCTACATGTAAAGACAACCTACATGACTGCTACTACCGCTTTTTAAACAGTGAACCTAAATGGTTTAGCAGCACTCTATATCGTTGAGAACATAGCGAGGGTGCTGGTTAATTAGATTGCTGGTTAAGTAGAGAAATAATGTTTGTTACTGTAAGTACAGTTTCAAATATTAAGCGCCCTATCAGACAACACTTCAATTAATTGCATCATATCGTCCGGCATTGGTGCAGTCACTTCAATCTCTTGACCACTTTCGGGGTGGATGAATCCAAGCTTATAAGCGTGCAATGCTTGGCGGTTAAATCCTTGCACCGCATCACGTTGCTCTTGAGTGATGCCTGCACGTAACTGCTGGCGCTTACCATAGACATCATCACCAATTATAGGATGGCCAATATGACTTAAATGTACTCGGATTTGATGGGTTCGCCCTGTCTCTAAACGCACATCAAGCAACGTATACACTGAACTTAATGGTGTAATGTCTAGCAAATGGGTAATCGCCTCTTTACCTGTACTAGTGATTGCCATCTTAGTACGCTGGGTACGATGTCGCCCAATAGGTAAATTTATGACCCGCTGACGAATTAAACTAGGAGCATCGCCTGCCACTACGCAGCGATAATGGCGATATACACTCTTATCTTTCAGCTGGTCTTGCAAGTCCAGTTGCACCGCTTTGGTTTTTCCAATGACCAGCAGTCCTGAGGTGTTTTTATCAATACGGTGTACCAATCCTGCGCGCGGTAAATGAGCCTGTTCTGGATAATGATATAATAGGGCGTTTACCAATGTACCTTCCCAATTGCCTGCTCCAGGATGAACAACCATGCCGACGGGTTTGTTAATGACCACGACGCTGTCATCTTCATAAACCACATCCAGAGCTATATTCTCAGGCTTATCTGCACTATGCCCTTGTAACTCAGCTTGCAGTCGAATGTTATCGCCTTTTTTCACACGATACTTTGGTTTAATGGCCTGATGATTGACAGTTAGCTGTTCCGTTTTTAACCACTCTTGCAATTGTGCTCTAGAATGGTCTGCAAACAAGGCTGATGCTAGTTTATCAATTCGCTGTCCCGCTTCGCTTTCCACAACAACGTGCTCTGCCTTTACCGTTTTGCTTATATTATTAATGCTTTGTCCGTCTTCAATACCTTTAATATTATTTGGCAAGTTATCAATATCGGTCAGATCAGCATCGTCTTCAAAATCTTCAAAGCTCATATCATGTGCATTATTGTGATCAGAAAGGTGCGTATTGGAGCGGGTATTTAATTCAATATTAGAGCTATCATCAGTTAGGTTCGACGACATTATATTTACAGCCTTATTTTTTGACTTAACTATTGTGCTAGATACCAATTGTGCTAGATACCAATGGCGCTTAATAATAATGCCCCTTGATACTTAGTCTTCACTAAATTACTCTTACTAAATATTCTTACTAAATATATAGCTTAGCTGCTAAATACATTGCAATGGCTAAATTTTTATGCGTAATTTTTGTGCGTAGTATTCGTATCATAATATTGGTTAAGTTGGGTATTTAGTATACGCTAAGTTTAGCATATTTTATCTCATACCATATTCTACTTATACCTTATACAAAGGTATATAACTCAATTGAGCAACTTTGCTGGCTTATTCAACAGTATTTGTCAGTGCATTTATAACGGGACTTTTAACAAAGTTTATATTAGCAATGTTTTTTAACCGTTACTTGTTCTAATCATGCAGCATACATTCCTATACCAAAATAATTTAGTAGCGTGCTACACTCATGCTAAACTATGCTAATTATTTAATTCGACAAGACTATTCTGCGGAGACTTTCATGCAGCGTGAAACACCAACAACGACATCTGCAAACATACGACTTATTCCAACCAATACTCAAGCGGCTTCTTTAGCTTTAGTAGACGCATTAAAGCCACGTCTGGCCAAGATAACTTTAGCTGTCCTAACTGTCAGTATGCTGAGTGTAACGGGCTGTCAAACCATTAAAGGTGTGTTTGATAAAGACGAGAATGCCGTATCATCAGCATCTAAAACGGATGCAGAATATTATCAAGATGCGGTAAAATCTCTAGATGAAGAAAAATACTTTTATGCGTCTGAACAATTGGCTGAATTGCGTACTTTCTACCCGACTGGTCGTTATGCTGAGCAAGCCTTACTAGATTTAATGTATAGCCAATTTAATACTAAAGAATATGAGCTTGCTGCCGCCAGCGCTGAACAATTCATCAAGCTTTATCCTAATAATATACAAGTAGATTATGCTTACTATGTTCGTGGTGTGGCAAATATGCAGGCCAATAGCAGTACATTATTACATTTGGCAAAGTTAAAGCAGGCGCACCGTGATACCTCTTATCTACGCTTAGCCTTCAGTAATTTTCAAGATTTAATTTCACGTTATCCTAATAGTGCCTATGCACCAGATGCTGCTAAACGCATGAGTTTTATTTACAATGAATTTGCAGAGAATGAACTTGCCGCTGCTAGATGGTATATTAAACGTGAGGCGTACGTTGCGGCTGCAAACCGGGCAAAATGGGTATTCCAGTATTATCCGCTAAGCGAACAAGTTCCAGAAGCCATTGCCATATTAGCGTTTAGTAATGACCAACTTGGCATGACCGACTTGGCACAAGAGTATAAAACCCTACTACAAATCAATTACCCAGAATGGTTAACATCAAACGGTAGAGTCAAGTTAAATACCAATCGAAAAAGTGGATTACTTAACAAACTTACCTTTGGTAAGCTTGGCCGTGCTGTTAATCGCATTGATTCAGAGGCTATGACCTCTATTGATTATTCAGGGCCAACCAAAACTCAAGTCATTCAGCGTGCTGCGCAATTAAGACTACCAGCAGCAAATACTATCTCGCAAGATAGCTTACCTTCGTTGACTAACTCCCGAAACCGCAATATAAAACTCGGACTAGACTTACCAGAAGATGAAACACAGCAAATGAGCAACCCAACCAACGTTAAACAAACGGGTAGAATTGTCAGCCCACGTGTTATGTATCCAGATGATAGCCCAGAGAACACCGATTCTGAGCCTACTGTGCCAGATGAAACTACTGAATAAATAGCGTCTATGTAATAAGTAACACACGTGATTTTTTAACGTAGTTAAACCATAGTTAGCTAACAGAGTTGATGGTTTATGTAGATGGTTTATGTAGTCAAACAACTCTAAAGTAGGTACAAGGTAGTCGACCACTGATTAGTCGCTAATTTATCAAATCTGGTATATCTCGCGTGGTTAATACCGTAGCCGTTTAGAAGTTTGCGAGCTATACGAATGACCATAATTTAGAGAGCTCCCTATTACTTCTACATTATGGTCATCTGCGTCACGAGGGGGAGCATATCCTTATACCTTATACTTTTCCTATAGTCTTAGGTAAGTAAAAAGGGTTAAGGCGACCGACCGCAAACTGTGCTGTTAATATATCCGGACGGTTTACACCTTAATTCTTTTATGAGCCTTTGATTATATTTTGCGCTGTAGCCATAGTTATGAGTATTCCCAGTCATATTCTCGATCAGCTCAATAGTCAAGCAGACCTTGTCGGAATTATTGGTAAACACACCACCTTAAAACGTGCAGGTAAAGAATTTAAAGGCAACTGCCCTTTCCATGGTGAAAAGACGCCTTCTTTTTATGTCAACCCGCAAAAAAATGTCTATAATTGTTTCGGCTGTGGGGTTGGTGGAAATGCCATTAGCTTCTTGCGGGACTATGAGAATTTAACCTTCCATGAAGCCGTTGATGAGCTGTCTCGCCAAACAGGCATTGAAGTACCTAAAGATGATAAAAAAGACTTGAGCTACAAGCGTCGCCCTACTCAAGTTGCTAATCAGTCACTATCAGTGCCACAGTCAAGTAAGGCGCCTCCAGCTCCAGTAGATCAAAACACGCCTCATAACCATTCAATAAATAGCCCTGTATTTAACGATGCCACTCAACATAACGATGCTGTTGAAACTCATAACGCACATAATGCCAAGAGTGATGACGTTAATGAGTCTGATTTTAACAGCTACTACAATGATGCCCCACCGCCTAATTGGGAAAGTAATGCCGAGCCTAGCTTTTTTGAAAACAGCGTTACCCCTAAGCAGAGTAGCAACTCCTTTACAAACCAGGCCCCTGTAACAGAGGGCAACCTATACGATTTATTAATCAATATTAATAAGTTTTATCAAGCAAACCTAAGAAAAAACACTCAAGCTTTAAGCTATTTCAAACAGCGAGGGTTGACCGACCATACTATTCAAGAGTTTGGTTTGGGTTATGCGCCAGCTGGCTGGCAACACTTAGAAGAGTCGTTTCCTCAAGATGTTGACGGTTTAAAACTACTGGGTTTGATTCGTAACTCCGAAAAAGGGCGTGATTATAACCTATTACGTGATCGCGTTATTTTTCCTATCCGTGACAACCAAGGTCGGGTTATTGGTTTTGCTGGACGTGCATTAGATAACGACATTAAACCAAAATATATTAACTCAAGCGACTCACCCGTTTTTCATAAACAACATGTATTATATGGCTATTATGAGGCTCGCCAACATCGTGCTAATGATTGGCTAGTGGTTGAAGGCTACATGGATGTCATTGCGCTATATCAAGCGGGGATTTATGGCGCAGTGGCTTCGATGGGTACCTCAATCAATGAGAGCCAAATCTCACGCCTTTTGCAAATGAACCCAACCCTAACCTTATGCTTTGATGGCGATAGCGCGGGGCAAAAAGCAGCATGGCGCACACTTGAAGTTGCCCTACCTGTGCTCAGTGATGATAAAGAATTACGTTTTTTAACGTTGCCAAGTGGACAAGACCCTGACACGTATGTCACAGAACATGGGGTGGATGCCATGCGTGAGCAAATAAAACAGGCCATGCCGTTGTCGCAGTATATTTTTGCATACTTAAGTGAACGCTATGATTTAGGCATGGCAGAAGGTAAAGCAAAACTCATGTCCAAAGTTCGTGAGCTGACCAACCAACTGCCAAAAGGGTCAAGCTTTCGTTATTTATTGAATAATGATATTTATCAAAAGCTGGGCGGCAAAAATAAACAAAAAACTGCCGCACATGACGTATTGCTAGATTTTGATAGTGACATGACCGTCAGTCGCCAGCTAGAGCTTTGTCTATTATTTGCACCACATCTATTGGCTGATGAACCTATCAAGCGCCTGTGGCATGAGTCGGGTGTCACTGACATTAAACTGCCACAAAGCTTACGCCAAGATGAAGTGCCGCCTGATATGCGTCAAAAAAAATATGAGCTACCTCCTCTGCCTAGCTGGCAAGATTTTGATAGCCCTAGTTTAAATGAACTTACCCAAGTCATTAGCTCTTTACTGCCGCATCTGCCTGAGGATGCCAATGCGGCTGCGCATTTTATATTAGCAAATCTGCCGATTCAAACACAGCAAAATCTAGCAAAACGCTGGCAGCCTTTTTGGTCAAACTTAAACAATCGGGGTATTATTGATGTTGATGAGCTGACCGATGACTTACTTATTCAGTTAATGCTACAAGCCCTATCAAAACAACTCATGGCAAATAAAAATAATATTATTATCGCTAGCCATATAAACAGGCAACGACAAACATTAATGAACTGGCAAAAAAAGCAGCAAGCACAACAATCTACCAAACTTAACTAAGTCAATAACTAAATTAGGGGTTTAAAAAAAATCAACTAACCCCATACTATAAGTAATAAAGATGTATGCCTAATGGACTTAACCTATTGACTTGACATTGCGTATTAGCATTGAACAAATACCTAGTTTAACAATACGACGTATAAAAATTGGTTAAACTGCGTTTAGATACCGTTTTCATTTAGGTGGAGATTTCGATGTTATGTTATAATACATGGTTATTATAGCGTTTTAATTGTTGCAATTTTTCGCTCAGATGACGTTTCACATTATTTAATTGCAATATATGGCTAGACACCTAATACCCTTAGCCACCTAAGCCCTCATTTTAAACTCAATACACCTCAATATTTGCAAGCGAGATATTATGACCGATAAGCCTGCCTCTCAATCTACCTCTCAATTAGCCACGCTTATCCAAATGGGTAAAGAACAGGGCTATTTGACTTATGCTGAGGTAAATGACCAACTTCCCGCATCAATTACTGAAAGCGATCAAATTGAAGACATCGTGCAAATGCTTACTGATGTCGGTATTAAAATCTATGAATCAGCACCTGACGCTGATGACATTTTAATGAACGATGAGTCTGGCGATGATGAGATGGCAACTGATGAAGCAGCTGCTGTTCTTGCGGCTGTAGAAACAGAGCCGGGTCGCACGACCGACCCTGTGCGTATGTACATGCGAGAAATGGGCACTGTAGATCTGTTGACTCGTGAAGGCGAAATTTCAATTGCTAAGCGTATCGAAGAAGGCATCCGTGACGTTCAGCATGCCATGGCATTTTGGCCTGGCACTGTCCAATTTATTCTGGATGAATACGCACAAGTTGAAGCGGGCGAAAAGAAATTATCTGATGTGATTACCGGATTTTTAGATCCAGAAGAGGAAGAAGTCGCTACCAGCGATGACGACGACGATGAAAAAACACCTATTATCAATACTAAATCAAAGCCGGTCAAAGATGACGACGATGATGAAGAGGAAGATACTGAGGCAGATGAAGACGCCGAAGAAGAAAGTAGTGGTCTAGACCCCGAAATTGTCCGCGTCCGTATTGATGAGATTCGTGAATTATTTCAAACAGCTAAAAAAGCCTTAGATGATTTTGGACGTGGTAGTGTGCAAGCTGATGAAGCATATGCGCAACTTGCTGAACGCTTTATGCTATTAAAGCTGAACAATCGTATGTCTGATAACGTTATGGCCATTATGCATGATGTTTATGACGACGTGCGTAAACAAGAACGGCAAATTATGCGTCTGGTTATTCGCCGTGGTAAGATGCCACGTGCTGAATTCCGTAAGACTTTTCCAAGTAATGAAACCAATGTTGATTGGTTAACTGATCGCTTAAAAGGCAATCCTAAGTTTGGCGATAGTCTTGCCAAAGTGGTTGACGATGTGGTGGTATTGCAGCGCCGCATCCGTGATCACGAAGACAAGCTAGGCATGCAAATTACCGAAATGAAAGAAGTGGCGCGGCGTATGGCCATAGGTGAAGCCAAAGCCCGCCGTGCAAAAAAAGAGATGGTCGAAGCCAACTTACGTCTGGTTATCTCTATTGCTAAAAAATATACCAACCGTGGTCTGCAATTCTTAGATCTCATTCAAGAAGGTAACATTGGCTTGATGAAAGCGGTTGATAAGTTTGAATATCGCCGTGGCTATAAGTTCTCAACCTATGCGACATGGTGGATCCGTCAGGCCATTACTCGCTCAATTGCGGATCAGGCACGTACCATTCGTATCCCAGTGCATATGATTGAGACCATTAATAAGATCAACCGTGTCTCTCGCCAGTTACTTCAAGAAATGGGACGTGAGCCAACGCCAGAGGAATTAGGCGAACGTTTGGAGATGGATGAAGTCAAGGTTCGTAAGGTCTTGAAAATTGCCAAAGAACCCATATCTATGGAAACGCCCATCGGTGATGATGAAGATTCACATCTTGGCGACTTTATCGAAGATCAGACCATTTCTAGTCCAGTTGAAGATGCAACATCAGCTGGTCTGCAAGAAGCGACTCGTGATGTTCTTGGAAACTTAACCGAGCGTGAAGCGAAAGTATTGCGTATGCGTTTTGGTATTGATATGCCAACAGATCATACATTAGAGGAAGTGGGTAAGCAATTCGATGTTACCCGTGAACGTATTCGTCAGATAGAAGCCAAAGCGTTACGTAAGCTACGCCATCCTTCTCGCTCTGAACACTTGCGTTCGTTTTTAGAAAACGACTAATTTGCATAAGTCACACAGCAGGTTGATTTATAAAAAAGCTGAGTGAGTCTCGGCTTTTTTTATGTCATACCAAATCTGAACATTAACACGGTAATGGCAGTGAGTATAAACGCTACAAATAATAGACTTACTGAGTCTAGCGTTGTTATTTTATGTTTTAGCGAAGCGATTGTTTTAAGAACAGCTATTACTTTTCAGAATAACGCATTGTATAAATAAGCTACTCTACAAATATTGGAGACACTATGGCTAATAAAAATATTGACCTAACTCGTGAACTTACCTTACGTACCGATCCATTAGCGAAAAAAACAGATATTCAGAACCCAGATCTCTGGGCGTTTCCAATGGACTACCCAATGAGTATTATTGGTCACGAAGGTGAGCATGACACTCTGCTTAATGAAGTAAAATTAATTTTAGGCACTCATTTCCCTGATTTTGATCACGAAACTATTCAGGTAAAAAAATCGAGTACCGGTCGTTTTAGCTCATTACGCGTAAAACTGTACTTTACTGAGGCTGAACAAGTAAACGAGCTGTATGCTGCCCTGGATAAGGCAGCGACAGTACGTACTGTGGTTTAAATACAGATGCTAAGAGACTGTTGTTTAGAAACCTGTTTAAATACAGTCGATAAGCTATACATGTACTAAGAGTTTTAGATCACCTAGTTCACATTGATGACTGAATTTACTGACACTTAATGAACCCCTAACTTACTAGCTCATCTGTAAAGTTGACAAGCCCTCTATAGTCAAAGAAGTCTAAAATGGTTACAAGGCAACCGAGTGCAAGTAGCTAATAATACGGGAGTAGGCTTAACGAGGTTAACACTGCGTTTAGTAGTTCGCTGACTATATCTAAATAAGAGTAGCCTTTCTTAAGGCTGCTCTTTTTGTTATTTATACGACTAAAAAAATAGATTTGACCAAATAACTGGACATTAGGTTTGCAAATTTAATTTTGTCATTGATTGAGTATCAACCAAGCATAATGCTTATCTTAAACTTAAATCGATTTTCCGATTATAAAATTGAATTGTCATTATTCTAGCCATGACTCCTTGGTTTACATTTTTTTCAGAAAAAACTTTTACTACTTTTCACATGCCTATTTTGTCTTAATATCTGCCCTAGCCTTCATACTCTCAACGCTTACAGATTTACCCTCATTTTAGACATCGTAATATTCGTCTAAAATAGCAAGCTCGACCCCCCTTGTCCTAATTTGTCAATATAGAAAAATCACTTTTTTTCCTTTATATTGTGTCTATAACATAAAAACTACCCCATATCTTGTGGCTATACAGAAATGACTACATATTCTATGTGGGGTTTTATGGTTTAAGACTAAACACCCTGTTAGCGTCTGTATTCATCATAAAACTATGCTTTAAACGACACCAGTATTCATAACCAACGATGATTTTAGAACCAATCCTATTAAGAAACCAACCTATTCAATTTCGGAGACAGCAATGACAAATATGGATAAGATACAAGTAATGAAACGAGACGGCCGACTAGAGCCCATCGATTTAGATAAAATCCATAAGGTCATTACTTGGGCTGCCAAAGGTTTAGATAATGTCTCTGTGTCACAGGTCGAACTAAAGTCGCACATCCAGTTTTATGATGGTATAAAAACCCGTGACATTCACGAGACCATCATTAAAGCTGCTGCCGACTTAATCTCTGAGGACACCCCAGATTACCAATATCTTGCCGCACGTTTGGCGATTTTCCATCTTCGCAAAATTGCTTATAACCAGTTTGAGCCTCCTCATTTATTCGACCATGTCACTAAGCTTACCGAGACGGGAAAATATGACGAGCACATTCTACAAGATTACACACGTGAAGAATTTGATGAGCTAAACGAATACATCGACCATTGGCGTGATATGAACCTTGCCTATGCCGCTGCTGAGCAAATGGCAGGTAAATACTTGGTACAAGACCGAGTCACCAAGACCGTTTATGAAAGTCCGCAGTTCTTATATATGCTGGTCGGTATGTGCCTGTTCGCAAGCTACGACAAGTCTGAGCGTTTAGACTACGTCAAGCGCTTCTACGACGCCACCTCTCAGTTTAAGATCTCACTGCCAACGCCCATTATGTCAGGTGTCCGTACCCCTTCTCGTCAGTTTAGCTCCTGCGTACTGATTGAGTGCGGTGACAGCTTAGACTCTATCAATGCCACCACCAGTGCCATTGTGCGTTACGTCTCGCAGCGTGCCGGTATCGGTATTAATGCTGGTAATATCCGTGCGCTAGGTAGCCCTATCCGTGGCGGTGAAGCGCAACATACTGGCTGTATTCCATTCTATAAGCTTTTCCAAACCGCAGTTAAATGTTGCTCACAAGGTGGCGTCCGTGGCGGCGCAGCGACCCTATTCTACCCATTGTGGCATCTTGAAGTTGAGTCCTTATTGGTACTCAAAAACAACCGCGGCGTAGAAGACAACCGTGTGCGTCACATGGACTACGGGGTGCAAATCAACAAAACCCTATACACCCGATTGATTAAAGGTCAGGATATTGCCCTATTCTCGCCCTCTGACGTGCCGGGACTGTACGAAGCCTTTTTTGCCGATCAAGACAAGTTTGAAGAGCTGTATACCCAATATGAGCAAGATGACAATATCCGCAAACGTCATGTCCCAGCGACTGAATTGTTCAGCTTAATGATGCAAGAACGTGCCAGCACTGGTCGTATCTACATCCAAAACGTCGACCATTGCAACACGCACAGTCCCTTTGATCCCACTGTCGCCCCTATCCGTCAGTCCAACTTATGTATGGAAATCGCCCTCCCTACTAAGCCACTGGACAACATCAATGACAAAGAAGGCGAGATTGCCCTTTGTACCTTATCGGCAATCAACTTGGGTGAAGTCGAAAACTTAGAGGACATGGAAGAGCCGACCGAGCTTATTGTTCGTGCGCTTGATGCCCTACTTGACTACCAAGACTACCCTGTCAAAGCAGCTGAAAATGGCAGTATGCGCCGCCGTACCCTTGGCGTTGGCGTCATTAACTATGCGTATTATTTAGCGAAAAATGGCACTAAGTATTCTGACGACTCAGCGCTTGGCCTTACTCATCAAACCTTTGAAGCCTTACAATATTATTTATTAAAGGCCTCAAACAAACTTGCCCGTGAGCAAGGCGCGTGCCCTGCCTTTAACGAGACGACGTATTCAAAAGGCATCTTACCGATTGACACCTATAAATCTGACCTTGATAAAGTATGCAACGAGCCATTGCAGCTTGATTGGGAAGCGTTACGTAGCGCCATCGTCGAGCACGGTCTTCGCAACTCTACCCTATCTGCCTTAATGCCGTCTGAGACGTCAAGCCAGATTGCAAACGCTACCAATGGCATTGAACCACCACGCGGTTTGGTATCGGTCAAAGCCTCTAAAGACGGTATCTTAAAGCAAGTCGTACCTGATATCTTAAACTTAAAAGACCAGTATGAGCTATTGTGGCAGATGCCTGACAATGCAGGCTACTTAAAGCTTGTGGCGATTATGCAGAAGTTTATTGACCAGAGTATCTCTGCCAACACCAACTATGATCCGACGCATTATGACGGTCAGCGCGTCCCCATGAAAGTACTCCTCAAAGACTTACTCATGGCGTATAAACTTGGTGTGAAAACCTTGTATTATCATAATACCCGTGATGGTGCTAACGATGCTCAAGCCGACATTGATGATGGCTGTGCGAGTGGGGCTTGTAAGTTGTAGGTATTGGTAGCTAATCCTGCCATCCGCTTGTATCTGCTTATGTCAGGGCTAAACCGCTCCTCAAGGCTGCAATTGAGATAGTAATTGAGAAAGCATGAGGTTACATCAAGTTCCAATAAAGAGTCATTATATTCAATAATCTAAAGTCATAGGTGGAGAATAGTATGAAATTTATAGCTCCAGAATTTAAAAAAGAAGGATTTCACTGTCCTTTATGTGGTACTTTCGCGCATATAGACTGGACTAACCTACATAATGCTAGTATCTATACTGACTGTTATGAAGCATTATGTTCGCATTGTAATGAATCAAGTTTATGGAGAGTAACACATAAAACTAAAACGCCGTTTGGAGAAGTAGATAAAGAAGCAGAAATGTTGTTTCCAGATTACGGCTTTGCTGCTTTACCTGAGGATGATATGCCAGAGGATGTAAAAGTAGACTATATCGAGGCAGCTAGAATATTCAATAAATCACCTAGAGGTTCTGCCGCTTTATTAAGACTAGGATTGCAAAAACTATGCATACATTTAGGAGAAGATGGAAAAAATATAAATAATGACATTCGCAGTTTATCAGCTAAGCACATATTGCCACCATTAGTTGTTAAGGTTGCAGATACTGTACGTATAACAGGTAATAATGCAGTACACCCAGGTCAAATGAACCGCCCCGTGATTGTCGGAGACCTAACTTTCTGAGAGAATACGACAATGAAAACACGAAACTATACCCCTGAAATAAAAGAGCGAGCCGTCCGTATGCTAATTGAAGCTAAAGACGACTACCCATCCACCTGGTCAGCCATCAAAGCCATAGCGCCAAAGATAGGTTGCACGCCTGAGACACTACGATCGTGGCATAAAAAGCACATTGATAAAACCATTCCTGCAAATATTCAAGCTCAAAGCCAAGCGGAGCGTATTAAAGAGCTAGAATGTGAATGCAGAGAACTTAGACAAGCCAATGAGATCATAAGGAAAGCTGCAGCTTTTTTCGCCCAGGCGGAAATAGACCGCAAACCTTAGTGATGGTTCAATTCATTGACGAGCATAAGCCTGTTTATGGCATTCAAGCTATTTGTAAAGTCTTGCCGATTGCTCCATCAACCTACTACCGCATAAAAGACTTAAACGACAATCCGGAGAAACGTTCACAGCGTAGTTGTCATGATGACTTCTATCTTAATGAGATTAAACGTATATGGAAGGACAGCAAATGCCGATACGGTGCTCGTAAAGTCTGGAAACAGTTGAAATCCGAAGGTATACATCCTGCACGCTGCACTGTAGAGCGGTTAATGCGTCAACATGGCATGCAGGGTATCTGGCGAGGTAAGGGCAAGATAACCACTAAGTCTCGTGATGATCAAATACGGGCAGACGACTTAGTTAATCGTAACTTTAATGCCCATCGTCCTAACCAGCTATGGGTGGCTGACTTTACCTACGTTAAAACATTGAGTGGTTGGGTCTATACTGCGTTTATTATAGATGTGTTTGCCCGTAGTATTGTTGGTTGGAAAGTGTCTAATCGTATGAACACCGATATGGTAATGGCAGCGTTAAATCAAGCGATAGCCGACAGAAACCATCCTAAAGATGTGATTCATCATAGTGATCGCGGCGTACAATATTTATCTATTCGCTATACTGATAAGATGGCTGATTCTGGCGTCATTGCGTCTGTTGGCATGACAGGTAATTCATACGATAATGCATTAGCTGAAACGGTTAACGGGCTTTATAAAACGGAGGTGATTGATTATTTAAAACAACAGTGGCAAGGTGTGAGTGATGTTGAATTAGCAACCCTTGAATGGGTCGATTGGTTCAATAGAACACGTTTACATAGCACGATTGGTTATGTGTCGCCTTTTGAGTTTGAGAGACGATACTATGATAGTTTTAGTGAGTCAGACAAAGCTGCCTGACTCAAGCAATCCACTCTCCGATATAGTCGGGGCGGTTCAA
>NZ_JBXYJE010000017.1:0-36911 GCF_057396285.1 Psychrobacter sp. CX97 | reverse complement strand
TCATGAGTACATTCATTATTACAATCATGAGCGTATTCAGCTTAAACTTAAAGGACTGAGTCCTGTGAAGTACAGAATTCAGTCCTTGAGATAGACTTAAACCGTCCAACTTTTGGGGGTCAGTTCAATATCGAATTAGGACTTTTATAGAATTTGGCTCCCTAACCTGGGCTCGAACCAGGGACACACGGATTAACAGTCCGATGCTCTACCAACTGAGCTATTAGGGAATAACTTGAGAGATATACTGATTTAATCAGTGACGTCTCATCTAAGTGGAGGCTATTCTAGCCAAGCTTAGAGTAGGTGTCAACCCCTACGCTAATAAATATTACCATTTAAGCTGTTTTATCAGTTATTGGGGTTAATGGTGGTGTGCGGTGCACTCCTATTAGCCATATTATTGTTGCTATTACTGGTATAGCTTGAGGTACTGTCTTCTGCTTTATCGATTGCCTTTTCTATTCGATTGTGAACCACATCGGGCAATTCTAATTCATGTAAGCTAGCACTGGCAGGGTTTGTATTAACAGAGGCTTTATTTGAAGCGGGTCTAGGTGTGCTGTGATTATCAGTATTCTTACCCTTCATAGGCGAGTCTTCAACAGGTTTAAATTGAGAGTCTACCAGTGTGCGAGTTAACGCATTAATATCTCCTCCACCAGATAGTCCAAGCTCACCTAGCAGGTGATCAATAAGCGGCGCTTGGCTACGATAGCGGAGGGCAGAGCTAACCACTTCATCAGCCAAAGAGCCACTGTTTGAACTGCTGTTGGTAAGATTGACACCTGAATCAGAACCGCCCATCATACCGCCCACTTGCAATATCTTAATACCATCAATGTTTTCGATAGGCTTAACAGATTCAGCAATGATGGAAGGCAGGCGTTCAAGTAAGGCTAAGCGTACTTGCATATCTATTTGATCTGGAGATAGGGTATTGGCAGCATTATTGATTGCTTCATTGCCTTCCGCCTCTACTCGATATTGCTCGGCTTTGGCCTTAGCAATTACCAGCTGTGCATCAGCCTCACCTTGTGCAATTAAGCGTTGTTTATCTGCTTGAGCTTGCGCTTCAATGCGAACAGCTTCAGCCCGATCAGTAGCAGCAATTTTATCAGCCTGCGCCGCTACTTTAATATCAATGGCGTCTTTTTCAGCATCTTCAGAAGCTTTAATCAGCTGTACTGCCTTAGCACGTTCAGCAATTTCACGTTCTCTAACTGTCGTAACGTTCTCAGCTTCTTGTACTGCTAGGGCACGGGCTTTATCTGCTTCAGCTTTCGCGACAGATTCTGAACGAGATTTTTCAGCTACCGCAATTTGACGTTCTTGTTCAGCAAGTTCAATAGCTTTTTGACGTTCTATATTGGCCTGCTCTAAGGCTTGCTCTTTAATAATGTCTTGGTTTTTGATATCACGCTCTGCATTAATGCGTTTAAGGTCAATCTCACGCTGAGCAGCAATTTTAGCTTCTTCGGCTTCACGCTGTTTCATGCTTTCTTCGGTAGCAATATTTGAAGATTGCTCCGCGCGACGAATGGATATCTCACGCTCTTGTTCAAGTTTTGCATATTCTTCTTCACGAACGATATCAATACGGCTACGCTCAGCTTCTAAATTTTTGGTTTTTATTGCCAAATCGGTTTCTTGTTCAATATCGTTACGTAGCTTTAAACGGTCTTGAATGGTTTTGGTTAGGCGAGTCATACCTTCAGCATCAAAAGCATTTTGGGGATTAAAATATTCAAATTTAGTTTGATCTAGACCGGTAAGCGACACGGTTTCTAGCTCCAACCCGTTCTTTGACAAATCTTCTGACACTGCGCGCTGAACACGCTGAACAAAGTCGACACGTTTTTCATGCAGTTCTTCCATTTGCATTTCGGCAGCGACGGCTCGAAGTGCGTCGACAAACTTACCCTCTACTAAGTTTTTAAGCTCATCAGGCGCCATTGTTTTCATACCTAATGTTTGTGCAGCAGTGGCGATAGATTCTTTGAGGGGACTAACACGCACATAAAACTCAGCCTTGACATCTACCCGCATACGGTCTTTGGTAATCAATGCCTCTTCATTGGCACGGCGAACCTCAAGGCGTAGGGTATTCATATTGACAGGGATAACTTCATGCAGTACAGGCAGTACAAATGCACCTCCATTTAATATAACGCGCTCACCACCCATACCTGTACGTACGAATGACACCTCTTTACTCGCGCGTGTATACAGTCGGGTTAAAATAAAACCAATGAGCAGTAATAAAACAAAAATAACACCAGCAATAATGGCGTATGTGATTAAACCTGACATATAGAATCCTTTTTAAATAAGTATTTGAAGTTTTTATAGTTATTAACTTTTATTGAAGGCAAGACCAATTAAGCGTTATATTTATTAAGGCAAACGTAACTAAGGGCATTAGTAGTTCAGGACAGTAGTGTTTAAAATAATGCCTATAAGATAAAAGCAATAAATGGAGTAATAAAGTATAGACATCTATAAATGTAGTGTATTTAATTAGATTTAGACTTTTTTTACTAAATAACGTTCGCCAACTTTTTGGGTAATGATTAAGGTATCTTCTGCATAGATCTTGCTTAACTCACTGATATTAGGGATAGACAAATGGGACGGATCTGATACTGATAGTAACGCTGTCTTATCATGGATATATTTAGGGTCTGGTTCTACCATGATATAGTGAGTCTGACCATGCTTGTCTACTGTTTTGGCTTGAGCAGGACTGCCAATAGTAGCGTGACCAATTAATATATTAGCAGGACGCCCTACTAATGACTTACCACTAACAGCAGTGGTTTCATCTTTAGGAAGTATAGGATAAAGAAGTGCAGCTAAAATTTTAAGTACAGGGATACTAATCACTACAGCATCAAGACTGGCAAGCCAAGGGGAGAGATAATGACCTAAAGTTAATAACGACACTTGCTGCAATAGAATACCAGTGATACAAAAGCTACCCATAAATAAAATGAGTAGAATCATAGTAGGGATGCGGCCAACATACAGCCAATCTAAAGCTTTTAATCCCAAACTTATATCACTGTTAAAATCTATATCAACATCTGTATCAAAGTCTGCCTCTAGCAGTGAATCGGGCACGAGATTGTCTAAAAAACCGCTTAACCCCCCAAAAAAGAAGCCAAGCATTTCAACGATGAGCAATATGAGTAAAACGAGTCCGGATACAATAAAAGGTGCAAAAGCAGGGGAGTCAAAAAGTGGCCACATGAGGTATCTAATAAAATTGTGTAAGGTAGACTATAAAAGACTTATTATTTAAAGAATATTAACTTGAATATGGATATTATAAAAGTATTAATTAATTATAAGAGATCGAGGTAATAGTAGTTTAGCTTAAATTTTATACGATAAGGAAATAATTTACAGACACATTTAACTGAGGGTTTAAATGAACCCCCTTGTTTTGGGCACAAAAAATTTTGGGCATAAAAAAAAGCCCTTATCATCAGATAAGGGCTTTGGCATACGCCATAAACGGGACATAAATCTTTGACTAGCTAAAAAACTATCTAGAATTTGGCTCCCTAACCTGGGCTCGAACCAGGGACACACGGATTAACAGTCCGATGCTCTACCAACTGAGCTATTAGGGAATAACTAATTTAACGCGACAATGAATGTACTGATTACGTTAAGTGGGGCGTATTCTAGCAGATACAGTTATTCAGTCAAGCTTTTTTTAACAAATTTATCTATTTCCTGTAAGAGATATTTCCTGTAAATTTATTCATGTTCTTAAACGACTTAGCATAGTCAATATATCAATAGATATCCTACATTTAACCAATAAGGGTAAAGGATAGGCTTATGGTAATTTAAATACTGTAAATTAAAATCGCAATTTTTACACTCTAAATCATAGATTAATTACAGCCTAGCTTATTAAGCTTCAACCGTTCAAAAGAAATAAAACATAGATTTACTCAATTAAGTATAATAACCATATTAAGTATTTAAAGCGTGTTAAGTACTCGCAAATAGTTAATTTAAATGCCATGTTCGAATGTTTACCCGCCCTATAAAAATGTTATTTGACTTAGCAATAGAATTAAGGATTACTATGCCACAACGCAATACCACGTCTACAGCCAAAAAAGCGCCAGTACAACATGAGCTTTATATGTCAATTTTAATGACACCCGACATGGCCAATTTTACCGGTAATGTTCATGGTGGCGATTTACTTAAGATGTTAGATCAGGTGGCATATGCATGTGCGACAAGATATAGCGGGAATTATGTGGTTACTTTATCGGTCGATCAGGTTATGTTTTTAGAACCGATTTATGTCGGTGAGTTGGTAACCTTCGCCGCTACTGTAAATTATGTGGGTAAGACTTCGATGGAGGTTGGAATAAGAGTTGAAGCAGAAAATATTCAACAGCGAACGGTTCGCCATACAAACAGCTGCTATTTCACAATGGTGGCCGTAGATAAAAATGGTAAGCCAACCGAAGTTCCGAAGCTTAATATTAAGACACCATTACAAGAATGCCGATTTGAAGCAGCCATTGAACGGAAGCAGTTACGTAAAATTCAGGCTAAACGTCCAAGCTGTGATATTGATACTATAAAAGATAAATAAAGTAAAAATAGAATGAACGCTTTCTACATATAATAACGTTAAAAGGCATAAAAAATGAAAATCTTACAAAATACAGTGTTAGCTTTTATCATGGGTATTGGAGTCGTGTCGTTACCCGCTTATGCTAATACCCCAACGGATACTTCTTTAACCAAGCTCATGACAGTTATGCAGATAGATAAAATGATGACTGAAATGCTGGGCGATGGAAGCAACATGATGCCAATGTTGACTGAATCTATGATAAAGAATGACTCATTAGATGGTTTGACTGAGTACCAACGAGAACAAACCACTAAAATTATTGCTAAATATACCCAAATGTTAGTTAATCAAAGTAGTAAAGAATTAACCAAAATTACTAGAGATAGTTTTGTAAAAGCTGCAAAAAATTACTATACCCAAGAAGAGGTGGATGCTCAAATAGACTTTTATTCCAGCCCGATTGGTCAGAGTATTATGAACAAACAATCAAAACTAATGCAAGACTATATGATGGATTCAATGCCAAAAGCCATGCAAACTTTGGAAAATAGCATGGATGCTATACTACCTAAAATGATTAAAGAGCTTGAGGCATTAGAAGCAGAGTCGTAGTAAGAGATTAATAATACTATTAAATAAAAAGCTATAAGAATTAAATAAAAAGCTAAAAGAGGCAGTACTAAAAGAGGTAGTAGGGTATTTAACTACCTCTCTATTAGTCAAATTAAGCGTACAGATTAAAGATTCTGTTTGGGCTTTGGTACCGCCATCAAAAATTCATTGCGTGCTTGAGCATCCGTTTGAAACACACCCAGCATAGAGGTGGTACGAGTGCTAGATTGTTGTTTATTAACCCCGCGCATCATCATGCACATATGAGCAGCATCCATGACCACAGCCACACCTCGGCAACCCGTGACTTGTTCAATGGCTTCGGCGACTTGTTTGGTCAGGTTTTCCTGAATTTGTAAGCGGCGGGCGTACATATCAATAATACGGGCTACTTTTGACAGACCGAGTACTTTGCCATCAGGAAGATAGGCGACGTGTGCCACACCATAAAAGGGTAGTATGTGGTGCTCACAGAGTGAGTAAAACTCAATATTTTGCACCATAACCATCTCACGGTTATCCGTAGGGAAAACAGCATTGTTGGTTACTTCTTCAAGTGTTTCGTGATAGCCTTTGGTTAGATAATTAAAAGCTTTGGCTGCTCGAACTGGCGTATCCAATAAGCCAGGACGGCGCATATTCTCGCCCGTAGACTCGATCAGAGTAAAGTAATTATCAGCGTTTGGAACTTTTATAGAGTTTAAATTAGACATGGTTTCAAATGGCAAAATTAAAAATATGCTATAGCTTAACTTCTTAAACTAAATTGTAAAGTACTTTGTAAAAAAAGATGTTAGTATTTGCTTATTCAGTGTACACTTGTTACAAACTGGGTGGAAACAATGCTTAATTTCTAGTTTCTATCTTTAGTTTCTCTACTATGGTTATTATCCATTTTTTATCTCTAAAAGTTAACAGATACGGAAGCAGGAGCGAGGATGTTATTACAAGGTAAACGTTTTGTGGTTACTGGGATTGCCAGTAAATTATCAATTGCTTGGTCAATTGCTGAGGCGCTACAGAGAGAAGGCGCATCGCTGATTTTGACCTATCCTAATGATAAAATGAAAAAGCGTGTAGAAAAAGCAGCCGAGCAGTTTAATGCGGATATGGTGTTGTCTTGTGATGTGGCATCTGATGATGAGATTAATGCTTGTTTTGCCGAGGTTGCTAAGCATTGGCCTGATGGTATAGATGGTGTGGTACATGCAATTGGCTTTGCTCCGGGAGACCAATTAGATGGCGACTTTACTGAAGTCACTACGCGAGAGGGTAGTGCGATCGCGCATGATATCTCTGCTTATAGCTTTGTTGCTTTAGCTAAGGCGTCGCGTTCGTTATTAGCACAGCGTCATGGCTCACTACTGACATTGACCTACGAGGGCAGTGTTTCAGTCTTACCAAACTATAATGTTATGGGGATGGCAAAAGCTAGTCTTGAGGCTTCTGTGCGCTATTTAGCAGCATCACTGGGTGGTGAGGGTATTCGTGTTAATGCGATTTCTGCCGGGCCGATTCGTACACTAGCAGCAAGCGGTATTAAATCGTTCCGTAAGCTACTTGATGTGAATGCGAAAATTGCGCCACTACAACGTAACGTCAGCCAAATGGAAGTGGGTAATGCCGCTTTATTCTTATTGTCGCCTTGGGCATCTGGCATTACTGGCGAGATACTCTTTGTCGATGGTGGTTTTAATACTGTAGCCATTAGCGAGCAATTGCTCATAGAGGAAAGCGAATAAGTTTTTTGGGATAACCCCAGTGGTTATACTTTAAGTTTAATAAGTGGATTACCATAAAAATCAAAAAAAAGACGTTGCTTAAGCAACGTCTTTTTTTTGATTTTTTTAGTTTGTATAATAGCTATTTCATAGAAAGCATGCTATTCAAAGTCATCTTCATCATCGTCATGCTTTTCATGTTCATGCAGACCTTTCATCATCTCGAGCGGAGAATCATCTGTACGTTGCTGATCTTTTTCATCTAAATGGTCTTGATTAATGTCATTACGAGCCATTTTAGTCGTTTTGCAAGGTTGATTAGGCATTTTAAATCTCCATTTCCATTAAAGTCGATGCGTATCCTAAATCGACAGAACACCCTTATTATAAAACGAAAATCATAAACTTGTGTTTACAAATGTAAACTTAGAAAACTTTAATGTTAGCATTCAACTATAAGCAGGTAGAGTAGGTACTTAATTTAAGCAATAACTTGATTTATAAAGTTTACCTTTTACGGTGTTAAAAACGGCTTTATTTATATGCAATGCTGTTTAATACCTTACTTTTATCGTCATAATGACACTTAGGATTCGCTCTAATACTGCGTAGAAGATTTAGTTGTTACTAATTGATATAGATCCTTTAATAATCTAGCCAAACCCAACCATTTTCTAGCCACGTCATGATGGTTTGCGTATTAATTAGTGTATCAGTATCTACAAATATATCTTGAGCCGTTAGAGAGTTGCCATCGGCAAGACATTTTAACAATTGCATTTCACACTCGTCGATATTATCCAGATGTTGACCATTTGCATAAACAGCTAAACCCTGATTGCATTCAGTATAAATCAATCGACTGCTATAATCAGGATGTAAACTAGCCCCATTCGCTAATGCCAGTTCCAGCTCATGACTATCGATGGTTTCTTCTGGAATGAGTAGGTCATATTGACGCTTGCTAACCACCTCACTAACCGCTTGTTTAATAAGACTATCGCCCTGTTCAGATTTCAACATACCTAATAGTTGGGCTTTTATTTGTTCAATGCTTGATTCATCAAGCTTACCTGAGGGCTGAATACCTTGCTCAAGGTTTAAAGGTATAAATAAGTTTTCCTCAGAGGTTGACAGATCAGCAACGCTATCCAGAATTTGCATTAGATTAGGACGGCGAAAGCCAAAAGAAAAGGTTAGGCAGTCATCCTCAGCAACACCATAATGGGCAAGTTTTGGGGGTACATATAGGACATCACCAGGTGCTAACACCTCATCAAAAATAATATCTCCCATATCATCAAAAATTCGAATGGGTTGGTTTTGAATAAACTCAGTAGTGGCATCGCAAAACTTACCCAGTTGCCAGCGGCGTCGACCATAACCCTGTGCTAAAAAAACATCATAGTCATCATAATGCTTACCAACTGAGCCACCTTTTGGTGCATATGACACCATAATATCGTCTCTTTGCCATTGCGGAATAAAGTTGAAGGCATTCCATAACTGCCCAAGCTCAGGTGACCATTGCTCAAGGTTCTGAACCAGCACGGTCCATTTTTCTGTTAATTCAGAAAAGATATCTTCACTCAAAGGGCTTTGGGTCACTCTCCAAATATATTCAGAGTCTTTTTTCGGTAAGCTTTGAGGCACTTTGCTTTGAGTAATAAGGCGAGCGGTGGTATCTTCCTCTAAAGCAAGGCCTAAAATATCTTCGGGTTCAAACATACCGGCAAGCTGCGGTAAACCCTGCTTGATGAGCAGAGGTTTCTTTTGCCAATATTCTGCTAAAAACTGATCGGCACTTAAGTCATTTGGTAAGCAAAAATTCATAAGTTATCGCTTTAATTGAGATTAATGATTGATTATACACCGCAATGTCATGAATATGAATTTGTCTGAATTAACACTATAGGAGAGTATAAGAAAGCGAGGACATCGCTGCCTAACGGAAGCAGCAACACTATGATATATATTTATGGTATGGAGTCTGATTATTGAGAAAGCTGATCATATGGCTATCTTATATATAGGAACAGCTAGGGCTTGTGAGTAGAGGTTAATTCCACAGTTGAGGGTTCTTGCGGTTCTATAGGAGATATTGAGGTGTTTAGACCTCCATTACTTTTGTTATGATAGTGTCCAAACTCATAATTAATTTTATTATCTCTAATCTCGCCGATAAATAATCGATGGATATTAGCATGCAAGTATTTCCAACCAGTTTTAAAGTAGCCGTCTTGTTTTAGCCGTCTTGGATCAAATGAAAATGTAATAGGTAACATTCTAAATTTGGTAACTTTGCTGGCTCTGTTAACATAGTCACAGTCTTCGCACAACGTAATGGTTTCATCAAACCCATTGATGGCTTTATGAATGGTCTTAGTGGAAAACATACAGGCGCCAATAGCGGTAGGAAATAAGAATTGAGTGATATAAATACCGGCATTGAAAACTTTATAGCCTAAAAAAAAATGTTTGGGTAAGCCCTTCGCTGATAGATAAACAGCGGCGACTTCAAGCTTTTGGTTATCAAGATAATCGAGTGCATGGGCGATAAAATGAGCAGGCAAGCGAACGTCAGCATCTAAAAAAAGCAATCGTTCGTAATTAGCGAGGTTAGCTCCCGTATTACGACCTAAACAAACCCCTCTTTTTTGCATTTTATAGATGGTTAGGTTAGATAGGCTACTGCTATAACGCTGAGCAATATCGCAGGTGCCATCTTCACTATTGGAGTCGACTAAAATCACTTCAAAATTCTGATGTGATTGCTGACACAAATCAGAAAGCAAATTCCCAATACGTTCAGCTTCATTCAAGGTAATGATTATAATACTAATGGGAGTCATGGCACATTCCTATAGTCGAAAATAGCTACCGTAACCCCATGATACTTATTAATTGTGTCGATTTGATTATACGGTGTCATTTGATGAGACCGTTTTGCGTCTGTGTTATAGTCACTGAGTAAAATATGATATGTGGCAGTAAAATACTGACTTGAACAGACTCTAGTTCTCAAGTTAGTGAATTTTTAGAATAAAATGAGACAATACGAGGCAGCATTACGTTAAAAGCTCGGGTTAAATAGTCATTCTATTTAATCCGAATTTTAACGAAGTACGAGCTTATTTTAGGCGAAAATAGCAAATTGTAGGTTGTGAATATAGGCTCTTATTTCGTCGAACAAGTTGTTCAATAAGTTGTTAGTCTAAAATGTAAATGTGATACTATTTGCGTATGTTTAGTTTTTGTAGAACAGATAAGTTTCAACCTCATTTAATATGGGCAGCGCTATTTTTCCGAGATATTGCCAATTTTTCTGACTTAACATTTTCGTTAGCAGTAATATCAGTGTGAATGACCAAAAAACCGCGTATTACCAAAATAGTTTTGGTCAGTGTTACGATTGAATGTTCAACAGCCATAATCTACGCACTTTAAATTCAAAAGCCTTAGCTCTAAAAGGCTTATATTAAAAGGCTTGTATTGAAAGGCTATAAATTATTAATTAAGAGACGATATATAAAATGAATTCAAATTACCCTATAAAATCTATTAAACAAATCTCATTCTTAGTATTAATAGCCAGTACATTATTAATGCAAGGTTGTGTGCATAAAATTGTGACAGTACCTGCTAAAGTCGCTTATAAAACAACCAAAGGTGTGGTAAAAGGCACAGTTGCAGTTGGTAAGGCAATTATTCCTGGCAACAGTGACGATGAAGATGATAATAATAAGAAGTAATAACCGTTTGGTTTAATGTTCAAAAAGCGCTTACTAAAGTTTAGTAAGCGCTTTTTATTATGTGAGAATAGGTTGTCTATAGCTTGTTAATCCACTCGTCAATAGCAAGTGCTTGCTCGACTGCATTACCAATATAGGTTGCCGGTGTCAGCTCACGTAGGCGTTTTTTGTCTACATCGCTGACATTACCAAGCTCATCGCTATCGACAAACTCAAGCATGGCTTCACGAGTCATCGCTTGACCTCGGGTCAGCGCCTTAAGTTTTTCGTATGGGTTTTCAACACGGTAACGACGCATAACTGTTTGAATGGGTTCTGCCAAGACCTCTTGGGCGTTATCAAGGTCACTATCTAGCTTTTCAGGGTTTACTTCAAGTTTATTAATACCTTTTAAACAGGCATCATAGGCAATAATGCTTTGAGCAAGCCCCACACCTATATTGCGCAACACTGTTGAGTCGGATAAATCTCGCTGCATACGAGAAATCGGTAGTTTTTCACCTAAGTGAGCTAACATCGCATTGGCAACCCCTAGATTACCCTCCGAATTTTCGAAGTCTATTGGGTTTACTTTATGTGGCATAGTAGAAGAGCCGACTTCGCCTTCTTTCAATTTTTGTTTGAAATAGCCCAAACTGATGTACTGCCAAATGTCACGATTGAAATCAATCAATATCGTATTAAAGCGGCGTACAGCATCAAATAATTCTGCTATATAATCATGAGGCTCAATTTGAGTGGTATATGGGTTAAATGTCAGCCCCAGCCGTTGAGTAATAAATTGTTGGGCATGAGCTACCCAATCAACTTCGGGGTAAGCAGAGAGGTGGGCATTGTAATTACCAACAGCGCCGTTTATCTTCCCTAAAAGCTCAACGTGTTCAACTTGCTTAATTTGGCGGGCTAGACGATAAGCCACATTCGCCATTTCTTTTCCCAGTGTCGTTGGGCTTGCAGTTTGCCCGTGGGTGCGTGACAGCATTGGCTGATTGGCATGAGCTTTTGCTAAAGCAACTGTAGCATCTGTAACGGCTTGTAATTTAGCGACTAGGACTTCACGGCTATCTTTTAACATAATGGCATAAGACAGGTTGTTAATGTCCTCAGAAGTACAAGCGAAGTGGATAAACTCTAAGCTGTCTTCAAGTTGGGTATTGCCACGAAACTTATCTTTAATAAAGTATTCGACTGCTTTTACATCATGGTTGGTTGTTTTTTCAATATCTTTAATCGCTTGCGCGTCTGCTTCACTAAAATTCTTAACGATGTTATCTAAAAATGCGTTGGTTTTTGCATCGAAATTATTAAGTTCGGCAATGGCCTTATTTTCGGCTAAAGACTGAAGCCAGCGAATCTCTACCGTAACCCTTGCTTTTATTAAGCCAAATTCTGACAAGTGAGTACGAAGTGAATCCGCTTTGCTCGCATAGCGGCCATCGATGGGGGAAAGAGCAGTTAAAGCAGATAAAGAGAGTGACATAAATATCCTTCAAGGTTTATGATAAGTTTAAAATAGGCGTTAATGAATCTATGTGTTAATTATAACAAGAAAGTGACTCGGGTAATGGTAATCGATGGATTAACTTTGCCTATAAATATTGGGGCTGAAGTAGACAAGGATTAAATATCACACCATTTTCTCAGAATTTTAAGCTGATTAGATGGTGACCCATAGTTAAATCTAAACTCACACTCTTTTAAAAACAAGTGGAAGTTCTTTTTATCTATTCCATTATATTGTCTAAGAATACGTTTAGATTGGTTCCAGAAGTTCTCAATGCCGTTGATGTGGTTACGACCTTGAGCAAACTCTTTAGAATGATTTACTCTAAAATGCTTAAATTCGCTCACATCCAAGGCGTTATAACTACGATAGTTATGGGTATAAACAAAGCTGTCAGGCTTTATTTTACGCTTAATAACAGGCATTAGATATCATCTACAACAACGGTATAAACCTTACCGTTTCGTTTTAAAATGCCAAATACGGCGGTCTTACCAGCAGCGCCTCAACCTCTTTTACCTTTACGTACACCACCGAAGTAACTTTCATCTAATTCGACTTCACCATCAAAGACGTCATCTGCTTCAAGAGATAAATAATACTCAATAACGAGTCTTATTTTATGGTAAAAAAGTGCCGCTGTATTGGGTTGAATACCTAGCAAATCAGCTGCTGTTCGAGCCGTTACTTCAGCGGTAAAAAACTCAAGTAGCCTTAACTGTACTTTTTTACTTAATTTACAACGGGTTAGCTTCATTTTAGTAGTCTAGCATAGTGCTTATCTACTTCAGCCCCTCTTTTTAAATACTTTTGTACTTTTTAGGAAAATCGCTGTAGTCCTTTTACAGCAAGGGATTTCAGCGAAAAAATAACAATACTAGGAAGTTTAGGGGGTATTATGGGAAAATTATTGATATTGTTCCTATAATACCCTATATTATTCCATATATGCGTATATCCGATGACAGGTAGAGAGCTATGAGTAATCCGTTTCTTGATGGTTTTAGAGAAAAAATAGAGGCTTTGGAATACACAGACCCATTGCAGAAAGCAAATTTTGATTTACTGCAACTTATCAGTGAAGCGATGATTGGCAAAGTTTCAGGTCAAGAATATGAACTTAGAATGTTGGAGGTTAAAACAAGGATAGCCATTCTAGAGCGTCAGGAAGCTCAAGAAGTCAAAAACAAAGAAGTATTACCCACCTCACCTATTATCGATAAACAAGATGTTAAGCCAGCTGATAAGCCAATATCTAAGATTTACGGAGATAAATGGTTTGTTATACAAAACCGCTTATTAAACGCCATTACTGACTTAGATTTGAATGAAAGGCGGTTAATCATGTTTCTATCACCTTTGGTACGCAAAGCTGTCGATATTAATCCAAACCAACGTACATTTGTCGTCAGGGTAAAGGACTTTTTGATGGAGTATGATATTAAAAGCGGTAAGTACTACGATGAATTGGCAAATATTTGTAGCTCACTGACGAACAAAAGCTATCAATTTTGGGATTTCTATCAAAATCAATCTGTTAGATCAAGGATACAAGTTAGCTGGCTAACTAAAGCAGTTTATCAAGACAAACAAGGGGAGGTTCATGTTGATTTGCATAACGATGTTGTAGAAATGCTAACTGTTTTTGATAAAGAAGATCCGTTCACTAAGTACGAACGTCGGATGATAGTTGATTTAGGCAGTTACGGTATTGTTTTGTTTGAGCTAATCGCCAGTTGTATGCACCAACAGTACAAGCAGAAGGCTTATACCGTTGAGTATCTGCGAGCAAAGTTTAATTGTGTTGATAGTTATCCAGTCCTAACGGATTTTAAGCGATATGTCATTGATAAAGCCATCAAAGACATAGAAACGCATACCCCCTACCGTATTAACTACACGCAAAATAAAAAGGGGCGAGTTATCCATGAGCTAGTTTTTAGTTTTGAGGATATAAGAGATAAAGCGGTTAAGAATGACAAGAAAAAAGCGATTGAGCGTGACCCTGATACAGCTGATATGTTTACCCCAATCAAAATGACAGACAAGCAACGCCTATTTTTCGCTAACAAATTATCGAAACTACATGAACTGTCGCATTTAGCCGTTGGGCAAGCCAAACTGAGCTATCCTGCATTTGCTGAGCAGATAGCGAACGAACTGCTAGACCCTGAAAAACAAGCCATCTACCAGCCATATCTTGAAAAAGTGGGGTTTTTAGAGCAGTAAACGCCACTTAAACTTGAAAAACTATTGTATTCTGTTCTCACGAAACAGTATTACAGATTCTCTTAATAGTTTTTGTGTATCTTTGATGTTTGTATAATGAGAGTTGGTATTTCGTTTTTGTGGGTCATCATTGGATAAAATTAATAAAACTCGACCTTGTAAGTTGGGGTCATTGTTCGTATGCCACATTTGTTCAAATTGCTTTCGGCTCAATACTCGATTACCCCAGCTAGAATCTGCAAGATAAACCCTATCGTTATCAATGGCACGCACAACACTAAAATGGTCGCTACGCTTATGGTTAAGATAGACAATGGCTGGAATGGTAAGTTTTGATAAGGTATCATAATTGGTGGTTATACCTTTGGCGGTAAAACCATATTCTTGGCTAACAGTTGCTAAATCACTAAAAGAAGCCATCACATCAGATAATGCCATGTCATCGAGTATTTGGATTTCAGAAGTCGGTTTTTGATAAAAATAGGTTAGGATAATTGCTAATGATGATGCTCCGCAAGAGTAGTCTAAGTCTTGCTTAACCACGCCCATGTCTTTTTTTTCTTTCCATGATTGTAAGGTGATGTCGCTTGTATTGGATGTTTGGGAGTTTAGGGCGAAGGGGGTGGCATGGGCTGGAGCACAAAAGACTATTAAAACCAGAGTAGTTAAATAAAGACATATCATTATTATTTTATTAAGTTTCGCGTATTTTAAAATAAATTTTTTATAAATAATTGGGGGTAGAGTGTTATTAGCTTGTTTAATCAGAATTAAGCAAAAAGTCTATCATTTGTTCTATTTCATTAGTTCTACCAATAGGTTCATCTGTTTCCGAATCAAACTCTAAATAGTTGGACAAAAAATCATTAATCAATAACAACCTTTCTTCAGAGGAGGCAGAGTTAGCAACTATTTTTTCCCTTAAGATGAATAAAGCAAAATTTTCTAAAGAAGAGTATGGAGTTTTATTAATTTTTTCAGATATTAAATCAACTAATTGACTTTTACCCATCTGAATCTCCTAAAAACTATAGCTAAAATTAAAGTGTGTGGATACAATAAAAAAATTAGAGGCTGTAGTAGATAAGCACTATGTTAGACTACTGCAATGAAGCTAACCCTTTGTAAATTAAGTAAAAAAGTACAGTTAAGACTACTTGAGTTTTTTACCGCTGAAGTAACGGCTCGAACAGCAGCTGATCTTTTAGGGATTCAGGCAAATACAGCAGCACTTTTCTATCATAAAGTAAGACTCGTTATTGAGTATTACTTATCACTTGAAACAGATGACGTCTTTGACGGCGAAGTCGAATTAGACGAAAGCGACTTCGGTGGTGTACGTAAAGGCAAAAGAGGTCGAGATGCTGGTGGTAAAACTGCTGTATTTGGAATCTTAAAGCGTAATGGCAAAGTCTATACCATCATTGTTAAAGATACCAAACAGCAGACTTTAATGCCTGTTATTGCACGTAAAATAAAGCCTGATAGCTTTGTCTATACCGATAGCTATCGACGTTATAATGCACTTGATGTAAGCGATTTTAAGCATTTTAGAATAAACCATTGTAAAGAGTTTGCTCAAGGTGGTAATCACATCAACGGCATTGAAAACTTTTGGAATCAATCTAAACGCATACTTAGAAAATACAATGGAATCGATAAGAAAAACTTCCACTTTTTTTTAAAAGAATGCGAGTTTAGATTTAATTATGGTTCACCATCTAATCAACTTAAAACTTTGAGAAAATGGTGTGATATTTAATTCTTATCTACTACAGCCCCAAAATTAATATTGAGAATAAAGGCTTTAGAAAGATTTTACGACCAACTATAATTAGCTAGGTTAAAAGGCAGTATGTAGCTTAAAAGGCATAAATAGCTATATGGTATAAGGCTTTTTCGTAAAACCAACACCCACAAAAAAAACCCTAAGCAAATGAACGCTTAGGGCTGAAACTTTGTACTTACTTAAAAGGTAATTTAAGTTTTAAAATATGGCGCAGCGGACGGGACTCGAACCCGCGACCCCCGGCGTGACAGGCCGGTATTCTAACCAACTGAACTACCGCTGCTTAGGTCGTTTATAACTTTATTTAACCACTGAGTTGTTAAACTGTAGTTAAGTAGTGGTGGGTGATGACGGATTCGAACCGCCGACATTCTGCGTGTAAGGCAGACGCTCTACCAACTGAGCTAATCACCCTTGAAAAACGTATAAAAAAAGCACTGCTTTTTCAGTTTCACAAGAGAAAACTAATTAAAAATAATTTTCAAATAACTTAAAACTAAAACTATATCGTCTTAATGTAGGAGCGTATTATATAGATAAAGGAGAGGGTGTCAAACACTTTTTTTAAAAAGTTTAAAATTTGACTTTAAATGTAGGGAATGTAGGTATTCAATATACCCTGCTATCAAGGTATACATTTATAACTAGGCATCAACAAGGCTTTTACACAAAGATATTTATAAAAGGGCACTTATAAAGCGATAGGTCACTTATGGTAAACTATTCCTAATCCAATTTACGCTTAATGCTTGATAATTGATAAAAAAGAGACACTATGAATAACGCACATAATCCAAGCCGAGTTGTCATTAATTTAGATGGCAGTCTAGATGAGCTTGATGATGACGATATTACGTTGCCCAGTTTGATCGTGACGGAGGATATTCCTGTTGTTGAAACGCCTCGTAATGAGACTGTTAATAAGTCATCTTATGAGTTACCAGCCTTTCCAACTGATGATCAGCAACTTGATAAGCAGACATTAAACCAGCAGCCCAAGCCTTTTCAGCATCCGCAGTCTCAAATAAGCGAACCAGATAATAACGCTAATGATACAAATAAAAGATCTGGTAGCTGGTTTAGTCGTATGAAGTCTGGATTGTCTAAGTCGCGTAAGAATTTAGCAGAAGGTGTGGCTAACATCTTGATCGGTGGCAAAGAGATTGATGATGAGCTATTGGAAGAGGTGGAAGATCAGCTTTTAGTCGCTGATATCGGGGTGGAAGCCACTGATAAAATTATTAAAAGTCTGACCGAGCAGACAGCCCGTGGTGATCTGATTTATTCGCACTCTTTATATAAAGCGCTACAAAAAGAGTTGGTGGAGATATTGGAGCCTAAAGTTGCTCCCTTAATAATTGATACTTCTAAAAAACCGTTTGTTATTTTGGTTGTTGGGGTAAATGGCGTCGGCAAAACGACGACCATCGGTAAACTAGCAAAACGTTTGCAAGCCGAAGGTAAATCGGTAATGCTCGCTGCTGGTGATACTTTTAGAGCCGCGGCAACAGAGCAACTTCAAGTGTGGGGCGAGCGAAATAATATACCCGTTGTCGCGCAAGGTCATGGTGCAGATAGTGCGTCAGTGGTGTTTGATGCGATGCAATCTGCCAAAGCCAAAAATATCGATGTGTTAATTGCTGATACGGCAGGTCGTTTGCAGAACAAAACGCACCTTATGGCGGAGCTTGAAAAAGTAGTGCGTATTATGCGTAAATCAGACCCAGATGCGCCGCATGAAGGTATGATTGTACTTGATGCAGGGACAGGTCAGAATGCCATAAATCAGGTCAAAATATTCAACGATGCCGTACCTTTAACGGGTATTACTATTACCAAACTGGATGGCACCGCAAAAGGTGGCGTGGTGTTTAATATCGCCAATACGACTGATATACCCATCAGATATATCGGGGTGGGGGAGTCGATCGATGACTTACGAGCGTTTAGTCCTAAGCAGTTTGTGGCAGCCTTGTTTGAGACGGATGAATAATGAATTTAACCACCAGTATGTCGTCGATGACGACTGTGCAAACTTTAAAAAATGGCATCATTGTGATGCCATTTTTTTTGTGTCAAGATAGTAGCGAGATCAGCTCCTGATTTTTGAAGATAGTTGTCAATGAATCTATCACTATGTAAGGATACTTTAAAGGTGAATAAAATGATTGTAACTACGACTGACATTGCGGGATACCCTTTAGTTTTAATGGCAGGTAAGGTGGATGAAGCGTATGCCGCACCGAAACTTCTGGGAGTCAGCTGGTTAGGGGTGGGTCAAGAGTGGCAAACGTCCAAAACCGTTGTACAGTTAAAGAAGTACTTAAAGCTTAGTGATAACCGCTTTAAGTTTGTTGACAAAAATAGCCTAAGCAAAAATGATGCCACTCACACTGTTCTTTTATCAGCACTAACTCAACTGCAGGAATATCAAGCAGGAACTCGACGTAGTTTTGACTTACCGCTTGATTTATCAATGGGAACTGCCTTCCAACAACGTGTTTGGCAAGCATTGCAGCAGATCCCTTATGGGGAAACGATTAGTTATTCACAGTTGGCGCGTAATATTGACAAACCAACGGCGTATCGTGCGGTTGCAAATGCCAATGGTAAGAACCCGTTTAGTATTCTCATTCCTTGCCATCGGGTCATCGCCAGTGGTGGTGGACTAGGGGGGTATACTGGTGGACTTGACAAAAAGAAATTACTGTTGCAAATTGAAGAGCATTAAACCTTATGCTATCTAATAATATGTTATGACTGCCGTGCTAAAAGATAATAATTTCCCGCCACATAAAACGGATGGTAGTCACCACCAAGGCGAGGATATGCCTGAAGAACCTCAAAATATAGGGAATTTAAAACAGTACGCCATTGAGCAATCCCAACCTCTACAAACCATTCAAACTGATGCTAATCTGAACCGAGCCAGTCAACCTGAGTCTACTCAATTTCAAGTTAACCAAAACGGTGAAAACCTTCAAAATCAAATCAAACGCCAGCGAGAGTGGGTCTATTTAACCCATTATCTGACCATTCAAGGCCTAGATCCCATTCATATTATTTCAGGCCAAGATGATGGCTATGAACCTGATTTTACCTTGGTGTTTTGGGAGAATAACCAGTTAGTGTATATCGGTATTGAACTGACAACTTTGCCAAGATTACGTACCCAGATGAGTGAAAAAGGACTGATTGCAAAGCGCTGGTACTGGCAATCGTTGAATATCGTTGCAAAGCAGAATATCTCGGGTCATTTTTATGAAGAGGAAAATGTTTATCTAACGGCTGAGCGATTTAAGATTCCAATGAAAACCTTGTATATGCCTAAAAACAAATTTACCAAATTTAGAAAGGGTCGAACAATTTCTAGTATTACCCAAGACGATGTCGATAAGGTAATGCTAAAAAAACAACCGAAGATTGAAGCGTATCAGACAAGACGGCCACTCAATGAGTTATGGCTGTTGATTCACACGGATAAGTATCAGCCAGATACCATATTGTCGTTTGGAAAAGATAAAGTGACAGGTTGTGATACTAATCTGACGCATAGCACTGTATTTGATAATGTTCAGATTACGTGCTATCCGAGCTATAAGATATTAAATGTACTAAAATCGACAGGTCCTTGATCTGGCGCCTAATTTAACTTCTTAATTCATTTCAACGGCTTGATCTATCTCTTTCTATATCCCTATTTATTTCTCTGTCTCTAAATACAAAGACCTTCGCTAATTCATTAGCGATGGTTTTTTTGAATGTGTATGGCTAACGGGAACTTTATAAAAGCTATAGTCAATAATTTAATGAGAATGGTTAACAGCCCTTAGCGCTTTTACTTAAAAGCACAGGACAACAACATTTATTATATAAAAAAATTCTCTATTTTCATTAGGATAAATCTATAACATTGTAAATTTCAATCCTATTTCAATACTCTAAAATCTTTTTGGTTCAATACTATAAATTCTTATTTGCATTCAACAACCTAATGATTTAATGGTACTTTTAATTATGAGTTACAACTAATTGTGAGCGATAGCAGAGCATTTATTGTATTTATTCAATAGGTTTTTACCCGTGAACGTTTAATTCTCCATCTAATTGAGTCAAATATCCTTTTAACAGATATTCTTTAATCACACCTGCCAGCGGACGCCAGCATGACTACCTTAACTATATCAATTAATAATAAAAGCTATCACTTCGATGATCTTGATCCCCGAACGACACTACTAGACCTTTTTCGACACCACTTACAGATTACAGGCCCCAAAAAAGGCTGTGATCACGGGCAGTGCGGTGCCTGTACTATTTTGATTAATGGTCAACGTATTAATTCATGTTTAACCTTAGCCGTCATGCACGAAGGTGACGAGATAATGACTATTGAAGGAATTGGTTTACCTGAAACTTTATCTGATTTGCAAAAAGCATTTAGAGATCATGATGCTTTTCAATGTGGCTATTGCACACCGGGTCAGATTTGTTCTGCTACTGCCCTTATTGAAGAGGTTAAGCAACAGTGGCCAAGTTATGTGACTCAAGACTTAACACAACCGAATGCGCTTTTAGTCAATGAAATTGCCGAGCGTATGAGCGGTAATATTTGCCGCTGTTCTGCATACCCCAATATCATAAATGCCATATCTGAAGTGCTGCAAAAAGAGGTTAAGCTTTTAGAGGATTCAAATAACTCGGATAGCCCAAATAAAGTGTCTAACTCTAATGCAAAATCAGCTTCTACCTTGGGTGTTTCGGCTGTCTCAGGTATATGGTCGCCAGCGCCTAGTCAAGCCCAGTTACAAGATAATCAATCGACTAAAGCCTCTAATAATCAACACAGCACTAACAATAACCAAAGCACCAACCAAAGCAACAAGAACGCTGCTCAACATTTAGGAGACAACTCATGAAACGTTTTAAATATGTCCGTGCTAATGAGTTAAATCCTGCTTGCGTGGCGGCAAGTACAGAAGGCGCTGCCTTTATTGGTGGCGGTACAAACCTACTTGATCTAATGAAGTTTGAGATAGAAACACCGATTAAACTCATTGATATCACTCAGTTAGAGCTTAAGCAGATTGAGCCTACATCTGAAGGTGGTTTACGTATTGGCGCTTTGGTAACCAATAGTGATTTGGCAGCTCATCCTGACATCATAGCCCATTATCCAGTACTTTCACGCGCTATATTGGCGGGTGCGTCAGGTCAACTACGCAATAAGGCGACGACTGGCGGCAACTTTTTACAACGTACCCGTTGCTACTATTTTTACCAACCAGATAGTCCGTGCAATAAACGAAAACCGGGCACAGGCTGTCCAGCAATTGAAGGTCAAAACCGCTCACTTGCCATACTGGGTACCAGCGATCATTGTATCGCACAGCATCCCTCTGATATGGCAGTGGCTATGCGATTATTAGATGCGACATTAGAGACTCAAAAACCAGATGGTAGTGCCAGACAAGTCCCGATTAAAGAATTTTATCGTCTGCCTAAGGATACCCCTCATATTGAAACAGTATTAGAAACGGGTGAATTAATCACTCATATCGTACTTCCAGCTCCAATTAAAGGCATGCACACTTATGACAAAATTCGTGACCGTGCGTCCTATGCCTTTGCTCTAGTATCTGCCGCCGCAGTGATAGATAAAGATGATACGGGTACGTTAACCACAGTACGTTTGGCGTTTGGTGGTATTGGGTCACAGCCGTGGCGCAATGAGGCGGTAGAGGCGTCACTTAAAGGCACTAAAGGGGCTATTCCTGATATTGTTAATGCTGCCAATATCCTATTAGAAACGGCGAAAGGTCAGGGACAAAATGACTTTAAAATTCCACTAACCCGCCGTTTACTTAAACAAATTATCCAGCGCGCTCTTGACGCTAAGGAAGCATAATCATGGCCTCATTAAATAAATCGCTAAATGAAGCATTAAATAAAGGAATCCTTAATTCCGAACCCAGCAAAAAAATGATCATGAATGAGCCGGTTGCGACCCTCTTCGACAAAACATCGAGTCAGTTAGTTGGTCAACCTCTTACTCGGGTTGATGGTTCTTTAAAAGTAAGTGGGCAAGCGTCTTATGCAGCAGAATATCATGTAGACAATATGGCTTATGGCGTATTGGTTGGTGCTACTATTGCTAAAGGTCGTGTCAAAGATATTGATAAAAGCTCGGTTACTGACATACCAGGCGTTATTAAAGTAGTGACTGATCCAAAGCATTTTATTAGAAATTCTCAGCAAGGCGGCAAAATGAAAGCGCCGACCCAAGGCACCAACGAGATTGCCTATCATGGTCAGCCGATAGCGGTTGTTATCGCTGAAACCTTTGAAGCGGCCACTGAAGCTGCTAAGGCATTAAAAGTAACCTATGATGATCAGACGGATAAAGCAGCTTTAGATTTTAAGACAGAGCTTAAAAATACCCACGAGGTTAATGAAAAAGAAGGGTCTGATAAAAATAGTGAACAAGGCGATCCTGAAAAAGGCTTGGAGAATGCAGCGGTAAGTTTAGATCGCGTTTATACCACGCCTAGTCAAAGTAACTCGCCAATGGAGCCCCATTCATCACTAGCGCATTGGGAGGGGGATAAGCTCACTATTTATACCTCAAACCAGATGGTTGCTTTTAGTAAAAAACAAATAGCGGATGCGTTAGAGATTGATGCTGATAACGTTCATCTGATTGCACGGTATGTCGGTGGCGGCTTTGGTAGTAAATTAGGTATAGCCCCTGAGTCCATTGCAGCCGCTATTGCCGCTAAAGAGCTTGAGCAGCCTGTACTGATAATGATGACACGTCCGCAGGTAATGGAGGCGACGGTAAGACGGTCTAATACCCGTCAAAGAGTTGCCATCGGTTGTAGTGAAGACGGGGTAATAGACACCATTATTCATGAATCGATCTCAAGTAATCTTCCTGATGAGGCATTTTTTGAGCCATCTGCCTTGTCGACACACTTTCTGTATCGTGGTAAAAACCGGAAAGTCGAATACCAAATGGTGGATATGAATTGGACGCTTGCAGGCTCGATGCGCGCACCAGGCGAAGCGGTTGGTCAGATTGCGCTTGAATGTGCGATGGATGAGCTAGCCTGTCAGCTGAATATAGACCCTATTGAGCTACGTCGTCTTAATGAACCAGAAGAAGATCCGTCTCAGCAGACTCCTTTTTCAACAAGACAGCTTATACCTTGCATGGAGCAAGGCGCAAAAGCATTCGGTTGGGATGAGAAGCATATCGCAAAACCTGCCAGTCGTTTAGAAGGCGACTGGTGGATTGGTACTGGTATGGCAGTTGCCTCAAGGGGTAATCAGCTAATGCCTGCAGAGGCTCGTGCTACCTTACAGCTAGATTCAACTAAATCTTATGGTATTAAAGCGGTAATTGAATCCGATATGACTGATATCGGTACGGGGTCTTATACCGTATTCTCTCAGGTAGCAGCGGATCTATTAGGCTTACCTATCGACCATATCGAGATGAAACTCGGTGATAGTAAATTGCCAGCCGCTCCCGGTTCTGGTGGAAGTTTTGGTGCAGCCAGTGCGGGTAGTAGTATTTATCTTGCTTGCGCCGAATTACGTGAGCAAATTGCCAAACGGGTTGGCCTGCATGCTGACACTATACAGTTGCAACAAGGTCAAGTCTCTAAAATCGGCGATCATGACGCTACACTGACAGAAACGGCAATTGAAGCGGGCAAGAATGTGCTTGGTAGTGTTCTTAATAAGTTAGATAAGCTAGATAAGTTAGACAAACTTGACAATATTGCAGAAAAAGTAGGATTGCCGATCTCATTAAATAGTGCTGATACACTGCTAAAAGAGGATTATGACTTTAGTCATGATGCCGCCTATCCGCTAGCCGATATTATTTCAAAACTTGATAACCAACAACTGAGTGCAAAAGGCGAAATTGCACCCGGTAAAAACGGTAAAACCCATCGTCAAGCCTGCTATGGTGCTAACTTTGCACAAGTTGCTGTACATCGCATTTCAGGTGAGATACGCGTGAAGAATATGACGGGTGCTTTCACGGCAGGACGTATTTTGAATCACAAGCTTGCAACCTCACAATGTTATGGCGGTATGGTATTTGGGATTGGCTCAGCATTGATGGAAGAGGTCATTCATGATAAACGTGATGGCAGATTGTGTAACCATGATTTGGCGGAATATCATATTCCTGTGAATGCAGATGTCCCTCAACTCGAAGTCATCCTCGTTGAAGAAGATGACCCGTATACCAATCCTATGCACATTAAAGGGATCGGAGAGACAGCCATATCGGGCGCTGCTGCTGCTATTGCTAATGCGGTTTATAATGCGGTCGGGGTTCGCGTTTATGACTTTCCAATTACTCTAGATAAGTTGATTGATCAATTGCCAGATTATGATGCGGTCGTTTTATAACAATAGATTTTTGATAGTCCCATAGAAATTCTAATTGCCTTAGAATTTCTATGAACTTTTTCAAATGTCTTATTTTTTAAGCTTCTAATAACGCCAGTGTGATAAAAGCGGTTTTGGTGAGAGCAAGGGGAGGGCAGGTTGTATAAGGTACAGTACTATTTGCCCTCAATAGCTGTATTTAATACTTTCTTTCAATACCTGCCTTCATTATTTACCCTTCTTTAATTAAGTAAATGCTCTTAATTAAGTGGTCTTACATGACCTTAATAGGTTGATCTTTTAACTTTTAAACGCCTTAAATAAGTCAATACTATGAATCATGTTTCTGATATTTTAAAACTGGCGACTGAAGTTGCCCGCGACGGTATTGAAGCGGTACTAGCAACGGTTGTGCGTACTGAGGGTTCTGCATATCGTAAAGAAGGTGCGATGATGCTTATCTGTGCAGATGGGCGCTCAGTAGGCATGATTAGTGGTGGCTGTCTAGAGCCGCATATCATTAAAAGAGCTTTTTGGATTACCCGTAATGGACCATCTGTTCAGGTGTATCAAACGGGGGAGGACGATAACGCTCATCAAAATAATGCTAAGCAACATAATCACAATAGTGTTGAAAATAACGAAAATAGTGATTTGAATACTGACAATTACCGTGATTTAGACTGGCACCATGATTTAGACGACCAGTTTGATAGTCATAACGACGATGATATAGATCTCAATTTTGGTTTGGGTTGTAATGGACGTGTTCATGTTCTATTCCAGCGATTGGAATCTGTGATGCCTTTGATTAAATGCATTAAAGAGGTTCGCAATAATGAGCAAACGATGCGAATAGCTACTTTAATCCGTTCAGACGATCCCTCGCATCCTATTGGCATACATATTAATTTAGATGATTTTATAGCTCACTCAAATATAACCATCTTAAATGAGGATTTAAAACATATTCCCAGTGATCCTACCTTAACACAAGCGATTAAAACGCTGTCTTCAAATGGATCAGAAGATAATTCAGTAGCTGGCAATGAGTACTCTAAAAAAAAGGCTTCTAAAAAAAAGCCTTCTAAAAAACAGGCTCAATTTGTGAGTGTAAAAGGGGTAGTCGATAATAATTTAGACCATATTATCGAGACACAGTGGTTAGTGAGACATTTGCAACCGCAAATTAAGCTGCTGATTTGCGGAGCAGGCAATGATGTATTGCCATTGGTTACGCTTGCGAAAATGCAGGACTGGCAGGTTACAGTATTAGATAGCCGTGCTCATTACGCCACTCGAGCGCGCTTCATGCAAGCTGATAATGTCCTATGTTTGCCGCTAGAAGATAGCGACACCCTTATTAATCTAAGCCGAAATGCTGCTGTTGCCATTATGTCTCATAGTCTCAGTCAAGATAGAGCACGTCTTAAAGTGCTGCTTGCCAATCCACCGGTATACCTAGGTCAGCTAGGGCCAAAATATCGAACAGAGCGTTTGATTTCTGAAATCAAAGACATTTATCAAGGCGACATCTCACATTTACAGCAAGGTATCGATCAACTGCATTATCCTATTGGATATAAACTTGGCGGTGATGGACCAGAGGCATTAGCATTAGGTATCATTGCCCAGATTAATGCGGTGATGCATGGCGTTGATTTTATGACCTCAAACGATGCTGTAAATCTAGAAGCCCCTTTAAAGTTCAAATCAAAGGAGAGTTCAAAGGAGAATGACGCTTCTGTACCTGTCTCAAGTTGTGCCTTAAACCATACAGTAAGCCTTTAAGTTATGCCGAACCTCACTCACAACACTTATAAAAACCATGCCGTTATTTTGCTGGCGAGTGGACTCAGTCAGCGTTTAGGAGCTCCCAAACAGCTATTAACGCAACATGGTCAAACTTTGATTGAAGTCATGATTCGTAGAGCCTTTGCGACGCATCCAGCGGTTATTATTGTTGTCATTCCCGAAGGTCATTTGTCAATTAAGAGAGTCATAGATAGATTGATTGCTGACATTGAACCTATTGAGGTGGTTTTCAATAAAGAACCTGAGAAGGGTGTGGGGCATAGTCTAAGCTTGGGTATTGATGCTTTGAATTCTCTAGCTAATGATGATTTAGCGACTAGAAGTTTGGTAATTAACAACTTAGTTTCTAGCAATTCGGTATCTAGCAATTTGGCGATTAATAAAGTTATGATTTTAGGGGTAGACCAAATTTTGTTAGATACTCATCATCTAAAGAATTTACTGAAAGAAAATACTAAAGTTGTCGCCAGTCGCTATGCTAAATCTGACAAGATAGTGCAGGACAATATTTTTGATAGTCGTAATATTAATAAAGGCAGTTTGAATAGTCGCGATTTTAATAGTCGCAATGCTACTAATCTTATTTTAGAAATAGGTAACAATTACCCTAATTATACTAGAGATATAGGCTTAGACAGTAGTGAGACAGTTGTTGGTTTACCGATAGTTATTGACTATGAACTTCTTAAAAATTGGCAGTCAAGTTTACAGGGAGATAAAGGGCTGCGTCATCAAATTAGAGCATTGGTGGCTGATGAGGTAGCGATTGTTGATAACTTCAAATTAAGTCTTGATATTGATACTCCCGAGCAGCTAAAGCTTGCAATCAATAAAAATTGGCTAGATAGGTAAAATTTATGATGTTTTAAGCTGTCAAGTTAAGGCAAAACAAAAAACAGACCCTAAACGCCATAGTTAAGGCCTGTTTTTAGTAAGGTAGATTTTATTATTAATCTAAAGTATCCTGCTTAGTTATTAACGAGATTCTGACTAGCTACTAAAACTAAGTTATTCGGCGCCTAATTGCTCTAAAATCTCATCAGTGAAATCAACGTTGGTGTGTACATCTTGTACATCGTCAATATCTTCAAGCATATCGATCATTTTCATGACTTTTTCAGCATCGTCAATATTATCAATCATTGCACTCGTTGAAGGAGACATAGTTACTTCAGCATTACTTGATTCATAGCCTGCTTTATTGAGCGCGTCTTTTACTGTCCCAAACCTTTCAGGCTCAGTAATTACTCTTAAGCTTTCGCCATCGTTCTCAATATCTAATGCACCGGCATCTAGGGCTACTAGCATAATCTCATCTTCTAATGACACATCATCGAAGGTGATTTCGCCACGTTTGGTAAATAAATAGGCCACTGAGCCAGCAGTGCCCAAATTACCATCAAATTTAGTAAAAGCATGACGCACTTCACTAACGGTACGATTAACATTATCTGTCATGGTTTCTACTAACACCGCCACACCGCCAACACCGTACCCTTCGTAGGTCAGCTCATCCATATCACCGCCTTCCGTATTACCGGCACCACGCTCGATGGCTCGCTTAATAGTATCTTTAGTCATATTAGCCGATAGGGCTTTTTCTACTGCGGCACGTAAGCGAGGGTTAGCGTCTGGGTCAGGATCACCTTGTTTGGTTGCAGAGATTATTTCGCGAATTATTTTGGTAAAAATCTTGCCGCGTTTCGCATCTTCTTTGGCTTTTTTATGTTTGATATTTGCCCATTTTGAATGGCCGGCCATAATAAATTCCTTAATATAGAACCAAGAACTTTTAATTAGCATTAGTTTAGCTAACTAAACTTACTTTACCAATTTTTAAACACTCACTGTTTTAACAATTAATGTTTTGCACATATTACACTGTCAGCGTTACCGTTAAGCCGTTGAACCAAAATATAAATCAATGGCGCTATTAATGAGGAGTTATCAAGATATCCCTCATATAAAACAAAGTCCTTCTTATTGGTAACATTAACGACATAATGCAGTATAATGATCTAACATTATAGACTACAAACCTGTGTTTATGAAAAAAGCTAAGACAAAACGTAAAACGATAAGTGAGTTAAAAGAAGATATTCACATCGTAATGGATGGAACGGATACGCCATTAGGGCGCTATTTTGACATCTTTTTATTAGTTGCCATAGTTGCAAGTGTGTCTGTCGTTATGCTGGATAGTGTACTATTACTGCGTTTGGAGTATGGCACTTTATTTTTTTATGCTGAATGGTTCTTTACTATTATATTTACCATTGAGTACGTTTTACGTTTATTTTCTACCCCTAACCGCATGCGTTATGCGTTTAGCTTTTTTGGTATCGTTGATTTATTGTCGGTATTACCCAGTTATTTAAGTTTGATTTTTGGTGGTATTCAGTACCTTATTGTCGTTCGTATTCTACGAATTTTGAGGGTATTCCGTGTCCTTAAAATGAAAGGGTACATGCAACAAGCTGGCTTTTTAGCATCCTCATTAAAAGCCAGTCAACAAAAAATATCGGTATTTTTTCTATTTGTTCTACTACTGGTTACTATTTTCGGCTCAGTAATTTATGTTATTGAAGGTCCTGAAAACGGCTTTACCAGTATCCCTTTGTCAATCTACTGGGCTATTGTTACTCTCACTACCGTAGGTTACGGTGATATGTCACCAAAAACGGGGCTAGGTCAAGCCATTGCAAGTATGGTTATGATAATGGGTTACTCCATTATTGCGGTGCCAACCGGTATCTTTACCTCAGAATTGGCAAAAAACATGCGGCCTCAGTTACATCCTGTTACTTGTCCTAATTGTGGTAAATACGGTCATGCCGCTGGTGCAGAATTTTGTGACCGCTGTGGTCATGATTTACATCTATAGACATTTTAATCTATAGACACTTTAATATGATAAGTTGTTTTCGTGTGATTATTAGTAAATTGATACCATTTGCATTCGGTATTAATACTAGCGCTGAAATATAGCGGGTAGTTCAATACTCTCTATATTAGGTATCTCTAAAGGTTTCCTTAGATAACAATATTGAAGATAAGTCCTAAAATTAAAATCGTTATGTTAATTAGGGTTGATGCCAACCATTAATGCCTCAATATAAGTTTAAATATATTTTCAATCTATAAGTTTATTGATATTTATGCCTAATTTATTAAAAAAATCTTTTGACGTCGTTAATAGAGTACGTCATACGGCCAGTGTTGCGGGTCTGTCAGCTCTTCGAGTGGCTAAAGGCGAAGATCTTGATGCAAATTTATTGCGTGAAACGTTTGAACAGTTAGGTACAACGTATATTAAAATTGGACAGTTTATTGCAAGTACGCCATCATTATTTCCGCGTGAATATGTGACGGCATTTCAAGGCTGCTTAGATCAAACCACTCCTTTGTCATATAGTTACATTGAGCAGGTTCTTAAAGAGGAGTTGCTCACTGCTGAGATGTCTCATCAAGGCATGACGCTAGACGATCTATTTATGGAGATTGATAAAACCCCTCTGGCATCAGCGAGTATTGCTCAAGTACATGCGGCTAAATTGCATGACGGAACTGATGTAGTACTAAAAGTTCAGAAGCCTGGTGTAGATACTATCATGCAGACTGACTTAGGTGTGCTGCATGGTATCAGCAAAATAATGGAAAAGTTGATGCCAAAAATGAAGTTTGCCAGTATCTCGCCAATCATTGATGAAATACGAATTCGTATGATGGCAGAGACTGACTTTATAAATGAAGCAGCGAATATTCGTGATTTCCAACAGTTTCTAAAAATAACAAGTAATAAAAAAGTTATAGCACCAGAGGTAGTGGATGAGTTGACCACAAAGCGGGTTCTAACCATGAGTCGCTTACATGGTATGTCTATGGTTGATGAAGTCGCTATGCGCCAATATTGTGATGATCCGGCCCAAGTTATGGCTGATACTCTTAACACTTGGTTTGCCAGCTTAATGTTCTGTAATAGCTTTCATGCTGATTTACATGCTGGAAATTTGATGCTCCTTGAAGATGGTCGTATTGGCTTTATAGATTTTGGCATTGTTGGTAAGCTAAAACCTGAAAGTTGGAAAGCGTGCATGGGAATGATGCAGGCTTTGCAGGATAATGACTTTGTAACCATGGCAAGTTGTATGATTGATATGGGTATGACACATGGTCGAGAGCAGGTTAATGAAAGTCAACTTGCTGGCGATCTGGCTAAAATGATTACTCGTATTATGGCTGAAGATAAGACGTATACCAGTGGTAAGCCTTTTAATAGCAAAGAGCAGGCAGATGAATTAAATAAAATGATGCTGGAGATTGTAGAAGTGGGCAAACGGCATGGCATACATTTCCCAAGAGATTTCGCATTATTAACCAAGCAAATGCTATATTTTGATCGGTTTATGCGAACTTTAGCACCTGATATGGATATGTTTAATGATGCTCGCGTCAGCTTATTAGGTAACGCTTGATAGGTCTTAACCCTTTTAATAGTAAAGCTGCAATAATCAAGCTATTAATATACATAAGTAGATTATGATAACCAAATTGCCTCGCTGGATTCTAATTGGTGGTGCGGTACTTGCCTTTAGTGCTGGGTGCATAAACGTTATTGCCTTGACTGGTTTTACCAACCTTTCTGTGTCACATGTTACGGGAAATGTTAGCTTGTTTTCGGCGGCAATGGCACATGCAGATTGGCAGTCAATATTATTTATTGGGGCATCTCTACTATCTTTTTTAACCGGTGCTATATTAAGTGGCTATATAACGGGTCAGACCTCCCTAAAACTCGGTAATCGATACGGTGTTGCACTTTATCTTGAAGCTGGCATGTTATTGGGTAGTTTTTTATTGTTCTTTCAGCACGATTACTTTGGTCAACTGCTAGCTGCTATGGCGTGCGGTTTGCAAAACGCACTGGTTGCTACATATAGTGGTGCGGTTATTCGAACGACCCATTTGACTGGTTTAACATCAGATATGGGCGCTGCCATAGGCAACTGGCTAGCAGGTAGGCAGATAAGCAAACCGACGTTATTGTTTCAAGCATTGATTTGGTATAGCTTTTGTGGTGGAGGGGTAGTCGGTGCCTTCGGATATAACTATGTCGGTTATGCTGCAATGCTACTGCCAATCTCAATCGTATTCATGGCAGCATTATTTTACCAACATGCCTCTAATCGGTTATCAAAAAAGCCTACTAGCTAATCATAGCTTGAACTAATCATATCTTGATAGTCAGTGACAAATTATTAGCCATGCTATAAAGTAATGCGGCATGCAATATATTTACTCAACAACCTGAGCGATGATGATGTAATCTTTTTACACGATGCCACGTTGGAATACTTGTCGTAGCTCAAAACTCGTACGTACTTGGGATACCCCTTCGATGTGATTTAAGCGATGAAGTAAAAACTCTTCATAGTGTGCCATGTCACGTACGACTACTTTAAGCAGATAATCTTCAGTACGCCCCGTCACAATGCTGCAACTTACGACTTCTTCAAAACTCTTTACTTTATCTTCAAATTCTGAAAATCGCTCGGCGGTATGTCTATCCATACTCACGGAAATATATAAAGCTAAGCTATAGCCAAGCTTTTGAGGGTCGACATGTGCATGATAGCCCGTGATTATACCAGTATCTTCAAGTCGTTTAATTCGTCTGGCACAGGGTGTCGCTGATAAAAAAACTCGTTCTGCTAATTCAGTAACGCTCATGCGTGCATCATATTGAAGCAGTTCTAAAATTTGTCTATCGATATTATCCAGTTCATGGGATTGAGTATTGGCAATACTATTGTTAGTTCTAACTTTAGACATTTGATTAAGCCTATAAAGTAGTGTTTTTCGCTAAAAATATACCGTTATTTGAGATAATTAGCTAATCGAAGTTTAATATATCACATATTTTGTAGAATAATATTCTGAGACTTTGATATTATATTGAGTAACAAATTAAATTATATTTTTCAATTATTAATAATACGTTAGAGGATCAATATGAGCCAAGTCGCCACCCCTGTGTCTGAGCCAAAAATCAAGCCTAAACATGATGCCTTTGATTATCGCAAGTATCAGCCTTTTGCGTTTAAACCAAACTTGCCAGATCGTACATGGCCAGATAAAACAATTAAAAAAGCACCGATTTGGGCAAGTGTGGATTTGCGAGATGGTAATCAGGCGCTGATTGATCCTATGAGCATCGAACAAAAAATGATGTTCTTTAAGTTGTTGGTAGATATTGGTTTCAAAGAGATTGAAATAGGCTTTCCTTCAGCTGCCCAAGTAGAGTTTGATTTCGCCCGCAAACTTATTGAAGAAGATCATATTCCAGATGACGTTACTGTACAGGTATTGGTTCAAGCCCGTGAGCATTTAATAGAGCGGACTTTTGAAGCGTTAAAAGGAGCACGGCGTGCGGTAGTCCATGTCTACAACTCGACCAGTCGTGTGCAGCGAGATAAAGTTTACGCAAAAGACCTAGCACAAATCAAACAAATTGCGATGAATGGGGCGCAGTTATTAAAAGATCATGCCGCTAAACATCCTGAAACTGAATGGGTGTTCCAATACTCCCCAGAAAGCTTTAGCCAAACTGAACCCGACTATGCTATTGAGGTATGCGATGCGGTAAACTCAGTGTGGCAACCAGAAAAGGGTCAACAAGTTATTATAAATTTACCAGCTACCGTTGAATCCTCAATGCCAAATATTTATGCTGATCAAGTAGAGTACTTTTGCCGTAATCTTAAAAACCGTGAGCATGTGATTGTCAGTTTACATACGCATAACGATCGTGGGTGTGCGGTTGCCGCCTCAGAGCTTGGGGTATTAGCAGGTGCAGATCGTATTGAAGGCACATTACTTGGTAATGGTGAGCGTACGGGAAATATGGACATCATGATTATGGCTATGAATATGTATAGCCAAGGGGTAGATCCTGAGTTAGACTTTAGTGATATGAGTAGAATTGTGCAGGTGGTTAGTGAATGTAATAATCTGCCAGTGCACCCTCGTCATCCCTATATTGGCGAGCTTGTGTTCACTGCTTTCAGTGGCTCACATCAAGATGCGATCAAAAAGTCGCTTGATTATAATGAGAAACACAGCGCTGAAACAAAAAATATCTGGGATGTGGCCTATCTACCAATTGATCCTGCACATATTGGGCGTAGTTACCAAGATGTGGTACGTATTAATAGCCAATCTGGGAAGGGTGGAGTGGCCTATATCCTTCAACGTAATTATGGCTTTAATTTACCGCGTTGGATGCAAATAGATTTTAGTGGTGTGGTTCAAAAGCAAGCTGAAGATGCAGCACGTGAACTTAAAAACGAAGAGATTTTACAAGCTTTTGAGAACACCTATTTTAATACCTCTGGTTATAAATTACTTGATTACAGCGTGAATAATAAAGGCGGTGAAGTTGAGTTTAATGGTCAAGTCACTATTAATGGTGATACCATTGATATCTCAGGTAAAGGTAACGGACCATTATCTGCATTTATTAATGGGGTAGCACGTCATACTGGTAAGCGCTTACATATTATTAATTATGCTGAGCATGCAATCAGTCAAGAGAGTGCAAATAATGTTGATTCTGATCATGAACAGAGTGATAAAACGAATGCCAATGCTGCGGCTTATATCCAGCTAAATGTTGATGGTAATATTTATTCAGGTATAGGCACCTGTAGTAGCACGGTATCTGCAATGTTGAAAGGTGCGTTATCGGCATTAGCACAAGCTATTTCATAGTCTAATTATTTGTAAAAACCAGTTAGGTTATTCTCCGCTGGTTTTTTTAAATTATTGAATCAGCTTATCCACTTCTTCGATGAGTAGGTTTTTCATCCGCTCTGTAAGATTTATTTTTATACTTTTTTTTATTTATAATAGGAATCTGGTAATCAATAATGGGGATTTTTATAAATAGGTAACAATAATTAGTGACAATTTATGTTTAATTATTTTATTAACTCTACTTACTAGTCTTTATTTAATTTTAAAGTTTATATTTCACATGAGAAAACTATCTCTCTTACTATAAACTGACAAAAAAAGGCAGAGTAACTGATAAAAGCTGTCATATATACAAATTATATGTCCAGAAGAATTATATACAGATAAAGCGTCGTTCATGAAAAGTATGATTCATAAAAAAGCCGAGCAATGCTCGGCATTTAGAGTTATTATCTCTAACATACATTTAACAAAACAAACATATGGTTATTTTTTCAGAACCTCTGCCATTGCATTAGCCACATAATCAACGTTGGATGTATTTAATCCTGCTACAGAGATTCTTGAATTCGATACCATATAGATTCCAAATTCCGATTGCATACGCGCAACTTGTTCAGGGGTTAGTCCTGTAAAACTGAACATACCATTTTGACGGGTAATATAATCGAAGCTACGACCAGGAATATTCGCCTCTAAAACAGATTTAAGTTTTAAACGCATTGCTTTAATGCGGTCACGCATTGCATAAACTTCGCTAACCCATTGTTCATAAAGTGCATCATCATTCATAACGATATCAACAATATGGCCCCCATGTGATGGTGGGGTTGAGTAGATACGACGTACTATGGATTGCAACTGACCAAACACTCGTTTAGCCTCATCGGCAGATGGACAGACAACGGATAAACCACCCACACGCTCACCATAAAGCGATAAGTTTTTAGAAAAGGAATTGCTTATAAATACTGTCAATCCCCTGTCAACTGCTTTACGGATAGCGTATACGTCAGTTTCCATATCTTCGCCAAAACCCTGATAAGCAATATCCATAAATGGAATTAAATCACGCTCTTTAATGACATCTAAAACGGTATCCCATTGCGGTTGAGTTAAATCTACCCCTGTTGGATTGTGGCAGCAAGGATGTAACAATATTACGTCATGTTTATTAAAAGATTTTAAAAAGTCAACCATGGCATCAAATTTGATACCACCGGTTTGCTGATCGTAATATGGATATTTAGCAACTTCAACATCTGAGCCCTCAAAAATAGCAATGTGATTTCCCCATGTTGGATCACTGACATAGCATTTAGATTGTGGGAACCATTGATGGATAAACTCCGCACCAACTTTCAAAGCACCAGAACCCCCTATAGTAGCAATAGTCGCCACTCGGTTTTCTTGCAAAATTTTTGCATCTTTACCAAAAAGGATTTTTTGACAGCCTATTCTATGTCCTAGTAAACCTTCCATTGGCAAATAAGGTCTGGGAGAAATTGGATTAGCAATGCGTTCTTCAGCTATTTTTACACAGTTAAGAACAGGAAGTTTACCCTCAGCATCAAAATATACACCGACACCTAAATTAACTTTATTGGGTTTGTTATCCGCTATAAATTTATCTTTAAGACCCAAAATAGGATCGCCAGCGTAATAGTCCACACATTCAAACATTTTATTTCCTTAGGAGATATGAGACAGGAGATTAAAAGGATAAACCAGTTTTTGTATTAACTCAATATATTGCCCTATTTAGGAAACAAATAAGCGGTTTTTAAAATGACATTATTAACTATAAGTCAGTCACTCTGTTAAACAGCTGCTTTTTTCAGTAATTTTAAATTTTTATGATCTTTCTTATTCTGGCTTTTGCATGACTATTATATATAAGTTCAGTATCTATAAGTAATTGAGAGTTTCTATCATGATAGTTAAACTTACCAAAATATAGACTTGAGATATTTAAAAGAGCCAAAATAATATTTTTGTTTATAAAAAAATATATTGTCGTTATAATGACTTAGAGCTAAATGAGATTTAAACGATTATATTTAACTATCTTACAAGTTTAGTTAAATTGATAACGATATCAACAGCTACAGTTTTGATTTTAATCAGTCACATCTATTAGTCATATCTTATAATATTAGCAATACATCAAGCTATTAATAAAAGAACAGCATATCCTCTTTATATGCTAAAGATATAGGAAAAAAGTTTGGTTTTAATTATAAAAATACCTGAAATTCGTCTTAACCTTTCAGACCACCTTGTGTTTTTTTACCTAATTTAATGACTCCTTCTTCTCACCACGTAATTTTGATTCACTTTTCAATTATAGACAGACCATATGTAGCCTATTTTATTCAGATTATCCTCGTATTAAACAAATGCTCACTATTATACTATAATGCCAATTACCGATTATCGGATATTAATTACCTTACAGCTAGAAAATAGATGATATTTTATATTTGGCACAATAATTGCTTCTAATATACTATATTACTTACAAATACTAAATTACTTACAAATACTATTCGATCAACTTAACAACCTCTCTACTCCTCACTAAATCTTTAATTTAAATCTTTGTTATCAGGGTCAATTAAAAAATGAAAAAAAACATATTAGCACTATCTTTAACCGCCCTAACTATTGGCTCAATGATTACACCTGCAAATGCCGTTAACATAGTTGA